>NZ_JADPJF010000022.1:4135-52132 GCF_023073295.1 Bradyrhizobium sp. 23 | reverse complement strand
ATTCGAGCCGCAAGCCGGCCGAGGTCGGCGCGCCTTTTTCGACATAGCGCGTGTAGTCGCTGGCAAAGCTGTCGGCGGTCTTGCGCAATTGCGGCGAGGCCTGCCAGGCGAGAACCGCGCCCGCGAGCAGGGCGGCGGAGATGATCGCGATGCTGCGCCATCTCAGATGAAGTAACGCAAACACACCGAACAGGATCGGAATGGTGAGCAGCGCGGTGCGCGATACCACCACGAACACCATGTTGACGAAGAAGGCGAGCGCAAGCGCCGTGAGCAGCGCGGCGATCCAGTAGCGCTTCTGGCGCAGCAACTGCACGATTGAATAGGCGAGCGCGACCGCGCACAGCGTGAACTCCTGGCTCTGGTCAATGTAGTTCTTGACGAAGATGCCGCGCTCGACGCGGTCGGATTTGAGCGCGAGGTCTGGGTAGAAGGCGACGAGCCAGGACATCACCGACAACAGCGCGCAGGACACCAGGAAGGCGACAAACACCCAATGTCCGCGCGGCGAGCGCGCAAAATGATAGAACAGGATCGGCAGCACCAGCAGCTTGACGGTCGGATTGACCGCGTAGAAGCGCGCCCCCCAGGCCGCGTCCGACCACAGCGTCCCGACCAGCGCGAGCAGGACTAGCGCAATCGGCGCCGCACAGATCGGACGCTTGAGCGATTGCAGGAACTCACGGACGTCGAGGAACGGCACCATGCAGAGCAGCATCAGGACATTGAATATCGCCGCAAGCGACGTCGACCATGGTAGCGAGGCCGCAGTCAGGATCGCAAACAGATCGACCGTCTCGGACCAGGCCGCCGGACTGCGCAGACGCCGCCACAGCACCTGGCCGGTCGTCGCCCCGGCGAGCGTCGTCACTTGCCCTCTCCCCGCGCGCGATGAACCAGCGCCGTCGTGCTGAAGCCTTGGAGAATGTCGACCAGCACCACGGTCCCGCCCGCGGCCTCGACGACCTCATGGCCGACCACCTGCTCGCGGGTGTAATCGCCCCCTTTGATCAGCGCGCTCGGCTTGATGCGGGTGATCAGGTCGATCGGCGTATCCTCATCGAAAATAACGACGAGATCGACGGCTTCGAGCGCCGCCAGCACTTCCGCACGCGCTCGCTCGTCCTGAACGGGGCGGTCGGCGCCCTTCAGCCGCCGTACCGAGGCGTCGCTGTTCAGCCCCACGATCAGGCGGTCGCAGGCGGAGCGCGCCGCTGTCAGCACCTTGACGTGGCCGGGATGCAGGATGTCGAAGCAGCCATTGGTGAAGCCGACGCGCTGGCCTTGCTTCTTCCATTCCGCGAGCTGCGCGTCGAGCGCGCCGGGCTCGAGCACGATCTTCTCCTCGGCCGCGAGATAGGCATGCGGCAATATTTTTCGTTTCAGCTCGGCCGCACTCACGCTGGCGGTGCCCTGCTTGCCGACGGCGACGGCGGCCGCGGCACTGGCCATGCGCAGCGCCGTGTCCCAGTCCGCGCCCGTGGCCAGCGACACCGCGAGCGCCGCGGCAACGGTGTCGCCGGCGCCGGAGACGTCGCGCACCTTGACCGGAAACGCCGGAACGTGAACGGCCTCGCCGTTGCGCGGCACCAGCGTCATGCCGTGCTCGCCTTGGGTGACCAGGATCGCTTCGCAATCGGCGAGCCGCATCACGTCCTCGCTGGCATCGACGATGCTCTGCGGCGTGTCGGCGCGGCTTCGGGTCGCTTCCGAAAATTCCTTGCGATTGGGCGTGAGCAGCGTCGCGCCGCGATAGATCGCCCAGTTTAGGCTTTTGGGATCGACGATCACGGGCTTACCGAGTTTTCGCGCGGCGTCGATGGTGTGGCGGATGACGCGGGCGGTCAGCACGCCCTTGGCGTAGTCGGACAGCAGCACGATGTCGGCGCGCGCGATCTGCGGCAGGATTGCTTCGATCAGCTTGGTCTCGATCGTATCGGAAGCAGGCTGTGCCTGCTCCCAATCCGCACGCAGCATATGCGTGGAAAAATGCTCGGAGACGAAACGCACTTTTCGCGTGGTCGGACGCGAGGGATCGCACACCAGCACGCTTTCGATTGCGTCCTGCTCCGCAAGCGTCGAGGCGAGCTGCCTGCCCGCCTCGTCCTCGCCGACGAGGCCGACGAAGATGCAGCGCGCGCCGAGCGCGGCGACGTTGCGCGCGACATTGCCGGCGCCGCCGATATGGATCTCGCTGCGCTGGGCCGCTATGACAGGCGCCGGCGCCTCCGGCGATATCCGCGACACCTCGCCATAGACGAACTCGTCCAGCATGATGTCGCCAATGCACAGCACCGTGCAGCCTGAGATGGCTTGCGCGAGGGCATCGAAATCGAGAATGGGCGTCGGCATGGCGATGGACCTCAGCGGAAGCGGTCGGGCCGGTCGAGATAATCCCCGACATAGGCCTTCACCGCGTCCTCGAGCGTCATGAAACCGCCATTGTAGCCGGCGCGGTGGAGGCGATCGACCTCACTCTGGGTGAAGTACTGGTAGCTGCCGCGGATCTGCTCGGGCATGTCGACGTATTCGATGTTGGGGCCGGCGCCGAGCGCAGCATAAGCCGCCAACATCAGGTCCCTGAAGCTGCGTGCCTTGCCGGTGCCGACATTGAACAACCCGGACACCGAGGGCGTTGCCAGCAGCCACATGATCACGCGCACGACGTCGTCGACATAGATGAAATCGCGGCGCTGATCGCCGTCGGCGATGCCCTCGCGATGCGACTTGAACAATTGCACGACGCGGCCCGCTTTGACGTCGTCGAAGCGGCGCGCCAGAACGCTCATCATCGAGCCCTTGTGGTATTCGTTGGGGCCGAACACGTTGAAAAACTTCAGTCCGGCCCATTGCGGCGGCAGCTTCTCGCCGTTCGCAGCGCGCTCGGCGACGGCAAGATCGAACAGGTGCTTGCTCCAGCCGTAGAGGTTCATCGGGCGCAGTTTCTTCAACGCAGCGACCGAGGCATCGTCGTCAAATCCTGCCTCGCCGTCGCCGTAGGTCGCCGCCGAGGAGGCGTAGATCAACGGCACCGCATTCGCCGTGCACCAGTCCAGGAGGCGCATCGACAGGCGGAAATTGGTCTCGAACACCAGGTCGCCGTCGGTCGCGGTGGTCGCGGAAATCGCCCCGAGATGGATCACGGCATCGAGCTTGCGGCCCCGCAGCCAGTCCGGCAGCTCAGCCGGCGGCACGATATCCAAAAGCTGCCGCTTGGCGAGGTTGCGCCATTTGCCCTCGTTGCCAAGGAAATCGCAGACGACCACGTCGCTGCGGCCGGCCTCGTTCAGCGCGGCGACGACATTCGATCCGATAAAACCGGCCCCGCCGGTCACCAGCAACATTCCAACTTCCCTGCCAGATTCCGCCTGCCCGAAGTTTTTCCGCCTGCCCGAAGTTTTGCGGCCCGGTTCTGCCCTAGCGCATGATCCGCCAAAGTGTAAGCGGTTTTGGGATTGCCACTCAGCCGGCTTTACCTGCCGGCCCGGAGCGGCTAACCGAACCGCCACATCAGCGCACCCCGGCCTTTTTAACGAATGAACCAAGATTCGCAATTTAGTGGGGAGGCAGATCGGGGCGACACGCGCCCGATCCTGATCGTCCCCTACATGTGGATCGGCGATTTCGTCCGGAATCACACCGTCGTGCGGGTCCTGAATGAGCGCTGGCCGAACCGGCCGGTCGATCTGCTCACGACCTCCCTATGTGCGCCCTTGGTCGATTACATGCCGGGCGTGCGCGCAGCGATCGTCTGGGACCTGCCGCGCGGCCGGCTCGCCGTGGGCCGCCAGCTCGGCCTGGCGAAGCTCCTGCGCGAGCGGAACTACGGCACCGCCCTGGTGCTGCCCCGGACCTGGAAGGCCGCCATTGCGCCCGCTTTGGCCGGCATTCCGGAAAGGGTCGGCTTCGTCGGCGAGTTCCGGTTCGGCCTGCTCAATCGCTGGCGCTGGGGCGAAAAGAAGCTGCCCCGCTTCATCGACAAGAACGCCGCCCTCGCCCAGCCCGATGGCGCCCCGCTGCCTCCGGAATGGCCGGTGCCGCAGTTGCGGGTTCAGGCCGAGGACATCGTCCGCTGGCGGCAGGCCAATGGCCTCAGCGCCGGCGCCGCGGTGGCCCTGGCCCCCGGCTCGGTCGGCGTCTCAAAACGTTGGACCTACTATCCCGAGGCCGCCCGCTTGCTGGCCGAGCGCGGCCTTGAGGTCTGGGTTGTCGGCGGCCCCGGGGAAAAGGGCCTGGCCCAGGAGATCGTCGGGGCCGGCGGCCCGGGGGTCCGGGACCTCACCGGCAATGATCTGCGCAACGGCGTGCTGGCCATGGCTGCAGCCGGCGTCGCGATCTCCAACGATTCCGGCCTGATGCACATCGCAGCCGCCCTGGGCACGCCGACCATGGGCATCTTCGGGCCGACCAGCCCCTATCTCTGGGCCCCCCTCAACGGCCTCGCCGCGACCGTGGTGCAGGACAAGAGCGTGCTCTCCTGCCAACCCTGCCAGAGCACGATCTGCAAGATGAACGACCACCGCTGCATGCGAGATATCGCGGCGAGCGAGGTGGTGGAGATTGCGCAGCGGGTGCTGGGTGAGGTGGGGATGCGGGCTTCGACCTGAGGGCCGTCGAGGCTACGCCGACGATGACATCATACCGGTGTTTTGCCCGATGAGTCAAATCGACTTCGTAAAATCCGCAGCTTCGGGATGCCGGCCAAGCCATTGATTTCGTTGGCCTCGGCTACTGTGCATGGGGTTGTTTTCGCGATTTTTTGTTTGCTGCCCTGAAGGCGATGCTCAAAGCAGCGGCCGATAGACGTCCCCGATCCGTGACGCCTCCGCATCGAGGCTGAACCGTTCGAGCACCCGTGCCCGCCCGCGCTCGCCCATAGCAATCGCGGCGGCCACGTCACGCATCAGCGGTTCGACCGCTGCAGCCAGCGCGTCCGCATCACCGGTCGGGATCAGCACGCCGGTCACGCCATCCTCGACCACGAGTTCGGCCGCCCCGGCGCGCGCGGCGACCAGCGCGCTGCCGGCCGCCATCGCCTCGATCAATGTCAGGCCAAAACCTTCGTTGCGCGAGGTGAAGGCGTAGATGGTCAGCCGCTGATACCAGCGCTGCACGTCTTCGATCGGTAGCTCGCCAGTGATGACGATGCGCGATTGCAGACCGGCGGCCTCGATCCGCTTCTTCAGGTCGTTTGCAAAAACGGCTTGCTCGGGTGTGACCTGGCCGACGATGATTGCGGTGAAATCCGGATAGCGCGGCAGCAAGCGGCACATCGCATCGACGAACACATCGGTGCCCTTCTGCGCGCGTACCCGGCCGAAGCAGCCGATCGCGTAGCGGCCCGGCAACGCGGTTTCCGCGAAGGCAGCAGTGCGGTCGAGCGGCGGCGCATAGACGGCGGTGTCGACGCCATGCGGAATCACCGTCGCCTTCACCTTCAGGAACGAGGCCGAAAGATCTGATGTCGCGATGATCGCGTCCATGCGCCGGATCAGCCAGCGCGTGATCCAGCTATGATGGCGCTGTGCCGCCGAGGTGAAGACGAGCTTGAGCGGCCAGCCGAGCGCGCGCAACAGCACGCCCGCGATCATCTCGTTGTTGCGGCGCGCGTGCCAGATCAGCGGCGCGCTGCGGCGCCACAATCTCAGGAGATCGGCACCGTTCAGGCGCGCGATCCCCTCCGGCGCGTCGGAGCCGAACCACGCGGCGCGAAACAGCTTTGCCAGCCGCGGCGCCACCATCCGGTTGGTCGCGGTGACCCCCGAATAGCGCCTGTGCAGATTTGGCACGATCACTTCGAGATCGCCTGGGGAATTCGCCACGCCACGCTCCGTTTCGAAAGTTCCTATACGCAACATTAAGCATAGTGACCAGTTCAGCCGCGCCGATACCCACTCTTCACCACGTAAACGTTAGCTTGGAGCGTTGATCGAAGACGGGTGAGATCATGACTGTGCTTGTCACCGGCGGTGCCGGCTATATCGGAAGCCACACGGTTCTGGCGCTGGCGGAAGCCGGCGAGGACGTCGTCGTGATCGACGATCTCTCCACCGGTTTCTCGGCCTATCTGCCCGAAGGCGTGCCGCTGTTCATTGGCGATGCCGGCGACGAGAACCTGCTCGAGGGCGTGATCGCCCAGCACAACATCGAGAGCATCATCCATTTCGCGGGCTCGGTCGTCGTGCCGGATTCGATGCGTGATCCGCTCGGCTATTACCGCAACAATTTCACGACCGCGCGCAACCTGCTCAATGTCGCGGTCAAGCGCGGCATCGACCGCTTCATCTTCTCCTCGACCGCGGCGGTCTACGGCGATCCGGATCTGGTGCCGGTGCCCGAGCATGCGCCGACACGGCCGCTGTCGCCCTACGGTTCGTCGAAGCTGATGACCGAGATCATGCTGCACGACGTCGCCGCCGCCTACGGCATGCAGTACGTCACCCTGCGCTATTTCAACGTCGCCGGCGCCGATCCGCAGGCGCGCATTGGATTGGCCACCGTCGGCGCCACGCACCTGCTCAAGATCGCGGTGGAAGCCGCGACCGGCCAGCGCGCCAAGATCGACGTGTTCGGCACCGACTATCCGACCCAGGACGGCAGCTGCATCCGCGACTTCATCCATGTCACGGACCTGTCGCAGGCGCATCGCTCGGCGCTCGCTTATTTGCGCAACGGCGGCGCCTCGACGACGCTCAATTGCGGCTATGGCCGCGGCTACTCGGTGCTGGAGACCATCGACGCGGTGCGCCGTGTCTCGGGCCGCAGCTTCGCCGTGCAATACGCCCCGCGCCGGCCCGGCGACATCATGACCATGGTCGCCGACACCAGCCGCATCCGCAGCCTGCTCGACTGGAAGCCGCAATACGACGACCTCGAGACCATCGCAGCGCACGCGCTGGCATGGGAGGACAAGCTGTTCCGCGAGCGTCACGGCGAGCTCCGCCAGGCCGCCTCGGCCTAGATTCCATTCCAGCGCAAGCCCTTAATTGGGCTTGAAAAGCGCTGGCTTAGCGGGCACAGAGGCCGTTCGATCCCTGACGCGCGGGCAGGCTTATTCCTGTGCCGTCAATGGACTGCGGATGGCTCAGTTTCCAAAGAAAATCACCGACGATCCCTATGCGGCAGCGGTGCTGATTCGCCGCCTGGTCACGGAACAGGGGATCATCTACTGGCGGCGCTACCTCGTCGCCTTCGCGCTGATGGCGCTTGCCGCCGGATCGACCGCGGGCGCGACCTACGTGCTCGGCCAGGTCATCAACCAGGCCTATGTCGACAAGAACATCCCGGGCATCGCGATGTTCTCGGGCATCACCGTGATCCTGCTCTTCATCAAGGGCGTGGCGACTTACGGCCACATGGTGATCCTGACCAAGATCTCCAACGCCATCCTCGCCACCAACCAGCGCCAGCTGTTCGCCAAGTTGATGCGCGAGAGCGTCGGATTCTTCTCCGAGCGGCATTCGTCGGAATTCCTGGCGCGGCTGACGGCCGGCGCCAAGTCCATCACCGACGTCCTCAACATGCTGGTCAATGCGGTCGGGCGCGACCTCATGATGTTGCTCGCCATGATCGGCGTGATGGTGTGGCAGGATCCGGTGATGTCGTTCATCGGCCTCGTCGCCGTGCCGCCGGCAATGCTGGTGCTGCGCAAGCTGGTCAAGCGCATCAAGGGCCTCGCCTACAACCAGTTCACCGGCACCGCCGACATCCTGGAGACGATGCAGGAATCGCTGCAGGGGATCCGCACGGTGAAAGCGTTCACGCTCGAAGACACCATGCAGAACCGCATCGACGAGAACATCGCGATCGTCGAGCGCAACGCCAACAAGATGGCCCGCGTCGCCAACCGCTCCAATCCGCTGATGGAGATGCTCGGCGGCTTCGCGGTCGCCGGCTGTTTGCTTTACGGCGGCTATAGCGTAGTCGCCCTCAACGCCACGCCCGGCGCGTTCTTTTCCTTCATGACCGCGTTCCTGATGGCGACCGAGCCGGCCAAGCGGCTGGCGCGGCTCAACATCGACCTCAACAGCCAACTCGTCGGTGCCCGCATGCTGCTGGAAGTCGTCGACAGCCCCGCGAGCGAGCATTCCGACGACGACAAGCCGGCGCTGAAACTGTCGACTGCGCGCATCGAGCTGCGCGACGTCAGCTTTTCCTATCGCAACGGTGAGACCGTGCTCAACCGTATGAGCTTTGTTGCCGAGCCCGGCAAGGTCACTGCGCTGGTCGGCCCGTCCGGCGGCGGCAAATCGACCGTGCTGGGGTTGCTACTGCGCTTCTACGAGGTGACGCAAGGCGACATCGTGATCGACGGCCAGTCGATCGGCGCGGTCTCGCGAAAATCGCTGCGGGCCCAGACCGCCTATGTCGGTCAGGACGTCTATCTGTTCCGCGACACCATCCGCAGCAACATCGCGTTCGGCCGCGCCGGCGCGACCGAAGACCAGATCATCGACGCCGCCAAGGCGGCCTGCGCGCATGATTTCATCATGGGCTTCCCGCTCGGCTACGACACGCCCGTCGGCGAGCACGGCACGCAGCTGTCCGGCGGCCAGCGCCAGCGCATCGCGGTTGCGCGCGCGCTGATCAAGAACGCGCCGATCATCCTGCTTGACGAAGCCACCGCCGCGCTCGATTCCGAGTCCGAGCGGCAGGTGCAGGAGGCGATCGAGCATCTCTGCCAGAACCGCACCACCATCGTGATCGCGCACCGCCTGCACACCATCATGCACGCCGATGCGATCCTGGTGGTCGAGGGCGGCGAGATCGTCGAGCAGGGCCGGCACGACGAGCTGCTCCGCCGCGGCGGCCGCTACGCCTCGTTCTTCCGCCTGCAGCATCACGACGCCGGTGCTCTGGCGCCGATCAGCGCAACCGCATAGAGTTCCCTTCACCTCAAGAGCAGCGAGATCGCACCATGAACGCCGCCTCCTACGTCATCCCGCTTCCGACCCAGGCTTCGCTTCCCGTCGTCGGGGAAAGCGGCCGTTATCCCGTGCGCCGCATCTGGTGCGTCGGCCGCAACTATCTCGAGCACATCCGCGAGATGGGCAATGACGAGCGCGCCCCGCCGTTCTTCTTCGCCAAGCACGCCGACATGCTGGTGCCCGACGGCGCCACCATTCCCTATCCGCCGCTGACCAAGGATCTCCATCACGAGGTCGAGCTGATCGTCGCAATGAAGAGCGGCGGCCTCAACATTCCCGCCGAGAAAGCGCTCGACCATGTCTACGGCTATGCCGTCGGCATCGACCTGACCCGCCGCGACCTGCAGATCGCCTCGCGCAAGAAGGAGCGTCCGTGGGAGGTCGGCAAGTCGTTCGATTATTCGGCGCCCTGCTCCGCAGTGCAGCCGGCATCGATGATCGGCCACCCCGCCAAGGGCAAGATCTGGCTCACGGTCAACGGCAAGGAAGCGCAGAAGGGCGACCTCACCGAGCTGATCTGGAACGTGCCCGAGATCATCTGGCAGCTCTCGCAGCAGGTGAAGCTCGCCGCCGGCGACATCATCATGACGGGCACGCCGGCCGGCGTGTCGCAGCTCCAGCCCGGCGACAGGCTCGAATGCGGCGTCGTCGGCGTCGGCACGCTGAAGGTGAGCATCGGTCAGCCGGAATAAGGCTGGGCTCGAGATCACGGGACAGCAAAGCCCCGGGCATCGCGTCCGGGGCTTTTTTGCGGATTCAAGTTCGCCGCTCGTACGCCCCCGCGGCGTTGATGTCCTTTCCCGTGTAATCGGTCATCATCGCGGTCGCCACCAGCGTCACGACCGCGCAAATCGCGATGTAGACCGCGATCGCGGTCGCCGAGTGGAACGTGCCGTACAGCCAGGTAGCGATCAGCGGTGCGGGGCCGCCGGCGATCACGGATGCGAGCTGATAGCCTAGCGAGGAGCCGCTGTAGCGCAGGCGTCCGGTGAAGCTCTCGGCGATCAAGGCGGCTTGCGGTCCATACTGCATGTCGTGCGGAATCAGCGACAGGATGATCGCGAGGAAGATGATGGTCAGCGACCCCGTATTGAGCAGGGCGAAATAGACGAAGCCGAAGATGCCCGTCACGGCAGCGCCGAGCATATACATGTTCTTGCGGCCGATCTGATCGGAGATATGTCCGCACAGCGGGATCGACACGAACGACAGCACCGAGGCCGAGAGCACCGCGGTCAGCAGGAAATCGCGCGATACGTGCAGGGTGCCGATGCCATAGGAGAACACGAAGGCCGTGAAGATGTAGAACGGCGCCTGCTCCGACATGCGCGCAAACGCAGACAGTAGAATCTCCTTCGGGTATTCCCGGATCACCGTGAGCATCGGCGTGCGATCGACCTGGCGTTCGGCCACGAGCCTAGAGAACACCGGGGTTTCGAGAATGCCGAGCCTGATATAGAGGCCCACGCCGACCAGGATGATGCTGAGCGCGAAGGGAATACGCCAGCCCCATGCCAGGAACTGATCACCCGCCATCTGGCTGAACACCAGCACGGCAAGATTGGCCAGGAAAAGCCCGCAGGGCACACCGAACTGCGGCCATGATGCGATCAATCCACGGGATCGGTCGTTGCGCGCCCATTCCATCGACATCAGTACCGAGCCGCCCCACTCACCACCGACTCCGACGCCCTGAATGAACCGCAGCACGGTCAGGATCACGGCGCCCCAGATACCGATGCTGGCATAGGTCGGCACCACGGCGACCGCAGCGGTCGCCAGTCCCATCAAGAGCAAGGTCGCGATCAGCGTGGATTTACGTCCGACGCGGTCGCCATAATGGCCAAAGATTGCCGCGCCGACGGGCCGCGCGGCGAATCCGACCGCGTAGATCGCAAACGCCTCCAGCGTGCCGACCCAGGGATCTGAGTGAGGGAAGAAGAGCTTTGCGAAAACCAGACCCGTGACGGTGCTGTAAAGAAAGAAGTCATACCACTCGATCGCGGTGCCGATTGTGGAGGCGATCACGGCGCGGCGAAGCTGGCGCTGATGCTCGGGGGCGGTAAGTCGGGTGGCGTCGAGATCAAGGGTTGCCATGGGAGCGCATCCTCAGATAGGCCCCCGCTTGCGTGGTTTCACCTGTTATTGTTGCTGAAAAAAACGACATTGGGTTCCAAGGGTTCCAACCGAGCTGGAATGAGAGGGTAAAACTTTAGTCGGCCCGCAAGCCCGGCGGCACTACCAAGCCTTCACCGGCCGATTGGCGTGGCTTGTCTGCGGCACACCCCGATTGAGCGACATGTGCGAATGCACGCACAGCCAACCATCGCCATGTCTTGAAAACACCATCGTGGCCCGGCCGGGACGCGGAAACGCGCTGCCGTCGGGATGATAGCCGGTGCTCGTCCACGGCACGACCACGGTCGCTATCGTGCCATCGGACGATGCCAGGACCGAGGCCTGGTTGATGACGAAACGGAAGTCGGACGTCTTCGGCCACACGTTGTCCCATTGCGTGGTGACCCATTGGTCGAGGCCGGGAATGACGTCATTGTGCGTGCCAAAGGCCAGCACTTCCGGATGGAAAAGCGGCCGCGCCGAAGCATAGTCGACGTCGCGGACATAGCCCGCGAAGGTGTCCAGCCAGTGGCGAAAGAACTGCGTGATCTCGGTATTCGCGGTCGGCAAGGAGGCCATCGTCTGCTCCATGTTCGGCAACTCAATCGCGGCAATCTTTGTTGCCATGAGGCGAACCGTCCAGCAAGATATGTGGAGAGCACCGGTGGAGATCGATCGACCAGCCGGGCCGATTTCATGGAGCCAGACTCATGAGACGCCTTCTCCTGCTTGCAGCCACGCTTATCGTCTCGTGCAACGTTGCCAGCGCGCAGTCCGTTCAGCCCTATGCCGGTCTTGAGCATCGCCCCATCAAGGCGCTGTCGCCGCAGCAGATCGACGATCTGCGAGTCGGACGTGGCATGGGCCTGGCACTTGCCGCCGAGCTCAATGGATATCCCGGTCCGAGCCATGTTCTCGAGCTCGGTGATCGGCTTGATTTGACTGCGGATCAGCGCATCCGGGTTCAGCGCCTCTTCGATGCCATGAAGCAAGAGGCGGTCCCGCTAGGTAACAAGCTGGTCGAGCAGGAAACGGAGTTGGACCGCCTCTTCTCCGCCCGCGTCGTGACATCGGACTCACTCAAGGCAGCCCTCGTTGCCATTTCGGAAACCCAGGCACTGCTCCGCGAAAGCCACCTCAAATACCATCTATCGACAACCGCCCCTGCTCGATCAGAGCCAAATGCAGCGATACGCGGAGCTGCGCGGTTACCAACGCCCTGATGGCTCCGAAGAACACAAGCACCGTCACTAAAGGCGATCACCGCAATGCCGACAGCACGATGAGACCGAGGATCAGCGCCGTCAGCGAATATTTGAGCGTGTAGTAGACGTTGCGATTCCATTCCTTGACCTTGCGGCTCGCAAGATGGATCTCGTAGAGCTTGCCGAACACCTTGTTGAGCAGGCCGACGCTCTCGCCGTCGACGTTCTGGGTTGCAGAGGCCTTGACGATGTGGTGGCTGACCCAACGGTTGATCGCGGTCATGAAGCCGTATTTCATCGGCGCCCTCGACGTCGCAAAACAGGATGATGCGGTTGACGTCGGTGGCATTCTCCGCACTGTGGATGAAGGTCTCGTCGAACATGAAGGCCTCACCGTCGCGCCAGACGCATTCGACGCCGTCGACCAGGATGCGGCACTTGTTCGAGTTCGGCGTGACAAGGCCGAGGTGATAGCGCAGCGAACCGGCAAAGGGATCGCGGTGGGCGCCGAGCTTGCCGCCCGGCGGCAGCATCGCAAACATCGCACCATGCACGCTCGGAATGGAGTTGAGCAGCTCCACCGTCTTCGGGCACAGCGTGCGCGCCGAGGGCAGGAAGTCATCGTACCATTTCAGGTAAAAGCGTTTCCAGCCGCTCTTGAAGAACGAATAGAAGCCCCAATCGTTGTTCTTCGCCGCCGCGCGAATGAAGCCTTCGTCGAACAGGCGAACGGCCTCGTCGCGAATGGTCTCCCAATTTTCGCTGAGGGCTTTCAGCTCCTGAAACTGCTCCACCGGGATCACCGGCTTGTTCGGCACCGCCGAGCCCGCGTACATCAGCACATTGTAGGGCGCGAGATAGGTGGAGTGGTCCCCGAGCGGGCGCGCTAAGCGCAGTCGCTGCTTGCCGCGGAAATGAACGTAGATCGTCGATGCCGCCAGCACATAGAGAATGACGAGTTGCGGCGCAAAAAGCTGTTTTAACATCTCCCCCGTTCCCCGATGATTCAACCGGGGACGTGATCTATCCCGACGCGGCCCGAGCGGCAAGATATTCGCCGGTGGGTTGCAATCACGCTCCGGAGATCAGGGCGGGGAACTTGAGGCCGAACCGAGCCGAATCAGGCCGTGACAGCGCCTGGAGGCCCTTGAAGGTCAGGCGCTTGGGGTCGGTGACGCCGGCAAGATACAGGCGGCGGATGAACGCGATGACGGCGTCGCGGTCGCAATCGGTCAACGCGACGACGGCGTCGACCGCGATTCTCTGGGCTTCCATTGGGCTCACCTCGGCCTTGCAAGTAACCCCGGCCGAGACAGGCTAGGACTCCGCGGTTAATCCGGCGTTAACCGTTCGGGCAACATGGCCGATTCACCCGACCCGCCGTATACGCAAAACAACGCATTGCCCGTGCGCGCAGCGGCTCACCGGGCGGTGATGCCGTTCTTGAGCCGAGCAAACTGCTTCTTCAGCCGCGGCACCGCAAATTCCGTGAAGGTCCGCACCTTCGGCACCGAGAGCCGGCCCTGCGGACAGATCAAATGCGCGGGCATCTCGGGATCCTCGTGGCCGGGCAGGACGATCTCGAGTTCGCCGCGCGCGACCTGCTCGCCCACCTGATACGAGTACATGCGCGCCACACCACGGCCGGCGACGGCCGAGGCCACTGCCGCGTAGGTGCTGTTGACGACGAGCCGCGGCGTGAACTGCACCGTGCGGGCGGCCGACGACCCCGCCTGCGGTGCAAAGGTCCAGGAATTGGGAAGGTGGGCCATCGCGACGATCTAGTGCTTGGCGAGGTCGCCGGGCTCGGTGATGCGCGGGTGCTGCTTCAGATAGCGCGGTGATGCTACCACGACGCGGCTGATCTCACCGACCCGCATCGCGACCATTGCCGAATCCGCGAGATGACCGATGCGAAGCGCGACGTCGACCCCCTCCTCGATCAGATTGACCGCGCGATCGAACAGCAGGAGTTTTGCCGAGACGGTCGGATAGGCGTCGAGAAACGCATCGAGGATCGGCCGCAGCACCATCTCACCCGACACCACAGGCGCAGTGATCGTGAGCAGGCCGCGGGGGGCCGTGCGCGGCCCGGCCGCGATGTCGTCGGCCTCCTCCAACTCGGTGAGCACGCGGCGACAGACCGCGACATAGCGCTCGCCCTCCTCGCTCAGCTTGATGGAGCGTGTGGTCCGGTGCAGCAGCTCGGCACCGACCCGCTGCTCCAGGAAAGCAATGGCGCGGCTGACCGCCGCCGGCGAACGGCCGAGCTTGCGGCCCGCGGCCGCGAGGCTGCCCTCGTCCACCGCAAGGACAAACACCTTCATCGCGTCCAGACGATCCATACGTTTCCCGCCAGCCCATCGAGGTCAGACTGGAAGCTAGGCGTTCGCTCCTGCCGCGACAACCACCGCCGGGAGCCCGCCCGGCATTCGTTCGCGCCGCGAAAGAGTGTCTGCCGGACAGCGCGTATTCGCAGCCGGCCCGCTGCGGCGTACCTCATAGGCTAAGCCAGCCGCTGCTGGCGCAGGTTCTGAAAGCCAACAACAGGAGCCCATCATGGGTATCGAACAGAAGGTTGCCATCATCACCGGTGCTTCGCAGGGTATTGGCGCCGCCCTGGTCCGGGGTTTTCGCGATCGCAACTATCGCGTCGTCGCGACGGCGCGCTCCATCAAGCCGTCGGGCGACGAAGACGTCCTCGCCATTGCCGGCGACATCGCCGACCGGAGCACCGCCGAACGCGTGGTCTCGCAAGCCGTCGCCCGCTTCGGCCGCGTCGACACGCTGGTCAACAACGCCGGCATTTTCGTCGCAAAGCCGTTCACGCAGTACACGGCGGAGGATTATGCGGCGGTGATGGGCACCAACGTCGCAGGTTTCTTCCACGTCACGCAGCTTGGCATCGCCGAGATGGAAAAGCAGGGGTCCGGCCACGTCGTCCAGATCACGACGACGCTGGTCGACCAGGCCAATTCGAACGTGCCCTCGGTGCTGGCCTCGCTGAGCAAGGGTGGGTTGAGCGCCGCGACGAAGTCACTGGCGATCGAATATGCCAAGCGTGGTATCCGCGTGAACGCGGTGTCGCCCGGCATCATCAAGTCGCCGATGCATCCCGTCGCGACGCACGCCCAGCTCGATGCGCTGCATCCCGTCGGCCATATGGGCGAGATGTCCGACATCGTCGATGCCGTGCTCTATCTCGAGGGCGCCTCCTTCGTCACCGGCGAAATCCTGCATGTCGACGGCGGCCAGAGCGCCGGCCACTGAACGCTAGCGCCTTCGCGCACGAGGACGACATGACAGACGCAGATGCCAAGCAGCAAGTCCACCCCCGATCGCATCAGCGGTCGGGTTCGACATCACAGACTTCCTCACAGCAAACCTGGCGATATGCGGTAGCAGGATTGTCCGCATCGCTGGTCGGGCTTGGCCTCGCGCGCTTTTCCTACACGCCGCTGATCCCGGCCCTGATCGCCGCAAAATGGTTCGACCCGTTCGACGTCGTCTATCTCGGTGCAGCGAACCTGGCCGGCTATCTTGCCGGCGCGCTCGCGGCGCGGACCGTGGCCGCGCGCATCGGCGCCGTTCGCGCCTTGCGGGCGATGATGTTGCTCGCGACCCTCTCCTTTTTTGCCAGCTCGACCCCGGTGTCGTTCACCTGGTTCTTTGCCTGGCGCTTCCTGTCGGGGCTCACCGGCGGAATCATCATGGTACTGGCGGCCTCCGTCATTCTGCCGCATATCTCGGCGGCGAGGCGCGGCATCGTCGGCGGCGTGATCTTTGCGGGCGTCGGGCTCGGTGTCGCCGCATCCGGCACGCTGGTGCCGCTGTTGCTGCAGCAAGGCTTGCAACAGAGTTGGTATGGTCTTGGCGTGCTCGCGGGCACGCTCACGCTGGTGAGCTGGTGGAACTGGCCCGCTGAGGCCAAGGCCGATACCGTGTCATCGCAGCGGGCGAAGCACGCTTCGCCCGCTGCTCGCGGCTTGCTCGTCCAATACGGCCTCAACGCGGTGGCGCTGGTGCCGCACATGGTCTTCATCGTCGATTTCGTCGCGCGCGGCCTCGGCCAGGGTATTGTTGCGGGATCGCACTACTGGGTGCTCTATGGCCTTGGCGCAATCGTCGGCCCGCTGGTCACCGGTCATCTCGGCGACCGCGCTGGGTTTGGACCGGCGCTGCGCGCCGCCTTCCTGATCGAAGCGGCCGCCGTGTTGCTCCCGACCGTCAGTACCGCGCCTCTCCCGCTAATCGTATCGAGCGTGGTGGTCGGCGGCTTCACACCTGGCATCGTACCGCTCGTGCTCGGACGCATCCATGAGCTGGTCCCACATTCTGCCGAGCAGCAGCGCACGACATGGAGCCATGCCACGACCAGCTTTGCGCTGTTCCAGGCGGCCGCGGCCTACGGCTTCTCCTGGATCTACGCACAGACCGGCGGCGATTATCTCGTCTTGTTCACGCTGGGCGGCGGCGCGGTGGTGCTCGCACTCGCGATTGATCTTGCCCTGCCGCTTGCCACGCGCAAGGCTTAGAACGCCGCGGTCGTCGCGATCAGGAATATTGCATCACGCCGTCGTCGATCCGGCCGAACCGCAAGGAGACGATGTCGAGCGCGTAGTTCTGGTAGAGCCGCCACGGCTGCTTCGAGCCTTGCTTCGGCATCTTTGCGACCGAGCGCTGCACATAACCCGAGGTGAAATCGAGCGACGGCTGCGCCGTGATCGTGGGATCGTCATTATGTGGCATGCACTGCCGGAAATTGTGCCGGTCCATGTAGTTGATGAGCCGACAGACATATTCGCAGGTGAGGTCGCATTTCAGCGTCCATGATGCGTTGGTGTAGCCGAACGCAGAAGCCATGTTGGGCACGTCGGCATACATCGTGCCCTTGTAGGTCAGCGTGTTGGCGAAATCGACGGCGCGGCCGTCGACACTGATGTCAAGACCGCCGACCACCTGGAGCACCAGTCCCGTCGCGGTCACGATGATGTCCGCCGCAAGCTCGCTGCCGTCCTTCAGGCGGATACCATCGTGCGTGAACGTGTCGATCTCTTTGGTGACTACGGAGGCGCGCTGCTCGCGGATCGCCTTGAACAGGTCGCCATCCGGCACGAGGCAGAGCCGCTGGTCCCACGGATTGTAGCGCGGCGTGAAATGGTTCGCGACGTCGTAGTCGGGACCAAGCGCAATCTGCATGCCCTTGAGAACCAGCTCCTTCACCTTCGCAGGGCGGCGCCGACTGAGCTGGAAGAAGAACATCCCCCACATCACGTTGCGCCAGCGGATCAGGTGATAGGCAAGCCGCGTCGGCAGATTGCGCCGCAATTTGTTGGCGACGGGATCCTGTGCAGGGCGCGACACCACATAGGTCGGCGAGCGCTGCAGCATGGTGACCTGCGCGGCCGTCTTGGCGAGCTCCGGCACCAGCGTCACCGCGGTCGCGCCCGAGCCAATCACGACGACGCGCTTGCCCGCGCAGTCGATGTCGTCGGTCCATTTCTGCGGATGCACGATGCGGCCGGCGAAATCCGCGACCCCCGGAAACTCCGGCGTGTAGCCCGCCTCGTATTTGTAATAGCCCGAGCACATGAACAGGAAATTGCAGGTGAAGCGCACGAATTCGGCCGCGCCCTCGCCGGTGATGCGCTCGGCCTCGACGATCCAGCGCGCCTCACTCGTCGACCACGCCGCACGCTTGACCCGATGGTGAAAGCGGATGTGCTTCTCGATGCCGTTCTCGGCTGCGGTTTCGCGAACGTAGCTGAGAATTTGCGCGCCGTCGGCGATCGCCTTCGGATCGGTCCAGGGCTTGAAGGAATAGCCGAGCGTGAACATGTCGCTGTCGGAGCGGACGCCGGGATAGCGAAACAGGTCCCAGGTGCCGCCGATACAGTCGCGTCCCTCAAGGATGACGTAGCTCTTGGTCGGACATTTGGTCTGAAGATGATAGCCCGCGCCGATCCCGGACAGGCCGGCACCGACGATCACCACGTCGAAATGGTCTTGAGCCATTGTTTTCTCCGCTGCCAAGGATTGTCTGACCGGGATCATTGCTCGTCAACTGGCAACCGGCCTGACACAACCTCGGGGAGACGCGTGCGTCACGCTCAAGACAACAAAGCCCCGGATCGCTCCGGGGCTTTGCATCGAAAATAGATCCGATCAGCGGATCAGTAGCGGTAATGGTCCGACTTGTAAGGACCTTCCTGCTTGACGCCGATGTAGTCGGCCTGGTCCTTGCGCAGCTCGGTGAGCTTGACGCCGATCTTGGCAAGGTGCAGGCGCGCGACCTTTTCGTCGAGCGATTTCGGCAGCACGTAGACTTCCTTCTTGTACTTGCCGTCCTTGTTGTTGGCGAAAAGCTCGATCTGCGCCAGCGTCTGGTTGGTGAAGGAGGCCGACATCACGAAGGACGGATGGCCCATCGCGTTGCCGAGGTTCACGAGGCGACCTTCCGACAGCATGATGATGCGGTGTTTGTCGGGGAACTCGATCTCGTCGACCTGCGGCTTGATGTTGGTCCATTTCAGGTTACGCAGACCCGCGATCTGGATCTCATTGTCGAAGTGACCGATGTTGCAGACGATGGCGCGATCCTTCATTGCGCGCATGTGCTCGATCGTGATGATGTCCTTGTTGCCGGTCGCGGTGACGAAGATGTCGGCGCGGGGCGCGGCGTCTTCCATGGTCACGACTTCATAGCCTTCCATCGCCGCCTGCAGCGCGCAGATCGGATCGACTTCGGAGACCATGACGCGGCAGCCGGCTTGGCGCAGCGAGGCGGCCGAACCCTTGCCCACGTCGCCGAAGCCCGCGACCATCGCAACCTTGCCGGACATCATCACGTCGGTGCCGCGGCGGATGCCGTCGACCAGCGATTCACGGCAGCCGTAGAGATTGTCGAACTTCGACTTGGTGACGCTGTCGTTGACGTTGATGGCTGGCCATAGCAGCGTGCCGGCCTTTTGCATGTCATAGAGACGATGCACGCCCGTGGTGGTCTCTTCGGAAACGCCCTTGATGCTCTTGGCGATCTCCGCGAAGTAGCCCTTCGGCTTCTCCTTGAGCTGCTTCTTCAGAAGCGCGAAGAAGACTTCCTCTTCTTCCGAACCCGGCTTGTCCAGGAACTTGGTGTCGCCGTTCTCGGCGCGCAGACCGAGATGGACGTACATGGTGGCGTCGCCGCCGTCGTCGAGGATCATGTTCGGGTGACCGCCGCCGTGCCAGTCGAACAGCTTGGCGGTGTAGTCCCAGTACTCGGTAAGGCTCTCACCCTTGACGGCGAACACCGGAATGCCGGCGGCTGCGATCGCCGCCGCGGCGTGGTCCTGCGTCGAATAGATGTTGCAGGAGACCCAGCGGATGTCGGCGCCGAGCGCGGCCAGCGTCTCGATCAGCACGCCGGTCTGGATCGTCATGTGCAGCGAGCCGGCGATACGCGCGCCCTTCAGCGGCTGCTTCGGGCCGTACTCCTCGCGGGTGGCCATCAGGCCGGGCATCTCGGTCTCGGCGAGCGAGAGCTCCTTGCGGCCGAAATCGGCGAGCGAAATGTCCTTGACGATGTAATCGGTGAAGCCGGGCTTCGCGTTCATTGCGGGCGTCCTGTTGTTGAATTGGTCATCCCGGGTCACCCTGGAGGGCGAGCCCGGAATCTCGATGCGATCGATTAGGAATTCCGGGTTCGCCGCTGTCGCGGCGCCCCGAAAGGTCGTCGGTGATCAGACCGCGCGCTTGAGCGCTTCGACGAGATCGGTCTTCTCCCAGGAGAAGCCGCCCTCGTTGTCGGGAGTACGGCCGAAATGGCCATAGGCGGAGGTGCGCGCGTAGATCGGACGGTTGAGATCGAGATGGCTGCGGATGCCACGCGGGGTGAGATCCATCGCCTTGGCCGCGGCCTTCTCGAGCTGATCCTCCGACACCTTACCGGTGCCGTGGGTGTCGATGTAGATCGACAGCGGACGCGCCACGCCGATGGCGTAGGCGAGCTGCAGCGTGCAGCGGTCGGCAAGACCGGCCGCGACGATGTTCTTGGCGACATAGCGGGCAGCGTAAGCCGCGGAGCGGTCGACCTTGGTCGGATCCTTGCCGGAGAACGCGCCGCCACCATGCGGAGCCGCGCCACCATAGGTGTCGACGATGATCTTGCGGCCGGTCAGGCCGGAATCGCCATCGGGACCGCCGATGTAGAACTTGCCGGTCGGGTTGATGTGCCAGATGGTCTTCGCCGTGATCCAATCCTTCGGCAGCGCCTCACGCACATAGGGCTCGACGATGTCGCGAATCTGCTTGGACGAGATGTCCTCGACCAGATGCTGGTGCGACACCACGATCTCGCGCACGCCGACCGGCTTGCCGTTCTCGTACTGCACGGTGACCTGGCTCTTCGAGTCCGGGCCCAACACCTTCTCGCGGCCGGAGTGCCGCGCTTCCGAGATGAGGCGCAGGATCTTATGGGCGTAGAAGATCGGCGCCGGCATCAGATCGGGCGTCTCGTTGGTGGCGTAGCCGAACATGATGCCCTGGTCGCCAGCGCCCTCTTCCTTGACTTCGCCCGGCTGCAGCGCATCGACGCCCTGCGCGATGTCGGCCGACTGCGGATGCAGCAGGATCTCGATGTCCGCCTTCTCCCAGTGGAAACCTTCCTGCTCGTAGCCGATGTCCTTAATCGCAGCGCGAACGACGCCTTCGATCTGCTCGTTGGTGACGGATGCGGGACCGCGGGTCTCGCCGGCGATCACGACCTTGTTGGTGGTCGCGAGCGTTTCGCAGGCGGCACGAATTTGCCAGGGATCGATGCCGGCTTTCGGTCCTTCGCGGTAGAACAGATCGACGATCTCGTCGGAGATCCGGTCGCACACCTTGTCCGGATGGCCTTCGGACACGGACTCGCTGGTGAAGAGATAGGACGCGCGCATCAGTAACCCCTTGTTCCGCCGCTAGCTGGCGGGCGTTGCGATATTTAGCTTTGAATGATGTCAATCACGCCGGCGCGAGATGACGTAGGATTCGTCGAGAAACCAGAGCCCATTGTACTTTCGCAGCACGTCCCTGGCGGCATCCAGGGTGCGGCCGTTTTGAGTCATCTCCGTCAACCGGTCGTCCTCAATCTGAGCGACATACACCGCCGCATTCCAGGCTGCAAAGGCCGTCGAGGTTCCGATAGTGCCTGTCACCTCGTTGGGCAGCGCTTCCATATCATACCTGAAGATCGAGCGGTTATCTGCGTAAGCATTAAAATTTAGGTCGCGGCCCACCGAGCCGAGCTCGTACTTCACCGCGCGCAATAGCTCATGACGGCTCACCGAGAAAGGATTTTCTCCGGGCCAGATCGCCTGGATCATCTCCATGCCCGGATCCTGGCCGTGGGAGTGAATTCCGATCAGGCGGCCGCCTGCCCGCAAGGCCCGCGCCAGGGGCGCAATGATCCGTTTTGCCCGGAAATTGACCGAGGACAGCGCGCGGTATGGCTGGGATGCAATAACGAGGTCGAAATTGGCCTCGGCCTGGCCCGGCCGTGGAATGGTCGAATCGAGCAGAAACCGCTGATCTTCACGGTAGAGCACCAGCACGACGGGCCGCTCATAAAGCGGCATCCCCGTGCGCGGGCTGACCGCTGCGCGCCAGTTCTGCTCCAAAAACGGCTTCAATTCCGCGATTTGCGTCTCGAACTCGCCGGAGGAAGCACCCCGCAGGGGAACCTCGTGCCAGACGGTCGCGGCGGCCGCCGCGGGCGATGCCGGCGTGAGCCAGGGCGCCTCCGCGTAGAGCATGTTGGTAAAAACGAACACCGAGGCCGGGTGCTCGAAAATGCGATCCGGCACCTTGTCCAGCGTCAGGCGGAGGTCCTCGAGACTGAGCTCCTTGCCGGCGACATAGAACGGCATGTGCGGAAAGCGCTGGTGCATCGAGCGCAGCACGCGCGCCAGTACCGTGCCGTCGCCAACGCCGGCATCGAATACGCGCAGTGCCGGGGGCCGGGGATGGATGCTGGCAAGCTCCAGCGCCACGCGCTCGGCGACCACCCGCTTCTCACTGCAAGTGTGGACGAACAGCAGGTATTTCTGCCGATTCTCAAAAAAGCGGAAATTGCCGCGCGGATCGCGCTTTTCCGGCGGCACCTGAAGCCCCCGCGGCGGCGGCACGCCGCCGGCCATCGATGCAGCCATGTAGGCCTGGATCCGGTCCAGGGTATCGATCGTGATGCGTTTGCCCTCGCGCAAGCGGTGCACGAGCTTCCCATCGTTCACCGCGCGCCGGCCGAACGTCGACTCCGCCATATCCGCCTTACGGCAGAACTCGGTGATCTGGCTCAGGATTTCGTCATTCTTCATTGAGTGGGACGCAGTGGGCAGAGGGATTGGGTACTGCCTCCTAGCAAAATCTGCCCACCGAGGGAATAGCGATAGAGCCACCCCTGTTTGCCGTTTGTACAACAGGGAGCCGTGAACCACCTTCCCCTGCCGGGTAACCAACAGACGCCTCTCCTCTACGGGACCACCGCCAATGCGTCGCCTGCTCGTCGCGCTCTGCCTGCTCGCCGCAACCCTGTGGTCGGCGCCAGCTTTTGCGCAGGCGCGCAACCAGCTTGGGCCGCTCTGCACCACCGACACCATGCCGGCAGACCAGATGATCGACGCCTGCAGCAAGATCATTTCGCTGAACGTGTTTAAAGGCGAGCAGCTCGCGAGGGTCTACTTCTGGCGCGCGGTGGGCTGGAATAAGAAGGGCGATTACGCCAAGGTCATCACTGACGCCACGGAAGCGATCCGGCTCCAGCCGAGCCAGGCAGTCTACAATCTACGCGGCTCGGCGTATTACGACAGAGGCGAGTACGCCGATTTCGACGACGCGCTGAAGCTAGGTCCGCCGAGCGGTACCATTTCCCACAATCGCGGCAACGCCTGGCGCGGCAAGGGCGACTACGTCAAAGCCGTTGCCGATTACGATATGTCGATCAAGGCCGATCCCAGATCGGCGTTCTCGTTCCAAAACCGCGGCATCTCCAAGGAGGCGCTCGGCGACCTCGACGGCGCGCTGACCGACCTCAACCAGGCGATCCGGCTCGACCCGACGCTGCCGCAGCCGCTGATCAACCGGACTGCGATCTGGCGTGTCAGAGGCGATTACGATCGCGCGATTGCCGACGGCAGCGAGGCGATCCGGCTCGCGAAGGAGAAGCCGCCCGTCAACATCATGACGCCGCCGAACAGCGTGCTGATCTCGGGCTACACCCATCGCGCGCTGGCCTATTAGGCGAAAGGCGATTACGCGCTCGCGAGGGACGACTACAAGGCGACGCTGGCGATCGCGGCGTCCGATGCCGGCAGCAAGGCCAATCAAGCCACCGCAAAGGTGCGGCTGTCGCTGATCACCGACGCAAGCACACCGATCCCGCGCGATGCGCCGTCACCGACCGAGCCGGCAAAGGCACCGGCTCCCCAGCAGACCGGTGCCGCGCCGCCCCCCTCGCCTGCTCCGGCCGCGCGCGGCACGCGCATGGCGCTGATCATCGGCAATGGCGCCTATTCGCATGTCAAGGCGCTCCCCAATCCGCCCAATGACGCGCGCGCCATTGCCAGGGCCTTGCGCGATATCGGCTTCACGGTATCAGAAGGCGTCGATCTCGACCGCGCGGCGATGCAGAAGATGACGCGTGACTTCTTGCGGGAAGCGGCGCGGGCGCAGGTCGCATTAGTCTACTATGCGGGCCACGGCCTGCAGGTCGACGGTCGCAACTATCTCATTCCCGTCGACCTCGAACTCAAGCCGGGCGCGAGGATGACGGACGCGATGATCGACATGGACACGATCATGGTCGGCCTCGACGACCAGGTCCGCACCAACATTTTGATCTTCGATGCCTGCCGCAATAATCCGATGGCACAGCAGGTCGCATCAGCCGGCACCAACCGCGCCATCGAAGCTGCCTCGGGCCTCGCAGCGCCACCGAGCCTGGGCGCCGGCGCGATGCTCGGCGCCGGCACGCTGATCGCTTTCGCCACTGCGCCGGGCCAGGTCGCTCTCGACGGCGAAGGCGCCAACTCGCCGTTTTGCTGCCCTCTCCCGCCACATCGGCACGCCCGGTCTCGAGGTGCAGCAGATGCTGACACGTGTGCGGGCGGAGGTGGTTTCGACCACGAAGAGCAAGCAGGTGCCGTGGTCGAACTCGTCGCTGCTGGGAGAGGTCTATCTGGCGGAGAAATGATGCGAATTGGCATCGTCCCGGCAAACTGCCTTTACCCTGGCGAGCGTAGCATCCGGGAACAAGCAGTCCCGCACATCGCGAGGCTCTTGCGGCCAAAGTTGCGGTTTTGATCCTGCTGACATCCCGCGCCGACGCGCCAAAATTACAACAGCGCGCGAGATAGTCGAACGCAACCTGCGGCTGCTCTTTCCCACAGCCTATCGTTATCTTATAATGACTGCACCACCGACCAGGCGGTGGACTGGTTGCTGGGGAATTCTGTGAGAAAATTCGTTGCCGCCGCCGGCATCGTCCTGTTTGTCGTGTTCGGATTACAGCCGGTTTTCTCACAAGGCGCTCCGCCCCGCAGCTCCTCGGCGCGTGGCGATATGATCCGCATGCACCCGAGAACGTCGCCTATTACGGTGTCCCGCTCCAGACCAAGCTCGAATATGGCGGCGCCTATCTCGCGCTCGCAGCCTTGCTCGCGGTCATGACCTGTGATGTCCACGAGATGCTGGGATCAATGATGCGGCCGAGGTAGCCGAAGGCCGTATTCATCATGCCGAAAACATTGCCACTGCCGGAGGCCCGGAAGCTCTTGGGATTGGAGGGCCTACGCTTCCTTGCGACCCTCGCCGTGCTGTTATGGCACTATCAGCACTTTGCCCTTGTCGCCGAGCCCGCCGTCAAGCTCACCAGAAGCGAGCTGCCGTTCTACCGCGTTCTGTTCCCTTTCTATGAGGCCGGCGAGTACGGCGTCTGGTTCTTCTGGTGCATCTCGGGCTTCATATTCTTCTGGAAGTATCGCACCATTATCGCCGATCGCACGGTCGACGGCCGAAGCTTCTTCGTGAACCGGCTGTCGCGCCTCTATCCGCTCCATATCGCAACGTTGCTGCTGGTCGCGGTGCTGCAACCGGTCTATTTCGCCCAGCATGGAGTCTACTTCGTCTATCCGAACAACGATCTCCCGCACTTCCTCGCACAGCTCTTCATGGCGAGCGACTGGCTGCCGCCGCGCAGCGAAAGCTTCAACGGGCCCATCTGGTCGGTCTCAGTCGAGATTATGGACTATGCGACCTTTTTCATGGCGTTGCGCTTTGTAACGGCATCGCCGCTGTTCAATTTGGTCGTGATCCTTGCCTCGATCACGATCGGAACGCAGGTCGGGACCAGCCTCGCCTTCTTCTATGCAGGCGGACTTGCCGCCATGGCCCGGCAGGCCGTCGTCGATTCCGGGCATCGGCGGACATTGGAAGCAACGGCCGCGTTCGCCGCCATCGCAGTCCCGGCGGCGATCTGGCTGGCGGGCATCGAGCTCGCCCCGGCCGCCGGACCGCTGCTGCTGATCTATACACCGATCCTGCTGTTCTGCTGTTCCGGCCAACTCACCTTGCCGCGGCGGATCCAGGCACTACTCGAGATGGCCGGCAATATGACCTATTCCTGCTATCTTCTGCACTTCCCGATTCAGCTCGCCATCGCACTCGCCTGCGTGGCCATGCAGCGACCGATTCCCTACGGCGACCATCTGTTCTGGGTGGCCTTCGTGCTGCCGACACTCGTGGCCTCGCACCTTACCTATCGCTGGTTCGAGGCGCCGGCGCAGCGCCTGATCCGCAGTACCCTTCGACGCAAAAAATAAGCGGGGCGGACAAGTCCGGCCCCGCTCTGATGTCGCGGATCGAGCAGCTTTGACACAACGCGTCTCGCTTACGCAAAGACGCGGCTGCACCCGATCACTGCCCCCACACTTCCTTCGCAATCTCGACCGCGAGGCTGAGCTTGGCCCACTGCTCCTCCTCCGAGAGGATGTTGCCTTCCTCGGTTGAGGCAAAGCCGCATTGCGGGGAGAGCGCGAGCTGCTCCAGCGGGGCGAACTTGGCGGCTTCCTCGAGACGCCGCTTGATCGCGTCCTTGTTCTCGAGCTCACCGAACTTCGAGGTGATGACGCCGACCACGACGACCTTGTTGCCCTTGGGCAGGAAGCGCAGCGGCTCGAAACCACCGGCGCGGTCGCTGTCGTATTCGAGGAAATAGCCGTCGTAATTGGTGCCGGCGAGCATGGTCTCGGCAACCGGCTCGTAGCCGCCCGACGAAATCCAGGTCGAGCGGAAATTGCCGCGGCAGACATGCGTCGTCACCACCATGTCGGCAGGCTTCTCGGCCAGCGCGTAGTTGATGACGCGCGCATAGATCTGCTGGAGACCCTCGGGATTGTCGCCCCGCTCGCGCGCCTTCTGCAATTCGTCCGGCGAGCAGAGATAGGCCCACACGGTGTCGTCGAACTGAAGATAGCGGCAGCCGGCGTCATAGAACGCCTTCACGGCCTTGCGGTAGGTCTTGCCCAGGTCTTCGTAGAAGGTGTCGAGATCGGGATAGACGTCCTTGGATATCGCCTTGCGGCCGCCGCGGAAATGCAGCACCGCTGGCGACGGGATCGTCATCTTGGCGGTGACGTGGGCCTGGTCGGCGACCTTCTTCAGGAAGCGGAAGTGATCCAGCATAGGATGGTCGTCGGGAAAATCGAGCTTGCCAATCACGCGCACCGCGTCGTGCCGGGTCTCGACGCCCGCAAACTGGATGCCTGTGTCGGGGTGAAACATTTCACAGCCGGTGAGCTTGGCCAGGAAGTCGAAATGCCACCAGGAGCGGCGGAATTCGCCGTCGGTTGCGAGCTTCAGGCCAAGCGAAGCCTGCTTATGCACGACCTTCTCGATCTCCAAGTCCTCGATCTTGCGCAGATCGTCGGCCGAGATCGCGCCCTTCTCCAGCCTGGCGCGGGCTTCCTTGATCTTGGCGGGACGCAGGAGGCTGCCGACCTCGTCGGCGCGGAAGGGGGCTTTGGTTCGCTGCATTTCTTACTCCCAGTTATTTTTAGTGGGTCGCCGCCCCTGCGACGCCGAGGTGGCGCTCGAGGACCGACGGGTCGGCCTTCAGCGCGGCGCTCGGGGCGTCGTGGACGATCGTTCCGCGCTCCAATATCACAACACGGTCGGCCAGCCCCAGAATCTTTTGGGCATTTTGCTCGACGATAATCGAGCAGATGCCGCCCGCCCGCGTGATGGTCCCAATCGCTTTCAAGAGCTCCTCGACGATGATGGGGGCAAGGCCCTCGGTCGGCTCGTCCAGGAGAAGCACTTTCGGATTGAGGGTCAGCGCGCGGCCGATTGCCAGCATCTGCTGCTCGCCGCCGGAGAGCTGGTTGCCAAAATTGCTTCGCCGCTCCTTCAGCCGCGGGAACATCTCGTAGACCCTTTCGACGTTCCAGGGACCGGGCTGGGCCACTGCGGACATATTCTCCTCCACCGTGAGCGAGCGGAAGATGTTGCGCTCCTGCGGCACCCAGCCGATCCCGGAGCGCGCCCGTTGGTCGGGCCGCAAGGTCGTGACGTCGGTACCGGCGAGCCTGACAGTTCCGGAGAAGCGACGGGTGACGCCGACGATCGAGTTGATCAGCGTGGTCTTGCCGGTACCGTTGCGCCCCAACAGCGCCAGCACCTGGCCTTCGGCGAGACGCAGGGACATGTTCGGCAGCACCACTGCCTCGCCGTAACCGGCGCGAAGCGAGTCGATCGCGAGCAGGTCAGACATTGACCGCCTCCTCGCCGAGATAGACCGCCTTGACCTGCGGGTCGCGCGCGACCTGTTCGGGCGGGCCTTCGGTGAGCAGCGCGCCGGAGACCAGGACAGAGATGCGGTCGGCGAAGGAGAACACGAGGTCCATGTCGTGCTCGATCAGCAGCACGGTGACGTCGCGCGGCAGGCTGCCGACGACGGCGAGAATGTCATGGCGCTCGCTCTCGGGCACGCCGGCAGCGGGCTCGTCGAGCAGCAGCACGCGCGGCTCGGCTGCGATCGCGACCGCGATCTCGAGCAGGCGCTGTTTGCCGTAAGGCAGCGTCACCGTCTGTTCGTTCATGACGTCGAGCAGGTGGAAGCGCGTCAGGAGGTCGGCGATCTCGCCGTTGACGTCGCTGCGCGTTCCCATCCGCCTCCACCAGTCGCCGCCATGACCGAGGCGCTCGGAGACAGCGAGACCGATGGTCTCGAGCGGGGTCAGGTCGGGATAGAGCTGGTTGATCTGGAAGGTACGCGACAAGCCGCGCAACACGCGCCTGTGCACGGGCAGATCGGTGATGTCCTGCCCTTCGAGCAGGATGCGGCCCGAGTTCGGCTTGAGCACGCCAGTGAGCTGGTTGATGACCGTGGTCTTGCCGGCGCCGTTGGGGCCGATCAGCGCGTGGCGGGCGCCTTGTTCGATTTTTAGCGACAAGTCGCGGGTGACGCGCAGACCGCCGAACTGCTTTTCGAGATTCTGGGTTTCGAGCACGATGGTCATGCGTCGCTCTCCGGCACGGCGACGACGGCCTTACGCGCCACTATCTGCCTGATGACCAGATTAGGCACATACACCATCCAGCGATGCAGGCGCTGGCGGCCGACCAGGACGATCACGACCAGCACGAGGCCGATCCAGAACTGCCAATATTGCGGGGTGATGGTGGAGAACAACTCCTGCAGCATGCGAAACAGCACCGCGCCGATCAGCCCGCCATAGAGATAGCCGGTGCCGCCGATCACGAGCACCAGCATCAGGTCCGCCGAGCGCTCGAAGGCGAACACGTCGAGCGAGGCGATCGCGGTGGTCTGGGTGAACAGCGCGCCTGCGATGCCGGCATAGAACGCCGCGAGCGTGTAGATCGCAATCAGCCGACGGTTGACGGGGATGCCGATTGCGGCCGCGCGCAGCGGGTTGTTCTTGATCGCCCGCAATGACAGACCGAACGGCGAATGCACGACGCGGCGTGCAAACAAGAACAACAGGAACAGAACGGCAAGCGAGTAGAAGAAGCCCGTCTTGCCGAACATGTCGAACGGGATCTCACCGAAGATCGGCTGCATCTCGATACCCTGCAGACCGTCGGTGCCACCGGTGATGTTGGAGAAGCGTTCGGCCAATGCCTCAAGCAGCAACGCGATGCCGAGCGTCACCATCAGTCGCGTGAGGTCGACCCCGCGTATCACGAGGAAGCTGGTGGCGAAGCCGAGCATCATCGCGACAACGCCGGCGACGACAAGCGCAAGCACGGGCTCGTTGATGATCCCGTGCAGCGCGAGAAGCCCCGCCGCGTAAGCGCCGACGCCGAAGAAGGCGGCATGGCCGAGCGAGACGATGCCGGCGTAGCCGAGGATCAGATCGAGCGACATCGCAAACAGTGCGAGCCGCAGGATGTCCGTCATGATCAAGTAGCGCGAGGGAAATACGAAGCCGCATGCCAGCACGATCAGCCAGAAAGCGGCCTCGCCAAAGTGCCAGCGTGCCTGGCGCTGAGCGTGATAGCCGACGTCGGAGGAGGCGCTCATGGGCGAACTCAACGCGCGGCCGTGCGGCCGAACAGACCGTTCGGGCGCCAGATCAGGATCACGATCATCATGGTGTAGATCACGAAAGGTCCCATCTTCGGGACGTAATATTTGCCGGCGACGTCGCCGATACCGAGCAGCAGCGAGGCCAGAAACGGGCCGGTGATTGAGGATGAGCCGCCGACGGTGACCACGATCAGGAAGTAGATCATGAACTTCAGCGGAAAATACGGGTCGAGGCCGAGGATCTCGGCGCTCAGCGCGCCGCCGAGACCGGCCAGGCCGCAGCCAAAAGCAAATGTGAAGGCGAACACCTGCGGCACGTTGATGCCGAGGCCGCTCGCGGCGCGGGGATCGTCGACGGCGGCGCGCAGGCGGCTGCCGAACCGCGTCTTCGCCAGCACCATCTGGAGACCGATGGTGAGCAGCCCGCAGATCACGATGATCATCAGCCGGTAGCGGCCGATGCCGACGCCGAACAGGTCGAACTGACCCTGGAGCGCCGCCGGCAGGTTGATGAAGACCCGCGACGAGCCCTGGATGTAGTCGACGGCCGCGACCGACATGAACGTGAGGCCGATCGTGAACAGCACCTGGTCGAGATGGCTGCGCGCATAGAGGTGTCGGTACAGCGTGCGCTCGAGCACAATCCCGATCGCAGCGGAGGAGACGAAGGCGAGCGGCAACGCAGCGAAGAATGGCCAGCCCATCCGGTTGACCAGCACCATGCAGACATAGCCACCGGCCATGGCGAAGGCGCCATGGGCGAGATTGACGAAATTCATCAAGCCGAGCGTGACCGCGAGCCCGCAAGCCAGCACGAACAGCAGCATGCCGTAGGCAACGCCATCGAACAGGTTGGTGAGGATAGAGGTCATCGTCTCAGCTTGGAGTTGGGCGTCATGGCCGGGCTTGTCCTGGCCATCCACGTTCTTGGTTCGGCTCTCGCGTGGATGCCCGGGTCAAGCCCGGGCATGGCGAGAGTGGCGGGCGAGATCCCCGATGCGCGCTAATGCGCGCTCGGGGATGACGCGCTTTCGCGCGTCACTTCTTGGTCTTGCCGAGATCCTTGACGGCCTCGAAGGTCGCGAACTCGACGTTGTAGAGCTCGCCGTCGACCTTCTCGACCTTCCGGATGTAGATGTTCTGCACGATGTCGCGGGTCTCGGGGTCGATCGAGATCGGGCCGCGCGGGCTCTCCCACTTCTGACCTTTCATGGCTTCGACGAGCTTGGTGCCGTCGGTGTCGCCATTGGTCTTCTTCAACGCTTCGTAGATCAGGTGAATGCCGTCATAGCCGCTCACCGCCATGAAGCCAGGACGGTTTCCGTAGGCCTTCTTGTAGGCCGCGACGAAATCCTTGTTCATCTGCGAGGGATGCGCCGCGGAATAGAGGTGAGCGGTGACCGTGCCCAGCACGGCGTCGCCCATGTTGTTGAGGAGATCGTCGTCGGTCACGTCGCCCGGTCCGATCACCTTGATGCCGGCCTTGTCGAGCCCGCGTTCGGCATACTGCTTCATGAAGTTACCGCCCTGGCCGGCCGGCACGAACACGAAGATCGCGTCAGGCTTGGCATCCTTCATACGCTGGAGGAACGGTGCGAAATCAGGATTTGCAAGCGGCGTTTTGACCTCTTCGACCACTTCGCCGCCACCGGCGGTGAAGTTCTGCTTGAAGAAGTTGAGCGCGTCATTACCCGGCGCGTAGTCCGAGGTCAGCGTCGCCACCTTCTTGATGCCGTTTTTCACCGCCCAGTCGGCGATGATGGTGGAGGACTGCGCCAGCGTGAAGCTGGTGCGCACGATATAGGGCGAGCGCTCGGTGATGATGGAGGTGCCCGCCGCCATCACGACCTCCGGGATCTTGGCTTGCGTGGCGAGCGGCGCCGCCGCGAGCGCGGCCGGCGTCACGCCGAAGCCGGCGATGAAATGGACCTTGTCGTTGACGATCAGCTCCTGCGCGGCGGTCTTGGTCTTGTCGGGAATCGCAGCATCGTCCTTGAGGATGATCTCGATTTTCTTGCCGGCGACGGTGTCGCCCTTCTGCTGCATGTAGAGCTTGATCGCGTTCTCGATCTGCTTGCCGGTCGAGGCCTGGCCGCCGGTCATCGGCAGGATCAGGCCGATCTTGACGCTGTCCTCGGCCTTGGCCGGAGCGAAGGCCACGAGGCCCGCGATGGCGGCAGCTGCTGCGGCCCAAGCGGCCTTATGAGACGGTTTTTTGCGTTCGAACATCAGATGTCCCTCCCCTTCATTCTTGATCTCTTGTGCGCCGGACCGAGTGCCCGATCCTTGCCTTACGTCTAGCTCACGCACGCGTGATGTCGCACGCAACATGGCGTCTTTCGCGCCCTTATTGTCAATCGGACGTTTGGCGACCATTCGGCGCAAGCCGAGCGTTCCGATTGCCGACGGCAGAAGCGATATCGGGTCACGTCCGGGTACCGCCGGCATCATGATTGCGCTCGCTTTCATTTGTACGATTGTACAAATGAACTGGACCTGTCAACAAAAAAACCTCTTTGCTGATCAAGCCACTTTGTCGCGAACCCTTGCCGCAGTCTAGAAGCGCTCCCAGCCGGGTGGATGGAGGATTTCGTCTTTTGTTTGCAGAATTGGAACATCGGCAAGGCTTGGGTCGGTACACTCCGGTATCGAATTCACCTACCTCGAATAAGCCTATTTTACCTTGTTGAAGGCTACTCTCCCGGCGACAGCCTGACCTGGCGTCCAACACGACTGACCTCGCCTCTGTACAATGGTGCAATGCCTAGATCCTTCGGTTCCCTGCTGATCCTCCTCGCGCTCTCCGCGGGCCTGTCCGGCTGCGGCACAGTCAACGAAAAGCTCTCCTCCGGCATGGGCGACTACGTCCCGCAATGGGCCGGCGGCTTGCCGGCGGACGCCCCGCCGCGGGCGGGCACGCCGCAATACGATGCCTACATGAAGGAGCGCGAGCGCAGGCGACTGATGCCGGCAGCGGATCGCGAAAAGGAAGAGCAGGCGCAGAAGGGCGCAACGGGCTCGGCGTCCGGCACCGCGGTGCGCTAGTCGCGCCCCCTCGCCGCTTGCGGAGCGTAGCAAATCAATCCACGAACACCACGGTCTTGCGGCCATTGAGGATGACGCGGTCGTTGAGATGGTAGCGGATCGCGCGCGCCAGCACGCGGCGCTCGATGTCGCGGCCCTTTCGGACGAGATCCTCAGGCGTGTCGCGATGGCTGATGCGCTCGACGTCCTGGTCGATGATCGGGCCCTCGTCGAGGTCGCGCGTGACGTAATGCGCGGTGGCGCCGATCAGCTTGACGCCACGCTCATGGGCCTGGTGATAGGGTTTTGCGCCCTTGAAACCCGGCAGGAACGAGTGGTGGATGTTGATACAGCGTCCCGACAGATTTGCCGAGAGATCGTCGGACAATATCTGCATATAACGGGCGAGCACGACGAGATCCGTCCCGGTCTTGGCGACGAGATCGAGGATCTGCGCCTCCTGCTCGCGCTTGGTCTCTTTCGTAACAGGCAGATAGTGGAACGGAACCCCGCCGAAATCGAGCCCGTCATAGACCTCGCGCGGATGATTGGAGACGATTGCGGCCAAAGTCATCGGCAGCTCGCCCGTGCGCCAGCGATAGAGGATGTCGACCAGGCAGTGATCGGACTTCGACACCAGCAGCATCACCTTGCGATGCGCAGCGCGATCGCGCATCTGCCATTCCATTCCGAAGCGCTCGGCGATCGCGGCAAAGCCGGTCTGGAGTGCCGACAGCTCCACGGCGAGATCGGCAGCGGTGAACACCACCCGCATGAAGAACTTGTTGGTCTCGGTGTCGTCGAATTGTTGGGCGTCGAGGATGTTCTGTCCGGAATTCGCCAGGAAGGTCGACACCGCCGAGACGATGCCGGGACGATCCGGACAGGACAGGGTCAGGACATATTGATGATCTGGCATGGGCCTTGATGAAGGTTTGGGCAGCGGCTGCGGAACGACCCGCGATTTGCTCCCTGCTCTATCATCGACCCCACCTTGCGCCAATCCCGACCGTGGAGTCAGGATGAACGCACCATTGCTTTGGCTGACCGGAGTAGGCTCATGGCCCACCGCTTGAACGGCACCCGCATCCTGATCCTGGAAACGCGCGAGGAGGCGCAGTTTTCGAAGCTGCTGGCCGAGCAAGGCGCCGAGGTCGTGCAATGCCCCATGTTCACCATCCAGGATGCACCGGACCCCACCCCGATCGAGGCCTGGATCCGGCGCGCCATCGACAGACCCTTCGACGATCTCGTGCTGATGACCGGCGAAGGGCTGCGGCGGATCATGAAGCTCGCCGTCGCACGAGGGCTCGATCAGGCCCTCGTGGCGGCGCTTGCCAGATCGCGAAAATTCACCCGCGGCCCGAAGCCCGGCAAGGCACTGCGCGAAGTCGGGCTCGAGGCGCAGCAGACCACGGAAAAGCCGACCACCCAGGGCGTGATCGAGATGCTCGGCAAGCTCGATTTGAAGGGGCACCGCCTCGGCCTCCAGCTCTATCCCGACAAGGATCACAGCGCGCTGACCGGTGCGCTGTCGGCGCAAGGTGCCGAAGTCGATACCGTGCTGCCTTATGCCTATGACACCAAGGCGGCGGACGCCAACATCGTCGCCGCCATTGATGACATGGCCGAAGGGCGGATCGATTCGATCGCGCTGACCAATCTCGGCCAGGTCCGACGGCTGATCGAAGCTGCGAGAGCCCACGGCAGCGAGGCGAAGCTGCGCGCGGGCCTCGAGCGGACGCTGATCGCGTCGGTCGGACCGGCGGTCTCGGGCGAGCTCACCGCGCATGGTTTGCGCACGGACGTCTCGCCGGTGGAAGACCACTATTTCATGCGCCCGCTGATCTCGGCGATGGCGGCAGCATTGGTGGACAAGCGGCCGAAGGTGGCGGAATGATCGCCTGACGCGGTGCCTAGCTTGCCATCTGCGAGGCGGCCGACATCAGCTCCTGCGGGCTCGGCGCGGCAAACATGCGATGGCCGCCTTCGGGCACCTCGGTAAAGCTCCAGCGCACAACCCCCTCGCGGTCGAGCAGAAACTGCCCGAAGAGCTGGCCCTGGCCGGTTGCCGCCATGCGCTGATCGGCTTCCGTTATCTCATAGCCGTCCTTGTTATTCAGGTACTCCGCGGCCGCGGGCCGGTTCATCGGGGCGGGCAATTCGCCGGGCATGTCGACTTGCATGCTCATGACCACGTTCATGCCGACCTTGTGCGGCCACTCGGTCTCGTTCTCCGTGAACTCGAGATTGGGCAGGCCGAACGCGCGGTGCGAGAGCCGCTCGGGATCGGACGCAGCGAGCAGGTTGGGCAACGGATGGTAACGAAAATAGAGTCGCGCGCGCTCGATCGGCGTGTTGACCACCGTGAGACTTTCGACGCCTTTCTCGTGCAAGGCGGCATCAAGTTGCGCCTGTGCCGCGATATGGCGGCGGCAGAATGGGCAATGCAGCCCCCGATACAGGCCCACCAATATCGGGCTTTGTCCGCGAAAGTCTTCGAGCGCGATCTTTCCGTCGCGTGTGATCGCGTCCAGCACGACGTTCGGTGCACGATCGCCCGGTTGAAGTGGTCCCTCGACGTGACGTTCAGACATGATGGCACTCCTTCACATGATCTAGTCAAGAAACGGCAGTACGATCAGCCCTGCGGGATCAAGCCCGTGCCGCGTGCAGACGTCCTGTGCCAGCGCGAAATATCGCTCGGCCTCGGGCATGTCGCCTCGATCAAGGTTCAGCGTCGCAAGACCATCATAGCATGGAAACAGCTGCTGCGGCTCGCCGGTTTCGCTGGCCAACTCGATTGCCTCATTGTAGCAACGAGCAGCCAGATCGGGCCGGAAATGGCATTGATGGATTTGCCCGAGCACGATCAACGGCACGGAGAGATGCTCGCGCTGATCAAGCGCGCGGTCGATTTCGATCGCCTTTTCGGCGGCCGGCACCCCCTCCTCAGTACATTTGTCCGTGAAGGTGCAACAGGCAACAGCAAAATTGGCAAGAAGGCGCGCCTGGAACCCGAGATCGCCGATCCGACACGCGACATCGAGTCCGCGCCGGCAAACCTCCACGGCTTTCGCCGGGTCGACAATCGTGTAGAGCACACCGAGATTGGTGTAGCCGCGGCAGGCCACGTTGAGGAGCCCGGCGGCCTCGGCTGCTGCGACACTTTGCTCCACCTCGCGCACCGCCTCCTGGTGTCGGCCAAGCCGCGCCAGTGCCACCCCCTTGGTGTTGAGCGACTCTGCAATGGCGCGCGCCGCCTCGAATCCGACTTGCCTGTCGGCGTCCGCCGGTACGCTTCGGGCGTAGCCAAGCGCCTCGTCCGCCCATCTCGCGGCGGCCACGTGATCGCCCGTGCGAAACGAAAGACGGCCGCGCTCTTGCAGGAGGTGCGCCCACTCGATGGGCGCGTCGGTCCCTCCCAGCCGTTCGGCCGCCTCGGCATAATGCGCCTCTGCCTTGATCCGCTTGCCGGCGTCCCACAACAATCGGCCAAGCTTGCGGAGAATTCGCGCTTCGCCGATGCGGTCCTCCGCATTGCGATGACCTTCCAGCGCACTGTGGTAGTGCTCCTCAGCCGTGATCCTCCGGCCGGCCGCGGCACACAGCTCCGCGATCCGCTCGCAGAGGATCAGGCGTTCGGGCTCCCGTTCCCCGCCGGCCAACAACACGGCGAGAGCCTGTTGGTAGAAGCGGATGGCATCGTCATTGGCGTAGGTCGCGCGGGCGCGATCGCCGGCCGCGCGCAGATAGCGCGCACCTTTCGGCTTGGTCGCGCTCAGACTGAAATGATGTCCGAGCAGTATGAGGTCCTCGAGGCGCTCGGGCTCATTGCCATAGAGCCGCTCCAGCGCGGCACCAATCCGTCCATGGAGCTCGATCCGACGCTGCAAGAGCAGGTTTTGATAGATCACGTCCTGAAGCATGGTTTGCGTAAAGCGATAAGATCGCAGCGAGATCGAGTTCGCGCCCGCGACCTCCACGACAATCTCGGCATCGCACAGAAGTTCGAGCCCCGCTTCCACCTTCGTCCGCTGCGATGCCATCGCACCGAGAAGAGCCGCATCGAAACGTGGGCCGATCACCGCGGCCTCCTGGGCCAAGCGGCGCACCTCATGCGGCAGCCGGTCCAGGCGCGCCAGTAACAGGGCCTGAATGCTTGCCGGTATATCGGCGGCGGCTTCATCTGACTTGATCCGCCACTGTGAGCCGTCACGCTCCAAGGCGCCAGCTTCGATGAGACCGCGGATGATTTCCTCAAAGAAGAGTGGATTGCCGCCCGCGCGCTCCAGGATTCGACTGAACAGATTTCCCGGCGGTTCACTCCAACCGTGGCTGAAGTAGGCCGCGAGCAGCTTTTGTCCGTCTGCATCACCAAGCGGAAGCAATCGAAGGGTTGTATGGCTGATCCGCCCCGAGCCGAACTGATCCAGTTCCAGCATAGGCCGATGCGTAAACAACAGCATCAGCCGCGTACGCTCCAGCCGGTCCATCAGGAACCGCAGCGCTTCAAGCGATACGGCATCGGCCCAGTGCAGATCCTCGACAATGATCAGGAGCGGCGACAGGACCAGGCGCCGTTCGAACACGGTACGAATCGCAAAGAATATCTGCCGCCGAAGCTGCTCGGGCTCGACGTGCTGCAGCGCGGCCTCCGGATCGCCGAGGCCGAGAACGTGGAAATAAAGGGGCATCAGGCGATCGGCCTCTTCGACCGCAAGGCCGAGCTCCGACAGTGCCGTCGCCAGCTTGGCCTGGGCCTCCGCCACGGTCGTCTTCTGCGCGATGCCGTAGGCGCTGCGCAGCACAGCGGCAAGGGTGCCATAGGACTGTTCGCCCAGCGGCGAGCAGACAGCGCGCCGGATCGCCACGCCGGCGAAACGGTCCTCATCGCGGGCGTGGGCAACGAATTCGTCCACCAGACGCGTTTTGCCGATGCCGGCTTCACCGACCAGCCGCACCAGCTGCGCCGCGCCGCCACACGCGAGATCAAGATTGTCGACTAGACGGCCGAGCTCGGCGTCGCGCCCAATCACCGGCGCACTCAGGCCCAGCGTATCGAGGCCGCGTGCCGCACGGGGCGTGTCAAGCGGTCCGTTCAAGCGATGGACCAGGACGCTGCCCATCTTGCCCTTCAGCGAGACCTCGCCAAGCGATTCATATGAGAATGCATGCCGCGTAAGACGGTAGGTCAGCGGCCCGACCAGCACCTCGCCCGTGGAAGCCATCGACTGCAATCGTTGAGCCGTATTCACCGTATCGCCCGTGACCGAGTAGGATTTGGCAACTCCAACACCCAGTCCGCCAGCAACCACGTGCCCGGTGTTGATGCCGACATGAAGCAGGAGCGGTGACCCAGCATACGCCTTTGCACGTTCGCTGAGTTGCGCCGTTCGGCCGATCATGTCGAGCGCGGCGCGGACGGCCCGCTCGGGGTCGTCTTCGTGCGCGGCCGGCGCTCCGAATAGCGCAAGCAGCGCGTCGCCGATGAATTTGTCCACGAAGCCGCCAAAGCTTTGCACCGCCGCCGTTAGCTCCTCGAACAATTCGTTCTGAAGCGCCTGCATGACTTCAGGATCGAGTCGCTCGCTCATCGTGGTGAAGCCGCTAAGGTCGGCAAACAGCACGGTAATGGTGCGGCGGTTGGCTTCGCTGTCGATCTTGTCCGGCTGCGATTGAAACCCGTATTGGGCTTCCGCCGTCGGCGCCAGCGGTGCCGAGGACGCACTGGTCGGGACTGTCACGCGGCTGGCCCGCATTGATGCCTGCCCGCCGGACTTGGAGGCTTCACTGACGAGGGCGCCGCATTTCGGGCAGTACGCGAAATCCGGTGCGCACGCATAGCCGCAGCCGGGGCAGGCGTTCGGCTGCTTCGTGCCGCATTTCGGGCAGAAAGCAAAGCCGCTCTGAACCTCGGAACCGCAACAGGAGCAGTTCATGGGTCGAGACCCCGCGGGCGCCGCGATGGCGCAGCCTGCTGGACCCGGTCAGATGGGCCCAGGATCTCGGCAAGGATGGGCGCGTCGTGCCGGAAGAGCAAGCGAATGGGTTTGCGGCGCTCGCAGTTGCGGCCGCGAACGCGGCTTCACTCCTCCCCGTACCCCCTTAGCCGTTCGATATCCAGAATAGTCACGCCCCCATATTCCAGCCGGAGCAAGCCCTCCTTCTCCAGCCGGTTCAGCGCGCGGTTGGCATTCTGGCGGGACATGCCGGAAAGCGCACCGATCTCTTCCTGGGTGATCTCCAGATGCGCGGTGGACTCCGGATAGAGGATCGGATTGAACAGGGAGGCGATGCTGCGGGCAAGCCGCGCAGTGGCATCCAGCGTGCGGTTGACCTCGAGCATACCGATGAACTGGCCGAGCCGTTCGTTGAGCTGGCGCACCAGGAAGCGGTTGAAGCCGACGCTGTTCTCGAACAGCCACATGAAGGCGCTGCGCTCCATCAGCGCAACACGGCTGTTGCGCAGCGCGACCACGTCGTAGCGGCGCGGCTCGTTCTTGAGCACGCTGCCCTCGCCGAACCAGGCCCCTGCCGTCAGCCCGGCAAGACTCGTCTCCTTGCCGTCGCGCGAGACCCCACCCATCCGGGCAAGGCCGAAGACCATGCCTGCCCAATAGTCGAACGTATCGCCGCGCATGAAGACGGTCTCGCCAGTGCCGTAGGACCGCTCCGTGATCCCGGTACGAGCGACCTCGATCTCCGCTTGCGTGAGCTCGCGCGACCAAGCAGCGACGCGCTTCAGCTGATCCTCTGAAATCATGATCCCGAAGCCAGCCGCACCGCTCGTCACTCCTGTTTTGCTGCAACGCAGCATGACCCTTTCGACCGCCATCCGACGAAAGATGGATGATCCCCATCCAAAAAACTTTGTCGCAGAATTGTCAGGCGGGAGACATTTCAAAATAGCGCTTTCCCCTATTGAGGACCACCTCGGGCGATGCGGCTTTTGATCCCAAACGGGAACGAGAGCGGCGCGGCTCCGGTCGAGACCATCTGCTGCATGGCCTCACCGGCACGGTCGTACTAGGATCGCCCGATAGAACGGACGAAGAGCGCCGCTGAAAGCGCCATCACCGGGAGGGATCTGTTTGGTGGCTACCAGTCTTGAAGTGCGCGGCGTGTCCTTGCGATTCGGCGGTGTTCGTGCGCTGACCGATGTCGGCTTCGCCATCAGGGAAGGCGAGCTGTTCTCGATCATCGGACCCAACGGCGCCGGCAAGACCTCGATCGTGAACTGTATTTCCGGCCGCTACAAGCCGACCGAAGGCCAGCTGTTCTACCAGGGCCGCGACATCACCGGCCTGACGCCCAACGCGCGCGCGTCGCTCGGCATCGGCCGCACCTTCCAGAACCTGGCGCTGTTCCACCACATGAGCGTGCTCGACAACATCATGGTCGGCCGCCATCACCTCCTGAAGAACAATTTTCTCACGGGCTCGCTGTACTGGCTCACCGGCGCGCGCAAGGAAGAGCTCGAGCACCGCCGCAAGGTGGAAGAAATCATCGATTTCCTCGATCTCCAGTCGGTGCGAAAGGCGCCGGCCGGCACTCTCTCCTACGGCTTGCGTAAGCGCGTCGAGCTCGCCCGCGCCATGGCGCTGGAGCCGCGCCTCATTCTCCTCGACGAGCCGATGGCCGGCATGAACTTCGAGGAGAAGGAGGATATGGCCCGCTATATCGTCGATCTCAACGAAGAGTTCGGCATGACCGTAGTGATGATCGAGCACGACATGGGCGTGGTGATGGACGTCTCCCACCGCGTCATGGTGCTGGATTTCGGCCGCAAGATCGCCGAGGGCGATCCGGCCGCCGTGCTCGCTGATCCACACGTCAGGCGCGCCTACCTTGGCGAAGAGGACGAGGTGCTGGTCGATCCTGACGATGCTCCGCCGGCGCAGGAGAGCGCGGCATGATGGATTACGCAGGCCGCGTTGCTCAGGCCGACACCTATCCGAAGATGCTCCGGCTCAATGCGAAGGAGTACGGCAACGAAATTGCGCTGCGCGAGAAGGATCTTGGGCTGTGGCGCCCGTTCACCTGGAACGACTACCAGACGCGGGTGCGCGATTTCGCGCTCGGCCTCGTCGAACTGGGCCTCGGGCGCCAAGACGTCATCGGCATCATCGGCGACAACCGGCCGGACTGGGTCGCGGCGGAAATCGCCACTCATGCGGTTGGAGGCTTGAGCCTCGGGCTCTACCGCGACGTGCTCGACGAAGAAGCTTCGTATCTCCTCAATCATGGCGAGGCGCAGCTCGTTTTCGCCGAGGACGAGGAGCAGGTCGACAAGCTGCTTACCCTGGCAGACCGCGTCCCAAAGCTGAAGCACATCATCTATTCCGATCCGCGCGGCATGCGGAAATACGACGATCCGCGTTTGATGCCGGCGGAGACGTTTGCCGAACTCGGCCGGGCGCGGGCTGCGCGCGAACCGGAACTTTACGACCGGCTGGTGGACGCGACCAAGGGCGAGGACGTCGCGATCCTCTGCACGACATCGGGCACCACCTCGCATCCAAAGCTTGCGATGCTCGCCGCCGGCCGCGTGCTCGGCCATTGCGCGACCTATCTCGCTTTCGACCCGAAAGGGCCGGACGACGAATACGTATCCGTGCTGCCGCTGCCCTGGATCATGGAGCAGGTCTATGTACTCGGCAAAGGCCTCTTGTGCCGGATGAAGATCAACTTCGTCGAAGAGCCCGAGACCATGATGAACGATCTGCGCGAGATCGCACCGACGTTTGTCCTGTTTGCACCGCGCGTTTGGGAATCGATCGCCGCCGATGTCCGCGCCAGGGTGATGGACGCAACCCCGTTCAAGCAGCGCCTGTTCGACATCGGCATGAAGAGCGGGCTTGCCGCGCTCGAACAGGGCGAGCGTTCCGGCTTTGCCGACGCGATCCTGTTCCGTGCATTGCGCGACCGCCTCGGCTTCACCCGCCTGCGTTCAGCCGCAACCGGCGGCGCGGCACTCGGGCCCGAGACCTTCAAGTTCTTCCAGGCCATGGGCGTGCCGCTGCGCACGCTCTATGGCCAGACCGAGCTGCTGGGGGCCTACACGCTGCATCCCGCGGGCAAGGTCGATCCCGACACGACGGGCGTGCCGATGGCCGACAGCGTCGAGATCCGCATCGAGAATGCCGACGTCCACGGCGTCGGCGAGATCGTGGTGCGGCATCCCAACATGTTCCTCGGCTACTACAAGAACCCGGAGGCGAGCGTAGCCGACATCAAGGACGGCTGGATGCTGTCCGGTGACGCCGGCTATTTCAACGCGAACCGTCAGCTCGTGGTCATCGACCGCATCAAGGATCTCGCCGAGACCTCGCGCGGCGAGCGCTTCTCGCCGCAATTCATCGAGAACAAGCTGAAGTTCTCCCCCTATATCGCCGAAGCCGTGGTGCTGGGCTCGGGCCGCGACGCGCTCGCCGCAATGATCTGCATCCGCTACTCCATCATCTCGAAATGGGCGGAGAAGAACCGGCTCTCGTTTACGACCTACAGCGACCTGGCCTCGCGGCCCGAGGTTTATGCGCTACTCAAGAAGGAAGTCGAGACCGTCAACGCGACTCTGCCGCCGGCACAGCGCATCTCCCGTTTCCTGCTGCTCTACAAGGAGCTCGACGCCGACGACGGCGAGCTCACCCGCACGCGGAAAGTGCGCCGCAGCGTCATCAACGAAAAATACGAAGGCATCATCGACGCGATCTACCGCGGCCAGGCCGACATCCCCGTGGACACCGTGATCCGCTTCCAGGACGGCAGCACGCAGCGCGTACGTACAACGCTGAGGGTCGTGGACCTGGGCGGACCCGGGCACATGGCGGAGGCCGCGGAGTGAGCCTACTTCGAACCGAGAGCGCGATGCGGGTCGATGCGCCCTCTCCCCTTGCGGGAGAGGGCATCTCCGCTATTAGCCAAGACCCCACTCGGGTGAGGGGTCCTCTCTCCCCGCCCTTACTGCTGAGACAACCCCTCACCCGTCTTCGCTTCGCGGAGCCACCCTCTCCCACAAGGGGAGAGGGGAAGAGCGCGCCGGATTTGTCAGCGAGCACCACTTCATGAACACCGCCTTCCTCATCCAGCTCCTGGTCAACGGCCTCGTGGTCGGCACGCTCTATGGCGTGGTCGCGATGTCCTTTGTGCTGATCTACAAGGCTAGCCAGGTCGTCAATTTCGCGCAGGGTGAGCTCTTGCTTGTCGGCGCCTGGGTGTGCTGGACCTTGCTCGCGAAATACCAGGTGCCGTTCTGGATCGGCATGCCGATGACGCTGGTGTTCATGTTCGTGTTCGGCATCGCGGTCCAGGTCCTGATCCTGCGACCGATGATCGGCGAACCCATCATCTCGGTCATCATGGTGACGATCGGCCTGTCCACCGTGCTGCAGGCGACGCTAAAATGGATGTTCGGCGTGAATCCGCAGCCGTTCCCGCGCGTGTTCGAGAGCCAGTCCGTCAGCCTGCTCGGGCTTCAGATCCAAACCGTCTATGTCATGAGCCTCGTCGTCTCGATCGCGATGATGATCGGCATGGCCTGGTTCTTCCGCGCGTCAAAGTACGGCCTTGCGATGCGCGCCACCGCGTTCAATCAGCAGGTCGCGCAGTCGCTCGGCATTTCCGTCAAAAGCGTGTTCGCGATGGCCTGGGCGATCTCCGCAACGGTCTCGGCGGTGGCGGGCGTCGTCGTCGCGGTCGTGAACGGCGTATCCTCGGGCCTTGCCGCCTACGGCATAAAAGTGTTTCCGGCGGCGATCCTCGGCGGGCTCGATTCCGTCGGCGGCGCGGTGCTCGGCGGCATCATCATCGGACTCCTCGAGAACATCGCGCAATATGTCGACAGCGAATACCTTCACTGGGGCAATCTCTACGAGATCGCGCCGTTCTACGTCCTCATCATCGTGCTGATGATCAAGCCGTACGGCCTGTTCGGCACCCACGACATCGAACGGATCTGATCCATGGCCGGCCCCGCCCTCATCCCTGCTGGTGATTTCCGCACCTCCTATGCGGCCGACACCACGATCTTTCCGACCACGACCAGCCGCAATTTTGCGATCGTCGGCGTGCTGCTGCTGTGCTTCGCGCCCCAGTTCTTCAGCGGTTACTGGCTCAGTATCCTGATCCAGATCGGCATCTTCTCGATCGCGGCGCTGGGGCTGAACATCCTGGTCGGCTTCACCGGCCAGATCTCGATCGGCCATGCCGCCTTCTTCCTGCTCGGCGCTTTCACCTCGGCCTACATCTCCAACAACACGCCGATCCCGGTCTTCTTCGCGATCCCGCTTGCCGGCATCATCACGGCGCTGATCGGGCTGATCTTCGGCATCCCGGCGGCGCGCCTGAAGGGGCTCTACCTAGTGATCGCGACACTGGCCGCGCAATACATCCTGCTCGACTTCTTCTCCCGCGCCGAGTGGTTCACCGGCGGCTCGGTGCCGGCGAGCGCCAATCCGTTCTCGATCTTCGGCTACACGCTGCGCGGCGACAAGCAATATTTCTACGTTGTGCTCGCCTACGTGGTTGCAAGCTACGTCCTCGTCACCAATCTGATGCGCTCCCGCGACGGCCGCGCGCTGGTGGCAATCCGAGACCATTATCTCTCCGCGGAGATCATGGGCATCAATCTCACAAAGTATCGCACGCTGTCGTTCGGCCTTGCCGCGTTCTTCGCCGGCATCGCCGGCGCGCTCTATGCGCACTACCAGCTCGTGGTATCGCAAGAGGGTTTCGGCATCGAACGTTCGATCCTGTTCCTCGCCATGATCATCATCGGCGGCAGCGGTTCGATCATGGGCACGCTGATGGGCACCGCGTTCGTGGTGCTGCTGCCCGAGACGATGGAGTTCCTCAGCGTTGCGCTGAAGGGCGGCGCAATCGACAAGGCGCTGTCGCTCAACAACAACATCACCTTCCTGCGCGAGATCGCGATCGGGGTGATCATCATCGCGTTCCTGATGTTCGAGCCCGACGGGCTCGCCCATCGCTGGCGACAGATCAAGGCGTACTGGAAACTCTACCCGTTCTCGCATTGAGCGCGGGCAACTCGCTAACCAACAAATAAACAGGAGGAGGCAACCCATGAAGACAAAATCCCTTTTGAGCACCGCGTCGCTGGCGCTGGCGATCGCCGCATTCTCGGCAAGCGCGCAGGCGCAGATCGCGATCGGGCACCTCGCCGATTATTCCGGCGGCACCTCCGACGTCGGCACACCCTATGGCCAGGCCGTCGCCGACACCTTCGTCTGGGTCAACAAGAACGGCGGCGTCGGCGGCAAGCAGCTCAATGTCGACACCAACGATTACGGCTACCAGGTGCCGCGCGCGATCGCGCTCTACAAGAAGTGGTCGGCGCCCGACTCCAAGGTCGCGGCCATCATGGGCTGGGGCACGGCAGACACCGAGGCGCTGACCGGCTTCCTCGCACAAGACAAGATCCCCGACATGTCCGGCTCCTATGCCGCCGCGCTCACCGACCCCGAAGGTATCAGCGGCAAGGCAAAGCCCGCGCCGTACAATTTCTTCTACGGCCCGAGCTATTCGGACTCGCTCCGCGCCATGCTGATGTGGGCGGCCGAGGACTGGAAGGCCAAGGGCAAGTCCGGCAAGCCGAAATTCGTCCACATGGGCGCCAACCACCCCTATCCGAACGCACCGAAGGCCGCCGGCGAAGCCATGGCGCAGGAACTCGGTTTCGAGGTGCTACCGCCGCTGGTGTTCGCGCTCGCGCCGGGTGACTACAGCGCGCAGTGCCTGAGCCTGAAATCCTCGGGCGCCAACTACGCCTATCTCGGCAACACCGCCGCCTCCAACATCTCGGTGATGAAGGCCTGCAAGACCGCCGGAGTCGACATCCAGTTCATGGGCAATGTCTGGGGCATGGACGAGAACGCCGCCAAGACCGCCGGCGATGCCGCCGACGGCGTGATCTTTCCGCTGCGCACCGCTGTGAGCTGGGGCGGCGATGCGCCCGGCATGAAGACGGTCATGGAGATCTCGAAGATGTCCGACCCGACCGGCAAGGTCTATCGGCCCGTGCACTACATCGCGGCGGTGTGCTCGGCGCTCTACATGAAGGAGGCGATCGATTGGGCCGCCAAGAACGGCGGCGCCACCGGCGAGAACGTCGCCAAGGGCTTCTACCAGAAGAAGGACTGGGTGCCGGCCGGCATGGAAGGCGTCTGCAATCCCTCGACCTGGACCGACAAGGACCACCGCGGCACGCTGAAGGTCGACCTCTACCGCACCAAGATTGCGGGCGCGACCGACGGCGACCTCAACGACCTCATGTCCAAGGGCGCGATCAAACTCGAGAAGGTCAAGACGGTCGAGCTGCCGCGCAAGCCGGAATTGCTGGGCTGGTGAGCTTAGCGCTTACCTCACACACAAATGTCATCCCCCGCCTTGTGCGCAGCGCGCACTGGAGCGGGGGATCCAGTACGCCGCGGCCTCTCCGTAAGTGTCAGGCGTCTCTGGAATACAGGGTCGCCCGGTCAACCCGGGCGACGACAGCGGAGTATGAGACATGACCGAAATTCATGAAGCAGCTTCTCGTCCCTCCCCAGGCGCTGTACCCGCGCCGCCTCTCCTCGCCGTGCGCAACATCGAGGTCGTCTATGACGATGTCATCCTGGTGCTGCGCGGTCTCAGCCTCGACGTGCCCAAGGGCGCGATCGTGGCGCTGCTCGGCGCCAACGGCGCCGGCAAGTCGACGACGCTGAAGGCGATCTCCGGGCTGCTCAAGACCGAGGACGGCGAAGTCACGCGTGGCGAGATCCTGTTCGAGGGCGAGCGCATCAACGGCATCGATCCCGATAAGATCGTTCGCCGCGGCATCTTCCAGGTGATGGAGGGCAGGCGCATCGTCGCCGACATGACCTCGCTGGAAAATCTCAAGCTCGGCGCCTTCACCCGCAGGGACCGCGAGGTTGGCGCCGATCTCGACATGGTCTTCAACTATTTCCCGCGCCTGAAGGAGCGCACCGGACTGGCTGGTTATCTTTCCGGCGGCGAGCAGCAGATGCTCGCGATCGGCCGCGCGCTGATGGCGCGCCCGAAGATGATCCTGATGGACGAACCCTCGATGGGTCTGTCGCCGCTGCTGGTGAAAGAGGTGTTCTCGATCATCCACAAGATCAATCGTGACCTCGGCGTCACCATTCTCCTGGTCGAGCAGAACGCCCGCGCTGCGCTGTCGGTGGCAAGCCACGGCTACATCATGGAGCAGGGCAAGGTCGTGCTCGACGGCACCGCGGACGAATTGCGCGACAACGAGGACGTCAAGGAATTCTATCTCGGCGGCGCTGGCGACCAGCGCAAGAGCTTCAAGAACCTCAAGAGCTTCAAGCGGCGCAAGCGCTGGCTCTAACCTTCCAATACCTGTTCCGCTTCCGTGACTGCGCAGAGAACATGATAGAACGACGACGCAGGAATGGTGTCGATCAGCGATTTGCCGTCGCGCTCGAACTGGTCATACCAGCCGCCCCGCACGGGATGGCTGAGATAATGGCTTTCGAGCCGCGCCAGCGCCATGCGCGCCTCCTCCGCCGCGCCCGCCTCGCCGGATTCGGCCTGCGCGATCCACGCCTTCGCAATCTCGGTCTGTGGCCACAGCCGGCGCGTAGTGCGGCGAATGTTGCCGGCGTCGTCACCCTCGTCGATCAGGCAGCCGGTGGCGTCGTCGCGATAGCGCAGCGCGGTTTCCAGCAGCTCGGCGCGCCGCTGTCCGGTCGGGCAGCCCGTGATGCGTTCGAACCCCTTCAGCAACCAGACCCATTCCGCCTGGTGGCCGGGCTCGACGCTGACTGGCGCGATCTTCGACCAGTCCTCTTCGAAATATTCGCCGAGCGCGCGCGTCCGCTTGTCGTAGAGATTGGCGAGGAACAGCGCGAAGAACTCGCCGGCACGGTTCTGGAACGACAAATCGTGGGTCGCGTCGAAGCACGCGATCATCGCCTCGAACAGATGCATGTGCGGGTTCTGCCGGCGCGGCAGCGAGACCGGAAGGCCTTCGTGGACGCCGCCGTGCGGCGAGCGCAGATGGCCGTCGAGGAAGGCGAGCAGCGCGTCGATCTCGGCGCGAATTTGCGCGTCCTGGTCGAGCGCATAGACGGCCGCGAGCGCAAACAGGATGAAGGCGTGGTCGTAGGCGTCGCGC
>NZ_JADPJF010000022.1:0-4041 GCF_023073295.1 Bradyrhizobium sp. 23 | reverse complement strand
CCGTCCAGCACCGCGCCCTCCGGCGTCAGCCGGTGCACGTAGCCGGGCCGGCCGTCGGGCGCCTTTGCTTTGGCGAGCAGATGCTCGAGCCCCTTCAGTGCGATGGCGCGCCCCTCAGGGTACCAGCCCATCTGCGCAGCCTTGGCGTAGCACCAGATCTGACGGGCCTGCACGAACACGCGCCGCGGCGCGGCGCTGTCCGCCGTGCCGTCGCGGTGCAGCCGATCGATGAAACCACCCGCGCCATGGTCCCAGCCGACCGTCGACCACAGCGGCAGCGCCTCGTCGATCATGCGGCGCTTCAGGCGCGCGACGACGTCCGCTGCCTCCTCCGACGCACTGATTCCCTCGTCCGCCATCGCGTCCTCTTCAAACCTCGCCAATGGCCGTCTGATATCCATGCCGGCGGTGGCGCGCAACGGATGCCAACCCGGAAAGATGAGCCATGACCGCCCATTACGACGCCCTCGAGACGCGCGAACAAGCCGCGCGCGAGGCCGATCTGTTCTCCCGCCTGCCGGGCGTGCTGCGCTCTGCGATGACCGCGCCCGCCTATGCCGATCGACTGAAAGGCGTCGACCCGGCCGCCGTGATCTCCAGGGCGGCGCTGGCGGGCCTGCCGGTGCTGCGCAAGTCAGAACTGCCGGCCCTGCACAAGGCCTCCACGCCTTTCGGAGGGTTCGTCGCGGCGGCGCCCGGCTCGTTCCCCCGCCTCTTCACCTCCCCCGGGCCGATTTTCGAGCCGGAGGGGCGGCAGGCCGACCCCTGGCGCGGCGCACGGGCGCTGTTCGCGGCCGGGTTCCGGCCCGACGACATCGTGCTCAACACCTTCAGCTACCATCTCACCCCTGGCGGCTTCATCTTCGATGCCTCGGCCCGCGCGCTCGGTTGCGCCGTGATCCCGGCTGGTCCAGGGAATACCGAGCAGCAATTCGAGCTGATTGAGGCCTACCGTCCCGTCGGCTACAGCGGCACGCCGGACTTCCTGAAGATCTTGCTCGATGCTGCCGCAGGCTCGGGCCGCGACGTCTCCTCGATCAAGCGGGCGCTGGTCTCGGGCGCGGCCTTTCCGCCCTCGCTCCAGGCCGAGATCAAGGCGGGCGGCATCGACGCCTACCAGGCCTTCGGCACCGCCGATCTCGGCATCATCGCCTTCGAGACCAGCGCGCGCGACGGCATGGTCGTGAATGAGGATCTCATCATGGAGATCGTCAAACCCGGGACCGGCGATCCCGTGGCGCCCGGCGACGTCGGCGAGATCGTCGTGACCTCACTCGACCCGCACCATCCCTGGATCCGGCTTGCTCTCGGCGACCTCACCGCGGCACTGGCGGGGACCAGCCCCTGCGGGCGCACCAACATGCGCATCAAGGGCTGGATGGGCCGCGCGGACCAAACCACCAAGGTCAAGGGCATGTTCGTCCGCCCCGAGCAGGTCGCCGAGATCGGCAAGCGCCATTCCGCGCTCGGACGGCTGCGCCTCGTCGTCACGCGCCAAGGCGAGGCCGATGCAATGACGCTGAAAGCGGAGACGGCGGCCGCGAACGATGCGTTGCGCGAGGAGATTGCAGGCACCTTGCGCGCAGTGACGAAACTCGGAGGCGAGGTTGAATTGGTGAAGGTCGGCGCGCTGCCGAACGACGGCAAGGTGATCGCGGACGAGCGGTAGAGCTGGCACAAGCTTGCGCAAAACGCCCGGATTATCCAAGGCTTACGCGGTTCCTACATGTAGGGTGGTCGAAAAATCACAGGTAATTCCAAGCTCCGATCAGTTAATTTCCCGTCCAACAACAGGGAAGCTGCGGAGCCGAAGCAGGGAAGCCAGTCGGTTTAGCCCTTGGAAAACTCAGCCGCTTGACTTGTCGAGCGACCCGGTGCTGACCGTCACGTCTTGGACCCGACGCCGGAGAACTCGACTCAGCTGGAGATGCCAGACGCATCCGTCGGCTTCCAGCACGATATTGTAGCCGCTCTGGTCCACCTCACCCTAAGCACTATATGGTGGCCCTGCACCGTAGTACTCGGAGCGCATGGTCCAAGCGGCATCATAACTTAAGTGCTTAGCCAGGCAGATACACTCACACAACGAAAAAGCCCCGGACGGTGCCGGGGCTTTTCCTCTGAGCTTTGCGTTCGTATCAGTACTTCGCGACGACCGGACCGGTCCAGTTGAAGCGGTAGACCAGCGAGGTCGAGATCGTCTGGTTCCAGCTGTTGGCCCGGATGTCGCGGCCGACCAACGTGTTGGTCACGTCGAACAGCTCATTCGAGGTCTTCGCATTGTAGAAGGCCGAGCGATATTCGGTTTTCATGAACCAGCCGGGCGACTGGATGCCGAAGATGTTCAGGTTGTTCTCGACGCCGCCGCCGATGAACCAGCCGTTGCGGTTGTAGCTGTTGAGGTGGATTCCAGCAGGAACGCCGGCCAGCGTCATGAAGTTGGTCTGGCCGAAGTGGGCGCCGGAGTAACCGCCGTTGACGTAAGACAGAACGTTCGGAGCGACCAGCCAGCCGAGACGGACACCAGCGGCCCAGGAGTCTTCCAGCTTCTGCGTGCCCGTGATACCTGCGATCGGATCCTGGATGGTGGCGCGGATGCTGCCGAACTGACCGTCAGCGAACACGCCCGCGACCCAGGTGCCGCTGAACTGCCAGTCGTAGCCGAGACCGACGGTGCCGAACCAGCCCGAGCCGCCCTGGCGCTGGTCGATGGTCAGCGGAACCGCACCGACCGTCGTCTGCACGTGCTGGTCGGCGTTCGAGAGACCGCCACCGCCGCCGCCGAAGATGTAGAAGCCGGTCCAGTTGGCGACGGGAGCCGCCATCGGGGCCTTCACGTAGGGGCGGGCGCCAAGGTCAGCCGCCGAGGCGGAACCGGTCATCGCGGCAACCGCGGTCAGTGCGAGCAAAATCTTCTTCATCTTAAAATCCCCAAGCGGTGTGCGTCGATGTCTTGGGCAATCTATCTCAAACGGCCCGAAATGCTGTAACCCAGGGGCCACAGTAACGGGCAATCGATGGGCGATGCTGGCTAGCAACAAGGCAATTCTGACTAAATTATTCCGCGACAATCCAGCGGCCACAGCCAGCTATCTAACTGAAAGCATGCGAGAAAACGACTTTGATGCCGCGCGGACGGCTCTCAGCCGCGTTATACAGGCTCAAAACGTGCAGATGGTAGCCCGGGACGCCGGTTTAAGACGGGATACCCTGTACAGAACATTCGGGGGTCGAATCGACCCTCAGCTCAGCCGCATCCTGGGTCTGTTTCGTGCGCTCAACGTGCAAGCCTGCGTGGTGCAGGCGGATTCGTCTGAGGTGCAGAGTGCAGCGGGCGGGACGGCCCCCGATGGATCCGAAGGGTTCGCAAAGCGACTAACGCAAGGCCTCGCCAGCAACCGCTTCGAGGAGGCAGTCCTCGCATTGAAAGAAGCCGTGCTGTCCCAGAATGTCTCCTCCTTGGCGAGGGAGGCCGGGATCGAGCGGAGAACGATGTACAAGACATTCGGCGGCGCCGTGGATCCGCATCTCAGCCGAATTTTGAAGGTCCTCGCGGCAATGCAGCTTCGGCTGCTTGTCGTTCCGCTTCCACACAGATCAGGGCTACCACGTCCCAAACTTGGTCGGCCGCCAAAAGCTCCAAAAGCCAAAGATGCATGATCGTTGTTTCTATGCGTTTGAGCTCGCCTCTGTCGCCCCTGGCCTGCATCAATCCGCGCTATTTGCCGTTCGCCGTGATTGCTCAGGTTGACCGCATGGTTATCCTATCTCGGATTGAGAGCGGGATCATCACGGGTTTGCTGCCGGCGGCGCTCGGCAACGCCTTTCTCGTGTTGTACCTCGTGCTTGATCTTTGGCACAGCGAACGTGGATTTCATTTTCCGAAGCTCGCCTGGCTGGCTTCACCGTGTCGACTGGGGGGATTGCTGAGCTATTTAGTCGTCCGTGAACAAGGCTCTAAGCGATTGAGCAGGAGTCAGTTTTCCGGTTGCGGCGGCATTTGAGATTGCAGGGATTGGGGGCTTGAGGCCCCCAAACCTT
>NZ_JADPJF010000155.1:0-2591 GCF_023073295.1 Bradyrhizobium sp. 23 | reverse complement strand
CCTCGTAGCGCCGGCGACCGTTCCGACCAACAAGCCTGACCCGCAGTTTCTGATCATCGTCTGCCATCACAAGGTGTCCACCTAATTTGGTGGACACCTCATGCATCAGAGCACTCAAAAGCAAAAGGTGCCGGAAAATTCGCGCTTACCCCGTTATCGCTGACCACCATCCTGGGCTTGCCGCGCTCGATCATCAGCCGGTCCAGTTCCCGCGCCACACGCCCGTTAGGCCCCTCCTAGACCAATGGATAAACGCCACTGCAAAAAGGATCCTCCAATTCAAAGTAGACCAGCATTCGGGAGGTTCGTACTCCAACTGGTGGATCCAGTCCGGCCCTGAACCGCCAGGCAGAGCTCTAACATTCGACTAGGCGTCGGGCCGCAATTATGCGAGTCTTGCAGCATTTCGAGGCGTGTCGGAAACGGAGGGACCCGATGTGCGATCGTTAACTGCGTGTCTCTTTCGGCGTGGTTGGAGTTGGGACGGGTAAAGTCCTGGGACACTCAAAGTGACATGTGCCAGTGAAAGTACGCTCCACGACTGGACCGTAGGTGAGCGTGTAGTCGTTTGCGAAGCGGCTGGACCGCGTCTGAGCGGCAAGCAAGGAGTCGTTCTCGGGTTCGGTGCTACGCGCAGCAGGCTTCGCGTGTTGCTCGACGGTTCCAGAGGGCCGATCACGTTGCACATCACCTTCGTGGACCCGGTCGTGCAGCACGATCGCGCTTGAGAATGGTGCTGCCTACGAGGGGAAAATCCGCCGGCGTAGCACAATCGCAGCGCGGAAGCGGAAATGTGCGCCATTCTGGAGGCCGCCGTGCGTCCCGAGGGCCGGCTGCGCCTCCTGACGGGCGCGCCGGCGTTCCGAGCCAGGCCCCCTGGCCAGGGCGTTGCGGCGGGCCCGCGCAATTAAACCTTCTCCTCAAGGAGTCAAAATCGAGCTGCGTCATCGAAGGCGAGAGCCGCCGCAGGATCTTATCCAGCGGTGGGATAAGGTCATCGGCGAAGCAGGATGGACGCCGCTCGATGAGACGGTGTTCTTGCGCCTGCACCGCATTGTCATCGGTGGATGAGCGTTTCGTGAAGCTCGGCTTTCGGCAGGAAGGCGGTTTCATCGGACGCAGAGACCCATTCCGGACCATATCAGCGCGCCATCACGAAGATATCGCCTCCCTCGTCCACGGATTGATCGCGTTCGACCAGGCCTCGTCAATTAAGCTTGACCCCGCCGTGGCTGCCGCCGTGCTGGCCTTCGGGTTCGTCTACATCCATGCATTCGAGGACGGCAATGGCCTCACCTGGCACGACGGATTCAATCCGCCGGCATCCACTTTCCGGTTTTCAGCCGCCGTCCTAAGACAAAACCGCCGAATACAAGGACGTATTAGAAAGCTTCGAGTAGATTGCTTCCATGCGTCCAATGGCACCCTCCTCCACAGGGCAACGTCAAGGTCCTGAATGATAGGGCTGACGTTTTACCGATTTTTCGATGCAACGCCGCACGCGGAGTTTCTGTACGAATGCGTGCAGAGGACCATCGAACAGGATCTTCCGAAGGAAATCCGGTTCTTGCGGAGCTTCGATACATTCCGAGCGGGCGTCGAAAATATGATGGACTTGCCGGAGCGCACCCTCGACAATCTCTTATTCTTGCAACAGAATGAAGGGCGACTCTCAAAGCGCGCCCGTGGCAACGAATTCTCCCAATTAACGCCAGACGAAGTCGCGAAGATTGAGGAGCTTTATCGAACGGCCTTCTCGAACGACACCGGAACAGCGAGCTAAGCCTGTATCATCTTCATTGGATCATAGCCTGGATGTCGAATCAGAATCCTCGTCGGCGGCCGCCACAGAATATGATCCAAAGGCTCGCCGGGTGCGTGAGTTTTGATCCTAGACGAGACCGACGAGATGGTCGATTCCCTCATCGTATTTTCCGACTACTCGTCGATCGTGCTCCAGAGCGAAAGCGATCAGTTCGAGAAGCTCTGCGCATTGCCGCCCCCTGACGTTCTATCCGATGAGGTGCAGGCTCAGACAGTCGAAGAAATCGACCGCATCAGGCGCATGGCGGCGGATGGTCCGCGCGTCCCGAACAGATGAAGACCCAGATCGCCGAAACGGAAGCAAGCATTGTGGCCTTTGCTGAACAAGCGAAGTCTGGGGAGACATTCGCGGAGCGCGTGAAGGACGGAGTGGTCGCTCACAGGCCAAAGAGCGTTGATCAATGAGCGTTCCGCTCTGAACCGCGAGCTTCCAAGTCGACAGGTCGGGTATCGTCGATCGATCTGTGGAGCAGGGTTGCTCCCATGAGACCAGCCAAGCTGGCGACCGGCATTGAACAGGCCGATGCCGGATGCGCGGTTGCGGTCATTGAGGTTGCTGAAGCGATGAGGGTGATCGACAGGAAAACGAAATGACCGATGCCCCGTACGCAGGAGCATCGGTAGGACAAGGATAGGTCGGCGCCGGAGGCGATACGGGAGCTGGTGTCGGTGCTGGTGCGGCCTATTGGGGTCCACCCGTATACTTGTCAACCGTCGACATGAGCGGCTTCGGGGTCGACAGATTGAACATCAGCCCGAACCGAGCA
>NZ_JADPJF010000153.1:0-7884 GCF_023073295.1 Bradyrhizobium sp. 23 | reverse complement strand
AGCCCACACGATCCGCGCGTTCTTGTTGGCAAGAGCCACGGCCGCGACATTGGGATGGCGCCGTTGCCGCATCTTGCCGAGCCAGAGGCTTCGCGGATCCTGCTTGCCATTAGCACGGCTTAAAGCGGCGCGAGCTCCGTGAATCATCAGCGTCCGCAGGTATCGATCGCCCCGTTTGCTGATGCCGAACAAGCGGGCCCGCCCTCCACTGGATCGCTGCTTGGGTACCAGACCAAGCCAAGCCGCGAACTGTCGGCCGTTCTTGAAACAGCTTCTATCGCCCACGGCGGCGACCAAGGCTGTTGCTGTCACAGGTCCGACGCCTTCGATTTTGCCGAGCCGCTGGCACTGCTCACTCGTACGGAAGATTTCCCTTATCCGCCGGCCATAGGCTGAATGCGGGTATCAAGCTCGGACAACTCCTCTTGCAGTTCCCTCATGAGCGCTCGGAGCATCTCGCTGAGGCCGTCATTGATGTTTCCTACGATGACCGCGAGGCCACGCCGCAGCTGCGCGATGTCACGGGCAATGACAATCCCATGCTCGGACAGAAGACCGCGAATTTGATTGACGAGCCTGACTCGATCGGCGACCAGGCGCCGGCGAATGCGGTGGACGGCCTGTACCGCCAGCTGATCGGTTGATTTCGGTGGCACGAAGCGCATGGACGGACGACCGACCGCTTCGCAGATGGCTTCCGCATCGTTCTGGTCGTTCTTGTTCGACTTGACGTATGGTGTCACGAACTGAGGGCTGATTAGTCGGACTTGATGGCCAAGCTCCGTGAGCACGCGAGCCCAATAGTGTGCCCCATTGGAAGCCTCCATGCCGACCAGGCAGGCCGGTAAATTGGCGAAAAAGCCGGCCACCGCATCGCGACGTAACCTCTTTCGCACAACGACTTTCCCGTGGTTGTCGACGCCGTGAACTTCGAAGACATACTTCGCCAGATCTAGACCTATCCGAACGACCTGCATAACATCCTCCTTCGCTGCAGTTGACGCTCGAGATTCCACCGCGGCAAGGGCGGGGGCCCCCGATTTGCAAGAGTTTTTTCGCGTGATGAACAGTGGTCGCTTGCAGTCATGTGTCCGGCCTTTCAGTGCGGTCTTACATGACCGATGGCCTTGATGGGTTCCGCGAGTCGAGGCCTTATCAGTTGGTCGGGATCGGAATCCCGCTGAGGCGGTCAGGTTACTCTCGATCCCTCGGGTGACCGACTTGCCATCACGTGTTTTCACTCTCGCAAGCTTACGGCACGCCGCAGCTCAGCAGGTCATGCTGTCGCTGTTGCGTGTCGCTAGGTGTCCTGTCTGCTCATGAGGGCCCAAGCCACGCGCGCCCTCTTATTCGCCGAGGCGACAGCGGCGACAAGCCGTGGCTTTCTGCTGAGCAGGGAGGTTAGCCAGGGATTGGTCTTGGCTTGCTTCGAGCAAAGCAGCACCGTGTGCGCACTGTTGACCAGCAGGCGACGGAGATAACTGTCCCCTCGCTTGCTAATTCCACCGAGGCGCGCCTTGCCCCCGGTGGAGTTTTGTCTCGGCACTAGCCCGAGCCAGGCGGCAAACTCTCTGCCGCTACGGAATGTGTTGGGATCTGCAACCGTTGCTGCGATGGCCGTGGCGATGATCGGCCCGATGCCTGGAATGGTAGCCAGTCGTTGGCTGACTGGGTTGCTCTTATGCCACGCGAGAACCTGCTTCTCGAGACCAACGATCCGTACCTGAATATCTTCGATGTGGTTGACCATTACCTGCAACACCTGACGGGCAATATCCGGTACACGCCCATCATTCTCGTTCGTGACAATCGCAATCAGTTTCGCCACCTTGTGCAGACCCTGCGCCTCGATAAGACCGAACTCGGCCAGGTGCCCACGCAGAGCATTCACCAGCATGGTGCGCTGGCGGACCAGCAAATCTCGAGCCCGATGCATCATGAGCGCCGATTGTTGCTCCGCCGTCTTTATCGGGACGAAGCGCATCGACGGACGCCTAACCGCCTCGCAGATCGCCTCGGCATCGGCCACGTCGTGCTTGTTACGCTTTACATAGGCTTTCACATAGTTGGGCGGCATCAGGCGCGCTTCATGGCCAAGCGCAATCAACTCACGAGCCCAATGGTGCGCCGTCGCGCAGGCTTCGAGGCCGATGAGGCACGGCGGAATCTCGGCAAAGAACGCGAGGACCTGGCTGCGTCGCAGCCGCTTGCGCATCACGACGCTGCCCATCTCGTCGACCGCATGAACCTGGAAGACACTCTTTGCCAGATCAAGACCAATTGTTGTAATATCGCCCGTGGATGGCTCCCTTTGCTGGTGATCTCTAACGACCACCATCCTGGCACATCGATGCCGTCAGGGGGCCATCCACCCCATCAGTTGGCGGCCTCTTTCATTTTATCGAATGGCGGCCTAAGGCCCATCGCTACCGTTCAGGTCGGCTCAGAGGGTACCTGGCCCTGCTAGCGGCCAGACTTCGTGGCGAATGCGCCGGAGTTATTTTCAATCCGGCTTGAATATCATCTGCCAGCCTTTCCGTGTGTCCATATATTCACGAACCTGCTTGATGCTGTCGCCCGCAACGACGAAGACGAAGCAATAGTCATTTTCATAGGGCTGGCCGCCTGGGAGTGGCTCGCATCCGCTCCTCAACCACGACAATATCGCCATCCGCATGAATGCCGCAACATGTATTGGAAATTGGGCTGTAACGTCCAGCCGTCCTTGACCTGATAATTGGTAAACCGCTGTCAGCAATCCTTCGAAGCTGCGCACTGGCCAAGTCATATCGACCAAAGTCCGATAATCCGCGTCGAGTGCCTGCGCTCGTTTCGAGACGTGGGCATAACCCGCGGCGATCCCGAACTTATCGTCAGGGCGGTCATCGCGCAGGCCGATGAACTCAACGCCCACATCCGCGTAAAGATCGATCAGGTTGCGATCGGCAGGCGCGCCTGCGGCCCTGGCGAACACGCCGATCCCCCGATCATCGCTATGAGGCACGCGGTGGATCTGCTGCTCGAAAACCGCCCACCCTCCGACATCCCCGGACAATAGCAAGGGCTCGCCGCTGCTGCTGGCGGCAGCGGCGAGCGAGGCCCCGTTCGACGCGAGCCGCTGATCTGCGAAGGAACCGAAGTGCCGCCAGCCTCCGAACTTGATCTGGCCGGTCAGGCTCGGGTCGCCCTTCTTGTTATTCCAGGCATACTGAATCTGCCCGAGCAACAGCGGCGCATTCGTTGACGCGGAAATTAAGGCCGTAGCGGTTGCGCTCCTGCGGGTCGGCCGGACCGCGTCCGGCCTGGTCGCCATCGAAGATTCCGCCAAGCACAGCAAGCTGATCGGTTACGTTGACGAGCAGCTCCCATGGCGGCCAAAGGCGGCGAGGGTCCACCGCTGGGCAGATTTACCGACGTGATGGCTGGCCAACCCATGGAGGCGCTGGTGAACACGTCCGTGTACTTGGTGTTGAAGAATTCGCTGTCCGCGGCTAGCTGGCCCAATTTCAGCGAGACCTGCTTCGCACCCCACTGCTTTTCAAAATAGGCTTCGTACAGACGGGTCGACGGCAGAGCCTCGATCCCGCTAACAACGAAGAAGTTCTGCAGGTTACTGCGCGATAGCCCGTCACCATGGATCAGGAACATGTTGGCGTGAAAGGTGAGCTTGTCGATCCCAATCAGCTGCAAATCGACGGCGAGGTTCAGGCGACCTTCGTAGATCGCGCTCTGCTTCAATCCTCCGGACGCGATGCCGAGCACCTCGCCGATGTAGGTCGCCGCGAACTTCACGCCGTACTTCTGCAGCGGATTGGGCAGCAACCCAAGCGTCTTTTCCTCCACCGTGCTCTCTCCCGTGTCGGGATCGGCCGGTTTGTCGTCATCGGTCTTCTTATCCTCTTGCCCAATGGCATTGGTCGCAAGGAACAGAACAACCGCCATCAAAAGCGCCGCTTCTAGTGCATTGGCCGACGAAGGCGGCGTGAGTTTCTGGGTGCCTGGCTTTTTTGGAAGCCTGTCGGCGGCGCCCCAGCAGCCGGGTTGGTCGCTGGCGACCGTCTACTACCACACCTCGGTATGTGGCCTTGGCGCGTGAACTCCAGACGGGCAGAGTCCCTGCGAACTTGTCGGCCCGCCTGAACGCGAGTCTGACCGGTACCGGCGATCTGGGTTTTGTCATCCCGAGCTACGTGTTCGCAACGCCGGTGCTTGGCGGCCAGGCAACGTTTGCCCTTGTGGGTGCCTATGGCGTCACCAGCGCTTAGCTGGCGGGCACGTTGTCGGGAAACCTCTCGACGCCTGTCGGAAGCATCCCCTTCATGCGGTCCGACAGCTTCAGCGATACCACTTGGGGCTTCGCCGATGTTATTCCTCAATTCTCCCTGCGTTGGAACGCAGGCGTCAACAACTTCATGACCTACGTCACTGGCGACATACCTGTTGGAGCCTATCAGTCCACGAGACTGGCGAATCTGGGCCTCGGCCACGGCGCCATCGATGCCGGCGGCGGGTACACCTACTTCAATCCGGCGACGGGCCCCGAATTATCCGCGGTGCTCGGATTTACGTACAACTTTGTCAACCCGTCGACGCAGTACCAGAGCGGCGTGGACATGCATCTCGACTGGGGCGCGTCGCAATTCCTGACCAAGCAGGTGCAGGTGGGTCTGGTAGGGTACGCCTACAAGGAACTGGGGTGCGACAGCGGCTCTGGCGACCGGGTCGGGTGCTTCCTGTCGCAGGTGTTCGGCGTCGGGCCGCAGTTCGGCTACGTCTTTCCGCTCAGCGAAGGCCTCCACGGGTACGTCAATCTCAAGGGATACGCGGAATTCGGAGGGGCGGCTCGCCCGACCGGGTGGAACAGCTGGCTCACATTTGCCATCTCGCCCGCAGCGGCGCCTCCGCCCCCCGGTACATCGCATGATCACGAAATAGGTTACGGTTCTCGACCGCATTTTTCAGGAGCCACTGACGGCTCTCGTGGCCGTTCCACGGTTCAATTTCGTCCTGAGCGGGGCGCCAGGTTTCGGCATAGCAGCGCCTGAACAGCCTTCGGTTGGAGATGACGCTGACCGAAGACGACGTGCCCACTGTGGAGGAGCCGGCAGGATGAGCCTGCCGCCTGTCAGGCCTCGCCTGGTCCGGTGCAGGTCGAGATCGGTGGCGTCGTGCGCGGCACCAGCAGTGGCCGCTCGGTTACTCCGGATCGGGCAGTCGGGCTGCCCTTGGCATCGTACCGCTTGGCGAGATCCAAGAGGCGACGTCGGGTGAACGGATCGGCCTGCTCGGCGATGTCCCGGACCCGCTGCGCGAGGCTCCAATAGAATTCCTGCTCCATGACGCACCCTCGCAACATCACTGCCCGGACTTGAGTAGCCTGCGGTCGCGGAGTCAAGAAGCGTCGGCACGCGGATGCAACTTTCCGTGTCGGTCTTGAGATCGCGATGCCGGCGGACGTAGACTGGCCATCGCAGGGGAAATCAGATGCCGGTGTTCTATCCGTCCGGAAGGCCTGCCCTGCGTGCGGCAGGCAGATGAAGGCTGTGCCCGACGAAGTCGCTCATGGGGAATTGCGGTACGTCTGCACCGGTTGTGACGACGACCCGTTGCGCGACTTGAAGCCGCAAGTGGGCGGACGGGCCGCTGAAGCCTCTGGAGGAGTAGTCCGCGCTGTTGAGGCTGATCCGTCGGCAGTAGGTGTCGAGACCCTTTCGGGGGCCGCGTGGTCGTGGAGTTGTTCGATGACAGTGGTTTACCGGCCCGCCCGCGCGGAAGATCTGGAGTTCGCCGACGCGCTTGTCGTGTCCAGCATCAACGATCTCACGGTCCGCCATAATTTCGGGCAAATGGCCTCCCCAAGCCAGCCGAACTTTCAGTTGTTCTCACTGGCGGACGATCCCGACGGTCTCTGGGTCGCGGAAGCCGACGGCCGGATCCTGGGCTTCGCCTGGAGCTGGGTCTGCGGCGACATCTGGTTTCTGGCGCAGCTCTTCGTTTCTCCCGACCGTCAGGGTGGGAGCATCGGCAACGAGCTGATCAAACGGACGCTGGATCACGCCGAGAAGTCCGGCGCTTCCAACAGGGTTCTGATCACATTTGCCTTCAACGCCGTATCGCAGGGGCTCTACATCCGCCACGGACTGTTTCCGCGATTTCCGATCTACAGCGTCAGCGCGCCCCGGGAGCATTTAGTCGGTCGCCTGAATGGGCCGCAATTCGAATGCGCTCCGCTCGACGAAGAAGCTTCGACGCTGGCTCGCCTCGCGCAGGCGGACGAGCGGGTGCTTGGGATCTCGCGCGAGAAGCACCACCGATATCTCATCAACGACAGCCGGACGCGAGGCTTCAGCCTCTACGATGGAGCTGATTGGTTGGGCTACGCTTACGTCGATGCCGGCGGCCACGCCGGACCTGTCGCGGTGCTGCAGTCCAGCGCGATGGCCACCGCCTTCAGGACGGCGCTGCGCCTCGCCGCAGAGAGCGGCGCCTCGCAGGTGTCGGCATTCTTGCCCGGCTCGAGCGAAGCGGCCCTCTCGGCGGCGCTCGAGTGCGGCATGCGGATCAAGTTTCCGATGCTTCTGATGTCGTCGCGCGATTTCGGCAGTTGGGCCCAGTATCTGCCTCGCAATCCGGGCTTCATGTGACATCGTGTGGTGAGACTCGCAGTGCTGAAATGTCTGCGGCCGGGCCGCTGCGCTTTTCAAGGCGGGCCATCGCAAATTGAGCTTCGTCTTTAGGTCGGCGTTAACGGCGTCTGCGCAGCGGAGCGTGCCTTAACCTGCCGTGAAGGTGAGGGGGCGGATGCTGGTCGCTTTACGGCGGCAGAGCCATGGCCAACGACATCATTACGCACCGGGACGCGCTGCGCCACACGATGGGCCGCTCTGCCGTGAGCGTCGGCCTGACCGTCCTCTTGACGTTGTCCCTGTGCTTCCTACAGTTCGGATCCAATCCGGATGCGTTGGTGCGCGTCGGCTTCGTGACCAAATCGTCTATCCTCATCAGCATGATGATTTCGGGGCTGCTGACGGCCGCCCTGAGCTACCGGTCCGCGCTGACGATGCGCGAGCTGGCGCTGACGCGCGCCGAGCTGCAGCGAATCTCCGGCACCGACCAGCTGACCGGACTGCTCAACCGACGTGGCTTCGACCAGGCTGCCGAATCGGCCCTCACCAAGGCGCGCGATGCTAACCTGCCGACCACGGTGCTGATGTGTGACATCGACCGCTTCAAGGCGATCAACGACCAGTTCGGGCACGACTTCGGAGACAAGGTGCTCATCGCGGTCGCGCAGGTGTTGTGCTCCTTCGCCGAGCGAAGGCAGATGCTGGTGGCAAGGCATGGCGGCGAGGAGTTCGCCGTTGTGATGACCGGGGTATCCAGGGAACGCGCTGCCCAATACGCCGAAGATCTGCGGCAGGCCTGCGCCGCCGAAGTAGTCGTCGGCGAAGGTGCCTCGACCAACGTGACGATCAGCATCGGGCTCGCCCAATCCCATGGCGAAATGGATCTGGGCAAGGTCATGCGCATGGCCGATCAGGCGCTCTATGCCGCCAAACACCGAGGTCGCAATCGCGTGGTCCGGGCGGACGTCCTGGACTCGGTCGCGGCGTAGCCCCCAAACGGACCTCAAACGGCGCGTTCCCGAAGGGTACCAGTTTCTTGATCCGTTCCCATCCGCCACGATGGTACTGGCCTGTTTCCGACGCTAGTGGCCTAGTTCGATTTTGGGAGTGGCCTGATTTGAGTGAGCAATTTTGCTCAGCTTTAATCTGCGATGCCTGCAAAGATCCCGTGGCCGTGACCTGCCCCTGCCGATTTCCTCCAGTTGAAGTTAGAGTCCGGCCTTCTGAAGGACGGACAGATGAAGCGAGCCAGGTTTAC
>NZ_JADPJF010000129.1:61614-88464 GCF_023073295.1 Bradyrhizobium sp. 23 | reverse complement strand
CCATGCGACACGCCGCCAGGAACAGCTCCGGCCCGATCTCGCCGCGCTCGAACGGCGCGACGGTGATCCCGTCTGGCCGGCGGGCCAGCAGCCGCGCCAGGTTGGTCTTGCGCAGGTGCAGCGAGAGCTGCCGGAGATCATCGCCGCCCATGGCAAGAACATCAAAGGCGTAGAGCTGCACCTCGTGCTCGTGGTTGCGACTGTGCAGCGCGTTGAAGTCGGAGACGCCATCGATGCCGAGCACGACCGCTTCGCCATCGAGCACGAATTGCTTCTGGCGGACCTTACGTGCCGCCTCGACGATCCATGGAAAACGACTCGCCCAATTATAGCCGCCGCGCGTGATCAGTCGGACGCGGTCGCCATCACGCTCCAGGCGGAGGCGATACCCGTCGTACTTCACTTCATGGAGCCAATCGGGACCGTCCGGGACCGTGGTGCCCTTGGTCGGCAGGCAAAACTCAAAGGAACGCATGCGGGAAAAATAGGCATTCTCGGCTGGTTTGGGAGTGGAACCTGCCGGGACGCGCCTTAACCTTCCTTCATGTCGCGGAGCGTGAGCGGCAGCTCGTGGGCTGGTCCGGCGCTGGACCGCGAAATAGTTTGTTAGCTTCTGCGTGTGAAACTTGGGGCGTGCCGATTACCGCTGATTACGGCACACGGAATGGGAATGCCGGCCCCGGCTGTTTACCCCATCCTGCGGCTGGGGCCGTTTGAACTTGCGCTGCATCGTTCAACCGGTCCACAACCATGTTTAGAGGCATTGCTATCGCGCTATTTGGGCTGACCATTCTTTCGCAGCTCGATCAGGCGTTCTTCTACGGCGGACATACTGACGCGGCCCTCAAACTAGCGCGCGAGATCAGCCGCGCGTTCGGCCTGTAGTCGGCATCACAAGCCTTTCGCTGGTGATAAAGATCTCGCGCCCGACTATCAGCTCTTTCAGGCCGGCGAGAACGGCGCGCCTCTAAAGGTTCCAGGCGTGGAACGAATGCCGGCCGGCAGTGCCGCGTGCGTGAAAACCCAGTTGCGAAGCCGAACCGAAAATCATTCGCAGCAAGCGCGCCATCAACCCGCTTGATTGGCGATCGGAAAAACCTAAAAATAATTCTAGTTCATAATCATGATGACTGTGACGCAAAAGCACAAAATAAGATGGGGAAAAGTAAAAACAGCGGGAGGAAGTGAATGGAAACTGTACGCCGATTGCGCGCGATGGCATCGCTGTGTCGACAGAGCGCCGCGTATCATCCTGAGAGAAGCTGGAACCTGCTCGCCGAGGCGGAGTACTGGGAGCACCTAGCCAATGGAGAGCTGTTGGGGCTCTTCGAAGAATGCACGGGTAGCTCCAACGAATTGGCTGCAAGAAGCCTGCACCCCGACATCCGACATGCCGATCTGTGCGACCAAGAGTCTTCCAGAGTGTGAGTGTGCCTCCTACTGCTGTGACGGAGCTCCAGTCTTCCAACGTCGAGAGCGTTGCAGTGGTTTGCGGTCCGCGCGGCTGCGTCCGCACAAGGCCCGTGTATCGGCGAGGAGCCTATGTCGTCCGCCGCCCCTATGTACGTCGCGGCTATGGCTACCAGGGGCTATCGTCGGTACTGATATTGAAAGAGGGCTTCGGCGCTCTTTCTTCTTCCCGTAACAACTCGGCCTTCTCCGCGTTATGTGCGTCTGTATCCCAATTCCCACACCTGCGACCAAAAGAGCGTCTGTTTGTCGCTTTTCGAACAGACAGGCCAAATCCGCTCCGTTCCAACTCAACTATTGGAAGCAGCCATCGGTTGGGGAGGCGAAATGGAACGTTCCCTGTTAATTGAGATGACGCGCGCAAATATGTCGAGCGGTGCAAGCAACGGGCGTTCGATCACCTCGACCGAGGCGATCTTAAGAACTCCGTCGTCTCGTTGATCGGCAATATGAACACGCGTCCCGATTGCGAACTGCCAGACTATTTGGCAACGCTTGGCGCTTCGCTGCTAACGGCGAACGATGCGCTCGGCTGGAGGACGCTCATTGAAGGATTGAGGTGATGGTCCGATGATCAACATGCGGGATCGGCAATGACGGAGCGCGACAAGGGGGCGCCTCCATCCAGGTTCTTGGTTCGGCAGGGGTTCAAGGGCTGGATGGTTTACGATCGGCAACGTAAGGGACCAGCGGTGGTTGGGATCAGTCTGGCGGTCAATTTGACCAAGGAACAAGCCGAGCGCATCGAGCGGACGCTAATGGATAAGCGCGAACGTGGAATCATCCCCGATTAGGACAGCGTCCAGCCTCATTCTATTACGGCGTTGGGTGGATTGTGTGCAACATGATAGGGGGCTTAATGACATATTGTATAGTCGTCAGAGCATCTGGACGAGAGCTAGATCGCTTGCGGACACATGCTGCACATATTGCGCGCGATCAGAAATCAGATTGGTGGGTGGAGACAACTGAGAAAGGAAAAGCATTTTGCTTTGAGCGCGCAAACGCGAGGGCCTCATTCAGTGCTGTCTGCGAAAAAGACAGTATTCAGTTCAGCGAAGTCTAATTGGCACTAAGAGAGAACTGAGAGACCAGTTATCGAAGGCAGCGTTCTCGGGCCGCAGCCAACCGCGCCAATACAGCGATGACGTGTTGCCGAGGTGACCGGCGGCCCACCTGAGCGTGTTGGCGGCGGCATGCCCCAGCGCATCAGCGTCCTCTCGGACCCGGCTTCCGTGTTGCGGACCACGGGCACTGGATAATCGGGGAAGACGCCAGGCATCGGCTGCAAGTTGCCAAACGTGGCGGTTGACTACGCGGAAGAGCGCGAGGATGGCCGCGTGGTTGGGTGTGATGCTGTAGAGCTTGCATGGAGAACACCGGCCGGCGGCCCTACTCGACCGATCATTCGCTCCTTGGTGGCCCGCAGGCTGCGGAGGTAATAGCCTTGTGCCTGAACGGCTGACTTGATTTCGTCGCTGACCTTCAGAACTCTTTTTCTGCTCTTGCGCCAGTTCTGTGCAGAGTAAAGCACGGGAATCAATACGGCACGCAAAAGTGAGGCCCCAATACGTGGGTTGCTCTGGTGGGAGAATAACCCGGACGACTGCCGCAAGGTGGCCTACTGCATGCGGCGGTGATAGCGCGCACCGCCGGACGGTAGACCGATGCTGCCTAATCGCTGTGGAGTTATTGGTCTAACGGTGATGACGATGCGCCGTGAGGGCGGATCACTTGGATCCCGCCTACGGTTGGCATGTCTGCTCATTCAAGAGCGATCAAAATGTTCTGCCTCAACTCCTGCAGAAGATCGGCGGATTTCATGCTCATCATCAGAGCTGAGGCTGGTTGCAAATTCTTTATGATCCTCCCCCGAACAGCTCCAACGGTTTCAGAATGAAAGCCGAAGGTGGTGGCAAGCACCTGTAGGAATTTGTTTGGAGGTGGTGCCTTTATGACATCCAAATTCTGCGGATGAAAACCAAAACCGAGGAAAATAAGCATCTTCGCTTGAGCGAGGACACTCGCGACCTTATTCGCATCGTGGAATGGGGCCTTCTCGGTGTAAGTACGAATCCCTGTTATTAGCGAGAAAGGATCGACGTGGTGCGGATATCCATATGCGGTGCCTTTCGGCTCTTGCCAATCGAGCGGGCCGAGTGATCCATACGGCCTAATCATGTTAAGCTCTGAAACGATCTTCTTGGCCTCCTCTGCGGAAGCAGATGTCTTGAGCTGCAGCGCCCAATAAAGATAGTGCTCCAGTGCTCGATCATAGTTGAAGTTGATAAAAGTAACATTTTCAAAAGCACTGGCTAATTCAGTTTTCTCCAGACCTGCTATCACCATAGAGAATAGCCGACCCAGCCAGCCGGAATTACTCTCGTCTAAGGTCACCCGACCGGTGTTACTGGATATCGCCAGCGAACTCTTTCCCTCTGCTATCAATATTTCGTTGACGATTGCTATTTTGCCGACCTCCACTGCTTCCGGAGATGCACGGACAAAATGAAGGGCCTCGTCAATTGAGATGAACGAGTCTATTGCGGAGGCGAGGTCATTTGCGGCGCGCGTGTAGTCGTTGCTGCGGGCTTGATCACCAGTGTGCCGACGTATGTGCTGCAGCAGGTCGTAATCACCCTCTTTTGGATCGGGGGAATAGGGCTCAAAGCGAAACTTGATCTTCTTTGCGATGGAAACCTTCAATGCCGAACCGAGCGGAAAATTGTACTCGCTACTCGCGCCTGCACCTATGACGAAAACGACCGGCTTGTTGAACATGGTTTGCTTCCTGCGAATCGGCAGCGCATACGTTGGCACAATGCAAGGTAGAGTGGTGCACGGAAGATTACGGAGCTGCCAGTGAATCACTGGAAAGCAGGGAGTTTTGATGGAAATATCGGTCGCCGACGTTTCCGATGTCACTAGATCGCAATGCACCAGAAAATAAATTCGCCGGTTCCGCATCGGCGATTTCGTCAATGGTTTCGGCGGCTCGTATGCCGCATCCGGTTAGATGCGCGGCAAAAACAAGAGCTGGTTGTTTGACCGCCCGCCTGCTTCGCGCACAATGTCAGCGCTCGCCGTCGGCGATGGGACCTGAGTGTTCTTGTTCGCGGCGTGAGTGGTGATGTGGCATGGGAGAGGTTGAGTATGAGGATCATTAAAGGTGATCCAGCGGCCGGCAAGCCGCGTAAGATCGTCTGTGCGGCGGCAAGCGCGCCGTCGAGGCTGGCATCGCGGTGCCCGACAAGGCCGTTGAGGAAGCTTACGGTCTGGATGGGCCGACCGTTCACGCGATTGTAGATGAGGATGAGGTGGAGCCGCTGTGCGATCGCTGCGTGACTGCGCTGTTGCGTGATCGGCCGAATTTTTCGCGCGCGTGATGTGGAGACGAACGAGAGTATAGTTGACGCCAATAATATGGACAGCGGTCACGCCTTGACAATAAGCCCGGACTAAAGCTCAAGAGTTTTCACGCTTTCATCGTCTGACATTGAATAACTCGGCAGTGTGTTATTGTGGCGACTGCCATCGCAGCTTGATTGGTCGATATCTCTGCGCAATGACGGGTTCAGCAAACGCGATTGTTTCAGTTGCAAATTCTGTCAGCAGACGCCCGACGCGATCTAACTCAGGTTGAAATCCGCCATGGTCCCAGATGTCGTGGCGCAACTGTTCGTAGAAATTGCGATTACCCTCTGCGTCCTCAGCACGGTCATCATTTGCTCTTTGCGCTAGCATTTGAGCGGAGACTTCGATGTATCGGCGGGCTTGATGTAGCTTCATGAAGGTCTGTTCAACCTGCCTACCGAACAGAGCCATGCATTTTGGCTGGATATCCCATACCTGTTCGAAGAACTTGGCATTGGCATTGATCCGTTTGATGGACGCGAAGTATGGCCCACGCCGTCTTCGCGTCTCTTCAGTATCGCCATCCCACCGAGGCATATCGGCCCATTCGTACCCCTCGGTGACGGCGGCACGTATCCCTTGAAAAACGGGCTGCGTTTTGTGAGCGATGGTCAACGCATCAAAGGCAATTTCAATGCGCCGCTCTTCTAGCTTCTCGCGGCGCCATCGCTCAAAGGTTCGAAAGCCGCTTACGGCGATGGCAATCGTGATAGCGAACCCGGTGAATGTGAGAAGCTGTGTCCAGCCGAATGCCCATGGATCAGTCACAAAATGCTATCCTCTTCCAAGTCGAGGGCGTGACACGAGTGGTGAGGAAACACTACAACTTTTCGACGAAAGGGTGCGCTGTATACACGTCATTCAGATCGCGGTCGGGGCTGATCCACAACAAATTCAGATGTCGTTTCTCCCGGCGGATCGCGACACAAAGGAGGACACACCGGCGTGATGACATTGATCGAATTAAGCTTTTTGCCACATGCGAACCCCTGCGCAGGGGACGGCAGGGGAAAACTGGCTCCGCGCAGGGCTAAGAGACAGACACCATAAACTCACCAGGGAAATGTCGGGGGGAACGTAGGTAGCGCTCTCCCGCTACCAAACTCCCGATAAATCCCTGAAATTCCTCGAACTTGCCTGATCGCTGTTGCGCATGAGGGATGTAGCAATGATACAGGCGCGCGAACCCCTCAGCAATGGCCACAAGGCCGATCGGGTTTCTAACGTTAATCCGTTAGATGGTCGACGCGGCGATCGAGTTCTCGTCGCCGCTAACGTGCTTGTGGGTCGCGTCGCTGTTAGCCTTGGGCGGGCGACCGCGCTGCGGCTGCTGCTGCCTAGCCTTGTCGGCGGCACCGTGCAGCTTGCTAACGAAGTCCCCCTTTCGGCTTCCGACGTGACGTGATCGATCAGCGCGTTCACATCGTGGCGGTCGCGCAGGAACGCCCACCCGGCCGCCATGACCGCCTGTCCCACATCCCGCGGCAACGCGGTTTGCGCGACCTCGAGCGCCTGCCTCGCGGCCTCGACCGAGGCCGTATAGCCCTGCATCGGGGCATTTAACTTCTCCTTTCGCTAGGTGATGCGGGCCTTATGGCCCGTGACCCAGATGTCTGCACCGCCGCGGCCGGTTTCAAGAGACGCTTCGTCTCTCGTCAGCTTGCCTCTTGCGGCCGGGACGTGTCTCGTTGGTCAACGCATCGACCAACGCGGAGGTGACCCATGTTTACCGAGCCTGTCCGGAGCGATGAAACGATCGCCCGATACGAGATCGACGCCACCAAGTTCCTCGGCCAATACTGCCGGGAGCACCCGGCCGACGTCTGCCACGCGCCCTATGAGAGCCGCGTAACTATGTGCGCCGACTGGTTTTTGAAGAGCGATGGCAGGTGGTCGGATAGCTATATCCGGGGTATCGCCGCCGCTCTAAGCCAGCGCGTGGAGATGTTTGTAAGGATGGATCTCATCAGCGACCACCCGGAGCCGGAAAAATCGCTGCTCTGGCGTCTGAAAAATGATCGGCCTCAGTCGATCAAGAAGGTCAAGAAGTCCAAAGAGGCCAAGGCGAAGGCGCACCAAAAGAAAGTCGCCGCCAAGAAAAAGGAGCGGAAAGCACCTCGTAAATCGATTCCGGTGCGGGAATTGCGTGCCCTCGTTCAATATTTTCGCGACCAGGCCGACGGGTTCTCGCTGTGGATCGCTGGATATATTCTGGTGGCCTCGCGTCTCGGCTGGCGGCCCGGCGAAATCGTTACGCTCCGGCGGGAGGGAAATTTCCTGCGTGCTCGCGCTGAAAAACATACCAACGGACGCGGTTTGACCGACACCTGCGAGGTCGACATCAGCGCTTACCCGAAACGGCTGATCGACCGGCTCGATCAATGGATCGCGGAAATCGAAAAATGGGAGGAGAGATATGGTGGATTGTGGCACGTTCGAAGCGCGATGAACGAGCGCCTTGCAACGGCGTCCGAGGCGGTCCGGATCGAACGGGTTTGTACCTACACTTTTCGGCATTTCGCGATCGCATGCATGAAGCGGAGCGGTTTCTCCAATTCGGAGATCGCGGTCATCGTAAATCATGCCAGCAGTCGCACGGCTACTGAAAGGTACGGCAAGGCTCGCGATGGAATTAAACGAGCGAAGAAGATCCTGCGCTTCAATCAAGAGAGATTATTATTGGAGCGTGATCCCCCGCGAAAGTCCGTCAAAGACTTGCAGCAGGAGCAATTGTTGCGGCTCCCTACATAGGATTGTTGCACCTTGGCGCTCTCCAAGCTGGGAATGATCTGACTGTTAATTCTCGTGCGGCATCTCTGGGGTACACATCGGTGGTGGCGGAACCTTCGCCGGCCTCTTTCGGGAATGCCTATTTTACGGATTTTCGGGGTGTCCGCGGTTCTTGGTCGGGAATCCCTCCCTCTCCGCCAGTTTTCAATTCCTATCCGCCACTTTCTTCCTGCAGAAAACCTTGAAAAATCGCGTTCCCGGCCTGCGTGAGTGTGCAAGTGCCGAAGCGTGTATCCCCCGAGGTAGTCCATCAAGTAGTCCACGATCACGCCGCCCGGACGACCGGCCGCAGTAGCCGCCGGCGAGGCGCGCCGACCTATGTTGTTCGCCGGCTTTCCATGTATTTCTTCCAGATCCGACCGCCCCGCGATCTTGCGGGTGACGGCATCCCGTGCGCTCCTATCCGGGTGAGGCTCGGCGTGCTGCCTAAGAGGGAGGCGCACCGCCGAGCCGCGTGGCTGGGGATCCTGGCTCAGGCCGGGTTCGGCGAATGGAGGCGACACTTGGAAGGTCACGCGTACAGCGAATTTCCGCCGAGCGAGGTCGGCTTTCCGAAGGGCGACAGCCCCGAGGAGTTTTTTGCCAACATGATGGCCTTCCTCAACGAGGCCGCGGCGAGGCTGGAGAGCCCGGCGCCGGCCCGGTGTTCTCGCCGGCCACCATGCGCGACCTCGCCGCCATCCAGGAGGCGGTCGCCATGGAGCAGGAGGTCAAAAAGGGAGACTCAGGCCACCCCACCGTGACTGCGCGCGCCGACCTGCTCCGCAAGGACGTTTGGGATCGCTGGCGCGCCGGCGAAGGGCTGCCCCAGGTCCGCGAACCCCTGGCGGAAGCCATCGGCAAGCTGGCGGAGGTCGCCGATCGGCAGCTCGCGCTTCTGCAGCAGGGCGCAACGATCCACCAGCCCGCCGCGATCCACTCGGCTGTTTCGGAAGTGGTGGATCGTCGCGTCGTGCAGCCCGATCCACCCGCCCCACTTCCCGCCCAGGCCGAGGCCGTCGGGCCGTCTCCGCTCTTCAGCCAGATCGAGGACGAATACATCACGATCCGCAAGAACGGTGGCGCGTCCGACGGCACGATCAGCACGGCACGCTGGCGCACCCATGTGTTCAAGACCCTGGTGGGCGACCGGCCCCTCAATGCGTACATGCCGATCGACCTGCAGAATTATGTCAACGAGTTGCAGTACCTGCCGCTGCAATTCTCGCAGAAAGGCGATCAGACCGCAGAACTGCTCGCGATGGGCATTCCCGCTGCGATCGCGAAGAACAAGAAGGATCGTTGCTACGAGCCCATCGCGCTGAAGACGATGCAGGATGGATACGTGCAGATCGTGCGCGCCATCATCCATGCCGCAACCGGCCTTCATCGTTTGCGTGACCCCTTCCAGGGTTTTCGTGTGCGCTGGCCGGACAATGCCAAGCCCTCGGTCAAGCGTGAGAGCATCGACTATGAGACGCTGAACCGCGTGTTCCGGCTCGGCGCGGACTCGGGCTATCTGGATGACGCCATGCTCGGTCCGTTGTGCTTGCTGGCGACGCGCCGGATCGGCATCCTGCCCTGGATCCGCGGCAGCGATTTCGGGACGAAGCACGGCGTGGACATTATCCGCCTCAACGGGATCGTGTTCGACAAGACGGACGGCATCTATCGGCGCATTCCGTACAAGACCGATGAAAGCCTTCGCTTCTTCGTTCTGCACAACGCCTTCCGCAATGGGGCTTTGTGGATGGGCGATCGAGCAGGGCGACAATCTCCTCTTTCGCTTGCTGCAGACCTGCAAGGATCCCTCCGACACCGCCTCGGATCGCATCAACAAGCTCCTGAGGCGCGGCGGCGCCGCCGGCATGAATATCGAAGTCGGCCAGTCGCTGCGGCATGGCGGCAAGGACCTGCTCATCGAGGAGGATGTCGACACCACGACGACCCGCCTTCAGATGGGCCACCGCGCGAGCGATCCTCATGCCGGTTACGGCACGCGGGCCGAGTTGCGCCGGAAGCAGTGCCAGGAGCTGGCAAATTTCGAACTGCCCAAGGAGATCGACTGGTCGATGTTCGAAGGGCTGGATTTTGAGGCGATGGCATCAAGGCCGCGACAGGTAGGGCGGCAGAAACGTTGATCGATTGTTGCGTCGTGTGGCGCTATCAATGGGCACTTCGCGGTTCGATACCTGCGTCCCCAGCCAGGCAGTCCTGCCGTTAACGGTGCTCCCGAACAGAGCCGCAAATAGGCCGGAAATCCCGGCTTTTTCGGGAATCTAAATAGTCTCTGAGCACCCGGTTTCCTAACAGCGGTGACGAAATCGCGGAAAGTCTCCGGCTGTTTCCCGAAAAACTCCCGTTTTGCGGAGACTATCGGCGGAGACAGCTTCGATCATCACTGCCGCCCGACCACGGTACTCTGTCTGGGTAAGTTCGCCGACCCACAACACGGAAATTGGGATCCGTCGGCAGGATGGCTGCACGAGGGCGACAGCTGCGATCGCCGTGACAATGTTGGTGCGAATGCGAGCCTTGAAGTCTTTCTCAGGTTTGCCGGTTTCGCCGTGGACGCATCAAACGGCTCGACATAAAGGATTTGTTCGTCGGGACTAGGCGTTTGCGAATCGTGAGAATGGTCATCATGGTTCTAAGACGTAAGCTCAATCTCTAGTAATGCGCTCGCCTACGGCGACCTCTCCAAGGCGATAATTGGCTTATCAGGAGCAGCACGAACGCGGTTCGTGACCGGCGGCCTGATGAAGAACGCCATCGGCACATTCGGCAAGTGATGTTCTGAACTCGACATCAAGAGCAGTCGGTTGACGGTATTGTCCTGGATACCTCCTTTGGGGAACATGCTGAGGACAGTTGCCGTCTTCACCTTCACCTGCTTCTTTTCTAGGACCGCTTGTGCACCCTCATGGGTGCGAGTGAACCGTCCGGCCAGATTTTGCTCAACATTCGGTTTCGCGCCGCGCTCCTCAAGTTTGGAAAGATACTTGAACGTGTCCCGCATGACCGCCGGATAACCAGTGAATATCTTGTCGGACGCGGGTGGGAAAATGTCGGCATGAAACTGCGGGAACCCAAAGGCATGCGTGCCAATACTACGGGTGAGCTCAGGCAGCACTATCTGGCGCGCACGCGCCGGGCGTTGCACAGCCAGACGAATTTCGTGCCAGCGCGCAGGACTATCCGTGATGATGCTGGCTCCGGTCGCTTGCGCGAGATACAACGCCATTTCGAAATTTGGCTGAAGTTTCATTGCGTTCAGCCGGCCATCATTCTCGCCGCTGTCGGCCGGATCTTGCAACACAGCCAGAGGATCATGATGCTGATACTCGAGCATCAGCCTTACCGCAACGTCGAGCTCCTCCTCCGATTTCGCGGGATAAGCTTTGCTCAGCGTCCACCGTACGGCAGCAGGTGGCATGGACATAATGCTGCGCTGCGTATCCCCTCGCATGAGCGCGCTGGTGCGTTCGTCCTCATAGAGACGCGGATCAATGCCGGCGGATCGCGCGCGGGCCATTTCCCACATCTGGTTCCGTAAGTGACTATCGAAGTCGCACGGGTCCGGCACCAAATGAACCAAGCCACGCTCGACTAGAGGAATAATCTTCAAGAACAAGAGGATCGATTTCAGCACTTCCTGGCGATGGGAACTCGGGTTTGTTATCGGGCTATATTTTGGGCTCATGATGCGTGGCGTCATGAACGGGTGTTGGATAATCAATTCGCCGAAATAGAGCGACGCGCCAAGTGCGTAGTCCCCAATCGCATCGGGATGGATAAGGCCGGTGTAAACAGCTCGCGGCTTCCCATCGGGTTTTGGCAACATCCGCAGGAGATCCGTGTCTTCCGGCCACAGGTCACCGAAGAGCTGATAGATGAGCTTGATTTTTTGGTCGGTCAGCTCGCGGCGAACCGTATTCCAGCCCCTATTTTCGTCAGCAAGCCCCAGAACATTGTCCAGCGCGTTAAGGAACATCAGGTTGCGTTCGCGGATACTGCGCTCGGTCCAGCTCGGCCGCAACTCAACCGGCTTGCCTTCACAGCACTCCCCAAAATTTCGTCCGTTGCCACAGCCGCAAAGGTCCTTAGAGCGTAAAGGTTTGGCCACGGCAGCCTTCTGAAGAATCTCGTGTTGTTTTTCAGTGCGGCCGAACGCGTCTTGATAATGGACGGAGCCGTCCTCGAATTTCGCGAACATTTCGCCGCCGTAGCGGTACAGTTCCTTCTTGGGCGGCAGCAGGATGTGTCGAAGATCGTCCCAATCATCGCCCTGATTAGGATGCAGCCATTCTTTGCGTCCGGCAGCGACATAGCGCTTGGCCCGCGCGCGCATGATCCGGTTGACGCGTGCGACATCAGGTGCGGAAAGCTTTCGCTCCCGGATGAAGGCGTGAGTTTGGACCATCGAACTGCGATAGTTGCGCGCAAAGGTGCGCTTCTCAAGCGGGTTAGTCGCGGGGTCCTGCGCGTATTCAAAGTTCGTGAAAATCATGCAGAAATCGCGGGACAGTGGAAAGAGCGTCTGCGATGCTTTTAAGGCAATGGAAGGATCGAGCGGATAGGAACAAGCTGCCGAATCGGGCGGCAGCGCATGATTATAGATCGTCACCGGGTGGTCGCTGATGATGAACTTAACGTCAGAGTCCTCGGCCGAGATAATTTCACGTACGCCTTCGGCCCAGAACGTGCAGTGCATCGAACGGATGCCTTGCATCTCACCCATTAACTCGTTTTGGGTCAGCGCTGGGTACTGCGCCCTCAACCAATCCAGCCCCTTGGGCGTGCGGATCTTCTGGGCGTCGATATACAGAAACAGATTCTGAAATTGCCGATGCCATTCGCTGATATCAGTCTGCGCGAAGGCTCGAATAGCTTTCGCACCTTTGGTATCTACGTCACCAAACATATGGCGCTCGATCTCGTCATTGACCAAGGTACCAAAAAAAGTCGAATAGAGGTCAAGCTGCTGAAAGCAGCGGGCGGTCGGCCAATGTATAAGCGAGTTGCCGAACTTGACGCGGCCATCCGGAAGTGTGATCGGCGGAGGCGTCAGGTCCAGATACGCAAGTGTGGTTTGGCCCGGCTCGAAGAAACCGGCTTGATACCATCGCGGGACGTAGTGGTTGTTCCTGGTTGCTGTCATTCTGGTTTGGCTTTCGAATTGATATCGCTCTGCTTCGCGCGCAAACAGCGGAAGGTATCGATTCGAGCTGTCTACTTTTGCAGTCCTACAGCTATCATCAAGAGCAGGGCGCATTGATCGCCTGAAATTACGTGTGACAAGTCCCTGGGCGGGGTCGAGAGAAAGTTCCAGTTGCTGTATACAAGTCGCCCGGCATCCGAATCGTCGGCTTTCGGTGCCCAAAGCGGATCAGACTCCATGGCGCGGCCGACCCAACGCGGTAAAGCGACCCTCGACACGCGGTTCAAATTCGCCGAAACGGCCTTTCCCGGCGGCATAGAGGGGTGGAACTCCCAACTTCGCTTTGCCACCGGTGCTGCGGATGGCGAACACTACCTTCTGCGTCTCTTCAGGAAAACAGATACTGCGCTCGATGGAGATCTGAAAAGGCTCATCAACCGTGGGCTTCGACGGGTACGCCGCGTTCTCTCTTCACGCCGCGCGCGAGAGCTGCTGGTTGAGGTGCTTGATATCGTCGAGGATGAAGACGAAATCGGCATCCTGATGGTCAATCCCGGCAGTCCCGTCTGCGGTTCGTCGCTGAGTGTCCGGAACCGGGAAAACCGCTTCTTGGTGCCGACCGGTCGTAAGCTGTTTTGGCGTAACATGGTACGCGTGGCCGAGGGTCTCGCGCTATGCCACGATGCCGGCATCGTGCATGGCGCCATCAGCGAGCATGCGATCGTCTCGCATAGCGACCAAAACGAAGATTTCCGGCTTGGTGGTTACGAAGCTTGTGTCCATATCGCTGACGGCGATATGGACGGAGCCGCATATCCTCTGCGGTCATCAGGCACCGTGTCGTTTCGGCAGGATTGGAGCGACCTCGGCAAGGCAGCATCGCGTATCCTTGGCATCAAGGAAGACGGGAGTGGTCCTGCTTTGTTGTCGATCGAACGTCGCATGCTCGACCGCCTTGCGAACCCGCCACGCTATCAGTTGTTCGATGGAAGCATTGTTTTGCGGGAGCTGGCCGAAGTGGTCGCGGATCTCGACCGGTCGGGGTCAAGTGCCGAAGGTGAACTCGTCCTCTATCCTTCCCCAAGGGCGATTCAAGTCGACTTTCCGGCCCTCACGTCGGGCACCATCCCGGCCGACGACAGGGATGCTGTTCTCCGGTTCGTCGAAGAGGATTTGGGCGGACCTTCGGTCCGCGCCGTTATCGTAAACCCGACGGTTGTGCGGATCGCTACCGACCTCGCCATCTACGGCGTGAAGGTCGTTGATCAGTGTATCGGAATGATTGAACGTGCCGCCATCAGGCAACCCGATGATCGTATATATGATGCCGTCGAACTTGCTCATCGCATACATCTGTCGCGCACACGCAATAGTGCCGAAGAACGCGTGCGCAAGCTGGGCCCCGGCGCGAAACGTTGGACCGGCGTCGCGGGCGACGGCCATGGGAGCGACCAGGTCGACGATATTCCAACGTGGCATGCCCTTATCCTGCTCGAAGCCTTTACTTGGTTGCGCGAACAGTTTCGTATCTATCCTGTCGTGGTCCTTCATCCGCCGTCACGCGGCGATGCCGATCTTGCTTGGGTAGCGTCGCGCGAAGATGCTGACCGCGACGCGCGACGAAAAGTGATGAAATTGCGCACCGCAGAGGAAGCCCTTGTCCGCGAATTGAAATACGACGACGGCAAAGCCAACTGGGCGCTCACGCGTAGCGACTCCCTCGCCGGCGATCGTGAGCGGCTTCCCGAACTTAGCTACGAAGGGACCGGTGCCGTCGGCGGCCGGCAGGCCTTCACCTTCGCAACCAGCGAAGCGGTTGTTCCGGGACAGACGCTCTATCTTCGTCCTCGACGCGACAGCGGGTTTGAACGCGCCGTTCGTCGGCGCCTGCAAAATATCGTTGCAGCCCGAACCAATATCGAACTCCTGCGAGCGATCGACGACCCGGCGCAAGTCGCCCTGGACGACGTGCTTCGGGATATAGCGGCGCCGGGCGCCGTGCCGGCCGAGATGGATGCTTCGAAGCGGCTCGCCTGGGAAACCATCGCGTCGGGAAAGTCCATCAATGTGGTCGTAGGTCCTCCTGGCGTGGGCAAGACCTTCCTGATCTCGAATCTGGTCAAGAGCATTCTGGCCAAAACACCGGATGCTCGGCTTCTGGTCTCGGCTCAAAACCACGACACTCTTGTTCAAATGGAGGATGAACTCAGAAAGACAATGGCGGGCGGCACGACAATCGTGGTTCGCGTCGAACGGACGCGGTCGACCGACGAGGTCAGTTCTTTGCGCGAGAGTTCCGTCAAACTCCTCCAGTCTATTTCGGCAGCCGATCCTGCTGCTGAAGCCGTGATGGTCAATCAACGCTATCATATCAAGCTGGCACTGGCGCCCGTGGGCTCGGAAACCTCCATTGCGGAACGCGTGCTTCGCGATACGGATAATCTCTTGCTGCGGTCATCCGATGTTACGCTTGCTACGACGTCGTCGCATATCATCGAGGAAATGATCGCTGACGGCGAACAATTCGACTGGATTATCGTCGAGGAGGCTGCCCGCGCCAACGGCGCGGAACTGATCGGCGCCCTGTTGCTCGGTAACCGGCGCATCATGGTTGGCGATCACAATCAGCTCTCGCCCTTCGATGCCGTTCAGCGGCAAAAATTCTACGATAGCGAACGCGCAGCCGAGCTACTGCGTAACGCAAAGGAGCAGCTAGAAACTATCTCCGATCTGCCGCTAGAGGTTATTGCGGCGCTCGACACCATCACTGCGAACGAACTTTTGATGAAGGAGGTTCTCGCCACAGCGGCGCGTCTCGAAGAGCCGTTCCGGTCGATCGCAGAACGGGAAGAAGAGCGTGAAAAAGTGAGCGGGCGCCCAAGCGTGATCACCAACACATTGCTCGAACAGAGCAGGATGCACCCCGCTATCAGCGAGCTGGTCTCCAACACGTTCTACAATAAGAAACTCATTCCATCCGATCGCGTTAAGCGCCGCGCAATGACTGTCACGTCCACGGCGTCCTATCTGGCTACGCCGATTGTTGTTCTCGACTTGCCACCACTCAGCATCGTAAAGCGGCAGCGCTTTGAAACTAAAGTAAAGCGGTCGTACCGTAATGAACTCGAGGCGCAGGCTTTGATAGCGGCTTTGAAGGGCTTGCGGCCGGTCGTTGACGCTGATGGGCACCGTCCCACCTTGGTAGTCCTTTCGCCTTATTTGGCGCAGGTCAATTGGTTCAAGCAATTGCTGAATCAACAAGTCGGCAAGGATAAGACCTTATTTGGCTTCGTCAGCCCGCGCGGCAACGGAGACTTTGTCTTTACCAGCGACAGCTTTCAGGGAGGGGAGGCCGACGTCGTCGTTGCCAGCCTCGTCCGCAACAATGTCATGGTGGGGTCACGCGCGCTCGGATTCGTCAAAAGTCCGCAACGAATGAATGTGCTGCTGAGCCGCGCCAGGCAAAAACTGGTTCTCGCCACTAGTCAACGGTTCATTCGCGAGGTGGTTGACGGGATCGATCCCGACGGGACGAAGGATGAGCTTGAGTTCCTTCGAAAAATGTTGAAGGAGCTCGCGCGGCTTGAGACAGCTAACTTCGACCGGGTCGGGAAGGGCGCATCCATCGTCAAAGTCGACGAGAACGGGAGGTTTCCCGCGTGAAAATCTACCTTCCCGCCTGGCACTACCGGGCGCGCGCCATCGTTCAGCGCACCTGGGGATGGAGCCCAATTGAAGAGATGATACTGCTTGAGCTCAATCGTCGCCCAGGCACGATCGAAGACGTTGCGGCGTCGCTCAGTCTCCCCATCCAGGTCGCCGGCTCCACCGTTGCGCGATTGATGCAATTCGGTTTGGCCGAGCTGCGCTTCTCTCCTGCGCCCCAATTGGCGACAAGCGGTGTCGGTCAAGACTTTATTCAATTGGGGCGCGCCTTGCCCGAGCGGACCGAGGATCGCGAGATCCACATCAGTCTCGTGTTGGAAAAGGTGGGGCACTCCGTCTTTCGCAACCGCGATGTCGAGACGGTCCCATTGTTTCGCATGACCCATGCGGAGGGGCATAGGGTTGAATTCCCTCGCGGAGCCGACGAAACCGATGATACGATGGCGGCTCGCGTTCTCAAGCTGGTGGCCGGCATGCTTCGCCCCGGCGAGTGGCTTCGTGGCGTGCAGACGGTCAATTCCGTCCTTGAAAAGAAATATCTCGCGATCGATTTGAACGACTTCAAAAACGGCGCGCTCCGAGACGGAGCCAGCGATGAGCTGATCCGGGCTCTTCAGGCAACGATCGACACTGGCATTCTTCCGGCCGCGACCGACCCGCAGCCCGACCGATCGCAAACGATCGACACCTGGATAACTGCCGATCAGTTAGTCGTTGGTGGCGACGAGCATCTCGCACGTTTCGAGCACATCGTCGGCGAAGCCGAATCCGATGTCTTCGTTCTTTCCACTTTCGTCACGCCGCAGGACGACGAGAAATACACGGACCGCCACGAACGTGTCCGCAAGGCGCTTGAGCAGGCATGTGCGCGCGGCGTGCGGTGCCACTTGCTCTACGGAACCTCACTTGATACCGACCGGAGAAACGCGATTGCGATGCAAGAGCTGAACGTTCGGCTCTCCGCGGCGCGAAGCGGCGGACGCACGCGAGGCTTCGTGCTGACGCAGCGTGACTCGGTGCGCAGCCACGTCAAATGTCTCGCCGCCGACGACGGTCAAGGGGGAGCGGTCGTCCTGCTCGGCTCCTGCAACTGGCTCTCTTCGCCTTTTTCGGCCGTGGAGGTATCGGTCGAACTCACCGAGAACCAAGCAGCCGCGGCCGGCTTGGATCTTCTGCGCTCGATCGCTTCGCCGCTTTCAAGTGCCAGTCGTTCAATTGAAACGCTCCAATTCACGGCGTCGGAGCTGCGGCGCAGCCGGAGCGCCTTGTCGGCTGGCAGCAATGAGGACGATCGCACACCGGTTCGCATGACCATACTTCAAGCCGACGATCATGAACGATTGCTTCGTAAAGCTGCACACGAAGCGGGTCAGCGGTTCATCTGTTCGACCAATAAGGTCGGTGCCACCATGGTCCCCGGTCTTTTCAATCCGGCCGAGGTTGCTGGCCGTCGGCTCAGCGATGTCCGTGTCTATTACTCGCGCCGATCGGGACCGGTTAAGCGGCGGCATGTGACCGCGCAGCGCGAACGGCTCAATGGCGTCGTCGATGTAATCCCCGTGCTGGATCCCCAGGTCCACGCGAAATTCCTTCTTTGGGACACCGATGACGTCGTCGTGAGCACCATGAATTGGGGCTCTCAATCGGGTTCGCCCGATAACCCTCTCGATGAAATCGGCCTCCATCTACAAGGAGCTGATCTGGCCGCTCGCCTGCTGGCGAAGTTCGAGAGACGGCTCGAAGATTGATTGCCGCGCAGTCCTTGCTGAATCGATGACCAGCGCCATCGTATCCGGCATGTTCCATAACATTCGACGTGCGAATTCCTCCTGATACCTACTCAGCAGCCTCGCCCTTCGCCTCGATCATCAGCACGTCCAGGCACTCGATCTCCTGCATGGCGCGACCGGCGATGCCCTGGATGTCGCCGTAGAGGCCGGCGGTGGATTCCAGCACGCCCCTGAGCTGCTCCTCGCGCTTGGCCCAGAGGCGCGACATGGTGGCGCGCTCGCGGTCGAGGTCCTTCTGCATGTCGGTGAACTTTTCGACAATGGCCTCGATGCGGTGACGAAAGCGCGGCCCGGTCAGGTAGCTGTACACGATCTCGGTCTTGGTCTGCTGACCAGTCTGGGCCTGGCGGCTTGTGGCGACGTCGATCAGCAACTGCCGGAGTGCGACAGCCAGCGGAATTGCAAAGCGGGGCTCTGCCACCCAGACATTCTCGACCAGGTCGAAGCCCTCGACGCCTTTGGGAAGAACGGTCGAGACGATCAGCGCCAGCTCCGCCTTCGCGGCGCGTTGGTCATCCCGCAATTTGCCGAGCCAGGCCGGGTTCCAGGTCTTCGTCCGCTTCGATTCCCAAAGAATGGTGCCGCAGCGCTGGCCGCCGGCGGAGACTACGCCGTGCACCACGTCGCCGCCGAGCTCGCCCTTCGGCACCGGCTCGATCAGGTCGCTGTGGAAGCGATTCCGGAGCAGGGATTCGAGCTCTACTTCGAGCGCCTCACCCTGCAGCTGCTGCGAACCCTGATCGGCCTTTCGACGGAGGTCTTCGATTTGTCGCTGCATGCCCGCGAGTTGGGCCTCCTTTTCGGCGACCTTTGACTTGAGTGCGTCTTCGGCTTCGAGCCGCGCCTTGTCGCGCACCGCAGCCAGGTTCTCCTGCACCTTTTTCTCGACCGAGAGTTCGACCTCGCGCTTGGCGACGTCGAGTTCACGCTCCTTGCGGAGCATCTCAGCCTGCGTCCGCTGAGCTTCGATCAGTTTGGCATCGTTTGCGGCAAGCAGTTGTTGCAGGTCGGCAAGCTGCCGGTCCCGTTGACCAAGATCATCAGCGAGGGCCAAGCGGGCCCTCTTGGCCTCCGCCTCCGCGATGGCGTCGCGTTCAAGCGTCATCTTGGCCGCGATCTGGTCGTCGACGGTTTCACGGAGCTTAGCGAGATCGTCTTCAGACTGACGCAGCTGTGCTTCGCGGCGGCTGAACGCGGCCTCCTTGGCCGCGAGCTGCGCCTCGAACTGCTCGCGCGCGGCGACGATCAGGGGAGCCGCAAGGGATTCCGTCAGCTTGATCTCAGTTCCGCACTTGGTGCAGGTGATCTGGGGGTCGCTCACGCGATTGGTCCTTTGATGGTGAAGTGTGAGTGTATCCTTGTTTCCAGCATCAGCCGGAATCTCTGCCGGCGTTATCCCCGGCAATCGCGGCCACCGTGGTAGCGGCGATGCTCGGAACGAGGCGGGCTTCTCGTGGGGCTCTCGGCTCATACTAATTCCTCGTGGCACTGAGATCGCGTTCGCGCAGGATGATCTCGACAATGCGGCGCAACCGCCGCATAGAGCCGCCCTGCCACAGCTTGGCGACCGCGACGTGTTCGTTCTCGTCGAGCGGCCGTATCCAGCGTTGATCGAGCCCGCGCTCTTTGATGAGATCCACCATCACGGCCGGCAATAAGGCATCCAAGTCCTCGGCGCCCGGCTTGGGGAACGTCACGACCAAGAAGCGATCGCGAATCGGGCCCGGCAGCGGGTCCAGGCTGTTGGCGGTCGCGACGAAAGAGATTCGGGAAAGATCCAGGTTGACCTGTAGTGCAGGATCGAAATGGCGCGCGCTCGTTTCGGCCTCGGTGAAGCTCAACAAGCAGTCCCACAGCCGGCCTGCATTTGAGGTCGAGCTGGAGGGCGCTTTTTCCAGCTCGTCCAGAAGCACCAATGGGCTGGCCGTCCTGCTTCGGGCCACCGCGAGAAGAGGATGACAGGGCTCAGCGGAGTGCCAGCGACGGTCAGTACCGCCGAATGCCGCGTCTCCCCGAGAGCAATCAGTGCGCCACACGTATAGATTGAGAGCTTGGCCCAAGCTTCGAACGAATCGCGTTTTACCTCCGCCTGGTTCCCCGACCAGGATCATCGGACGGAGCTGAACGATGCGCCGGCCAACAAGATCAGATAGGATCAAGTCGATGACGCGCCCTGCGTAGGGAAACTCGAGCAGCAGTTTGCTGCGCACCTCGTGCAGCGGCGGCACCATGACGAGCGGCAGCGGCACGTTCACGACGTTCTTCAGCGAGGCGAGAATTTCCTTCAGTCGATAGTTCTTCATCTCGTCGGCACTCAGGCGAGCGACGATCAGACGATCAGACGGTTGGTTATCTTCCGCGGTCGGGGTCCGGCCTGAGATCTCGGCTGTTTCCTGCTCGGCCTCTTCCGTCAAGTGCAGTTTTTCCTCCTGCGCCTGAATGGCTTCCTGCCGGGCAGCAGCAATGCGATGTTCCACCATGCGCGAGCCGAGCATGAGCGCATTTTCCGCGGCGGAGGCGTGGCCTACTGATATGTGAGCGCAACCGGGCAGCGCCGCCCAGCCAAAGGCGAACCGCTCCATTTCGCAACACAGTTGTTCATCGCGGTCGCGAATGATCTCGAAGGACAGCAGCAGGGCCTTGGCGACGCGAAAATATTGCTGGAAGTGAAGACCCCCTCGCGTCGCGGGTAAACAAAGCAACCGTACACAATCTGACAAGCTGCGCAGGTTCGGGTCGTTATATTCCGCCGCGCGACGATCGAGCTCGGTGGCAAGCGCAAGCCCAGTGTCAACATCCTGCGCAACCGCCCAAGCGGTGTTCAGCGCGAGATCCGGGCAGAGCTCTTCGATCTCCGCAATCAGGCGTTGTTCGACGTGCCTGGCGTGGTCTCCGAGAAGCTTGGCGTAGCGCAGAATACGGGGCAGGTTTTTCAGGTGCTTCTCAGAATCCGCCGAATCGGCTGCGGCGCCGGTCAACACATCATCGCGTGCGACCGCCGGCAGCTCGAAATCGTCGCCATCATCGCCGGGGTTGCTCATTCGATCTCCACCACCATCGCGCCGTCGAAGGCCGGGTTCTCGGACCCGTAGCCGTGAGGGTTGCATACGATCCGCGTCTCGCCGACGTGGTAGTCCGACGAATTGTGGACGTGGCCATGGACCCACAGCGTCGGCTGAAAGCGCTCGATCAGCGCACTCTGGTCGGAAACGAAGGCAGCGGTGAGGGGATCGCTCTTAAATTTCGGGTGCACAGATTTCCAGTGCACTGCGTGGTGAGTGACGACCACGGTGCTGCCGTCAAATGGTGTCGCCAAACAATCAGCGAGGTACGCCTTAGATTGACGGTGTAATAAGGCTGCTTCCTGGGGCCTGAACCGGCGCCACGGCTGCTTCCGCCAGGTGATCAGGCGGTGATCATTCATGCCGATCGCGCAGGTGTTCATCACCCCGGACTGATTGGCTTTGCCGAAACCGAGATAGTCCGTCCAGAACGTGGCACCGACCACGCGAATCGCTCGTTCGCCGTGCCGGCCGGCCAAGATCACGGTCGCGTTCTCCAGCAGATAGATGTTGAAGGAGGCCGCCTGCGAACGGGCGGACGCGATTTCTTCGGGAACGCAGTGGCGGTAGTATTCGTGGTTGCCGAGCACCATCGCGATCGGGATGTGCATCGGCACGATGCGACGGAGGTACTCGAAGGCGCGGATCGCGCCTTCGCAGGTATCGCCGGCGACGATCACAAGGTTAACGCCGGGCGCGATCGTAATGGGCTTGACCGGATGCACGTCGCCATGGAGGTCGGACAAGATCTGGATATTCATTCATCTTGCTCCCGCGCACGATCCTGGAAAGCGGTCAGCAGCACGGCCGCCGCATTGCTGAACTCGCGGGGATTTTCGGACCATAGCCAGCCATAGGCGAGCCATGCGGTTGCGAGCTCGTTGGCATAGGGATGGCCGAGGTCGGTCAAGCCCGTGACCTGAGCCAGAACTAAGGATGCGGCCGCGTTGCGCTCCAGGGCGCACCGCAGGAGCGCCGTCATCGCGATGTCGGTCCTCAGCGTGATTTCGCTCATCGGCATGAGCGTGAACGTGACCTCGATGGCGGCGGCCGCGTCGCCCTTTAGCGCGGCCATAAGGTCGAGTTCGGCATGCAGCACGTTGATCTGCTCGAGCGTTGCGCGGAGGTGAAGGCGCTCGGGTTCGCCGAACGCCTGTGACGGGAGCCTCCGCCACCATGCCAGCGGTGAACTGTCCTCTGGCTGGAAAGGCCAGGAACTTCTACTTGCCGGGTCGTAAGCTGCCAACCCAACCTTCGTTGCTGAACCGGGCACCGCGGATTCATGGACTCTCTCTCTCTCTCTCTCTCTCTCTCATCGTTCAGGATGAACGTTTTTGGTCTTCGCTCTGCTAGTTGCGCGTGGCGCCATTCGCGGGGCGGCGCAAAGACATCAGCAAGCTGGCGACCTGCCAGGACGTCGCGAGTTTCGTACGGAGGCGCGGCTCAGTAGGCATCCGGCGGAGCGTCTCGGCCAGCACGAGCGCCGCCCTGGAATCGTCGCACGCGCACGACAGCAACAGCGTCATCGGGAAATCGACCCGGATGCCGATCGAGCTGGGCGCCTTGCAGTGCATGACCATGTCGATAGCGGCATCTGCATCGCCCGAGATGGCGCGCTGCAACTGCGGGATCGTCGTGGTCGTGGCCTGCACGAACGTGATCACCTCGGCCTTGGTTGCGTCGACGAACGCCTCGACCGAAATCGTCCGCCAGTACTTCAGGACGCGGGGCCACGACTCTGTCGGGGCTTCCTCCTGCCGTTCAGGGTCACCATTATCGATGTGGTTCAAAGGCGCGCTCCATTGTTCACGCATGGCCAAGCCCAGCGCGTCCGGTCGTGTCTTGATCATCATTGTGCCGCCAGACGGCGCGCAGGTTTGCCAGGCGGCGTTGCTGAGGTAGCGTCCAATTGAGTCGCGCCGGCCGATTCTGAACGTAGGAGAGGGGGCGTGAGCGCAGGTTCATTCCGGCGCCTCGCAGGTCGGCTCCGTCTCGACGGCGAGCCAGCTGCGCTCATCGAGCTGTTCGCCGGACAGCAGTTTCGCGGCGAACGCCCCGCTTCGACACTGGAAGCTGACCTTCAGCATCATCTTGTCCGGTGTCCCGGCGACAGGGCCGACCCACTTCTCGGCCTCGAGCAAATCGCGGCGCCGCTGGTGATCGTACGAAACATCGCTCCGCGTGCGTCGCGAGTAGTCGGCGCCAGCCATAACGTAGAAGCGCCCATTCCAACTGTAGCCCATGGCCTGCAAATTGCGGTGATCCAGCCGGTACGCAATACCTTTCTCAGGAACAAGAGCCTCTTCGTCTTCGGACATTACGACCATTTCTTCCCGGTCGGTCGTCACGGAAAGTCGCGTGCGGAATGAAGGCGGGTTTCTGCGCGCCGTCTCAATTCGTGTGAAACCAGCCACCGACAGCAACGTCTCGGCATGGCCGACCAGCTGCTCGAGATCATCTATGATGGGGAGACCGCGCCCGAAGGGGCGCCCCGAATTGGCGAGCGGGATGTTAAGATCGGTGCAGATGCTGATCAGCCTGCCTTCCACGTAGGGCGCCGTGACTTTGTCGAACGTATCGCCGGCGCCGGTGATGACATAGATCAGCGTGGTTGCACTGATGGACTTGCCAAGTCGGTCTCCAAACTTCCGCTCGCCGTCGCCATGTCCGATGTAGCTCTTCTGGCTGCTGTTCGGGGACTGGTCGTCGATCACGTACACGACGAAATCCCAGGGGGAGACGTGCTCCTTCAAACGTGAAAGCTCGGCGAACCTCAGTACAAGGATGGACAATCGCGAACCGGATGATTTGACCAGCCGCATCCCGTTTGTGTTGCCATCAATGAAGACCGTCGCGGCCGTGAAGCCGCTTCCGAATAGATTAGTCGGAGAAATGATGAGGTCGGATTGGGTCACGCGCTGATCCGAAGCTAATGAAGGACATATGGGATATATATCCCATATGTCTCATTTGCAAGCGGCTTCTGTCGGGCGTGATCTCCGCCGGTGTATGGTTAACCGATATTGATTCGGAGCCGAACCTGCGGTGGCCCTCGACAGATTGCCCACGGGACGCATGATAAGGGCCGGCCGCGCGCTGGTCGGGATGGAGCAGCTCGATCTCGCGCGCGCGATCGGGGTTGATCGACGCACGGTATCGAGGCTCGAGGCCGACATACAAGTTCCGACAAATCCGCTCAAGATCGCGACTTATAGGAAGATGCGTGACGCCCTCGAGAAGCAGGGCGTCGTATTTCTCTATGGGGGTGGGAAATCTCATGGGGAGGGAGTCGCGCTCAAGGACTGATCTAAGCGATTAATGGGCTTTTCGTCCTCAGTGATAGGCTTTTCGAACCAATGCAAATCTATGAGCCGTCTGCAGCCTGCACCTGCTCTGGACAGGCCGATGGGACGACCGTTTTACTAATCGTCCGGTGATCCCGCCTCCGATGACGAACATCCGGCAGAACATCGCTGTAGCACTCTAACTGAAGGCGCTCTTCCTCGTCACCACCATGATCGGCATCACCGGCCTCCGGCCTGCCATCCTCGCTGATACGGGCGCGGCCGTCCCTGTGACCTTGAACACGCTGCGTCTTCTCAAGCCGCAGTCAGAGACGCCATGAAACGGGGAGGGCAAGGTCTCATCCACGCTGCTGACGCGGATCGTGATCCCGGCGATCTTTGGCCTGATGAAGGGGGTGGATTGCCGCGTAATGATCCATCGGCTCCGCCGCTCATTCGCAACCGGATCACATCACTCACCCCTAGGCGGCGCGGCCGGTCTGTCCTGTTTCGATCCTGCCCTGCAATTCCCTGCAGCCGGCCTCGGGCTTGTGCGAGCCAAGCTCGCGCGCCACGAGCAGAGCTGCATGAACCTCGGCCGCTGCGCCGCGAACGTCGCCGCGTTCGAGCTGCAGCGTCGCGATCCGCAGCCGCATGCCGGCGGCGACCTCGAAGCCGACTTGCGTCACCTGCACCTGGCCCTTGGCGTTTCGGAAGTCTCACTGGCGCCGGTAGCACCGCGCGATGCGTGTCCTACCGGCGCTAGTCAATCCGCTACAGGTTGTTCTGGGGCAGCATCAGGGTGGTTGCGGTCGTCGGGCGACGATGCTCGAGGCCCTGCTGCAACCGCTCGCAAAACGCCGCGAGCGCCGATCGGCTCGCGGTGCCCAGCAGAAGCACTAGATCTCCAACGTCGTGGATGTCGAGTGCGTCGAGCACCCTCTCCGCGAGGTGATCGATATCCGGTTCCCTCGAGGAAGGCTCCGCGAGCTTAGCAGCCCCGAGGCGGCTATTCACCTCGCTGATGGTGAAGAGCTTGCCGTTGGACACCTCGCTCATGATCTCCGCAACCTTGTCGGTGGGGGCAGACCTTTCGCCGAGCTTATAGCCCGCGCGTGCGGGCAGCCGCGCTACCAGAGCCGGCGGATAGGTTTTGGCCAGCTCGGCGAGCGACATGTAATTTTCGGCCGAGCGGAGCTTGATGCCCAACTCCGCGTCGCAAAACGCAGCGAATTGCCCGTGGGGCATCCTCTCCTTGATCTGCGTAAGATTTTCCCCAATTTCGATGAGCTGATGGGTGGTGCGGCGGATTAGCGCGCGCACACGCTTGGCCGTCGTCTGAAGAAAAGCGACCTCAGACGGTGAAAACGCGCCGTAGTTGAAAGTGTTGCTCATGGCACACACCCCTCGTTGCGCCTCCTGCATCGCGGCAAAGCCGCGACAACGCTGCAGATGTAGGCTGTTGAGATGAGGTACGACGCGCCAGAACAGGTCGGCAGCAACACCGCTTGGCAAAGCGGAGGCTCAAGGAAATCTTGCAGGCTGAATTCTCATTTTGCAAGTACTAAAGGAGAACGACGCTTTCAAATCCGAAACTGTTTCGCATTTCACGACCTTGTGGCCGATCTCATCTAACCTTTTGCCTAAAGAGCTGAATTCTACATCACGAGACGCCGGGCTGCTTGGTGCAGAGTGACCCGAGGGAAGAAGCTTATTTGATAGCGCTTGGCCGGCCCTGCCATACTGCTGGCCCCAAGGCGACGGGTGGATCAGTTATTGCGGATCGATAACAGCCTTCTCGACGAACTCGTCGATCTCGATGGTCCGCGTGGACACAAGGGCGATCTTCCTCAAGTTCCTCTTTGCTCACCTCGATGAACGACAATGTCCCCGTTCGGGCCTTCGTCGCCAGTGTCCGGCGCAGGCTTGCCGGCGCCGACCATGGCAATCGGCAGATGGTCGACATCCCCAACGCGGTGCTGAGGGACGGTATGCCGGCAGCAGAAGCCGCCTGTGCCGAAGCGCTTGTTCACGGCGTCCCATTCCGCCGATGTCGTGCTCAACGTCCTGGCCCAGAAAGTGAACCCGCTCCACCGGCCAATATGCGAAGGAGTTAGATCGTCAGGCGCTATTTCATTGTGGTGCAGGCGAGTTGATGAGACCTTCTCGGATCGGCGAGTTGAAAGGGGCACCGTGGCGTCTCGATGACATTTATTTTGGCAAAGCGTATGCCA
>NZ_JADPJF010000129.1:1915-61537 GCF_023073295.1 Bradyrhizobium sp. 23 | reverse complement strand
CCAAGGAATCACCGATCGGCGTCTCCATGAAATGATGACCGCCTGCCGTGATGACGAGGTACTGGCGGCCGTCGGCCTCGTAGGTGATCGGCGTGGCTTGGCCGCCGGCCGGAAGCACGTCGTCCCACACGGTTTTTCCGGTCTTGATATCGATGGCACGTATCAGATTGTCGGTCGTCGCTGCGATGAAGATAAGCCCGCCGGCGGTCACGACCGCGCCGCCATTGTTAGGCGTACCGATCGTGATCGGCAGCATCGACGGGATGCCGAACGGGCCATTCGTCCGGGCTTCACCTAACGGGCGATCCCACAGCGTCCTGCCGGTCTTCAGATCGATGGCGCGAATTCCGCCGTACGGCGGCTGCTTGCACAACAATCCGGTGCCGGGCAGCCGCCAGCCGGCATTGACGTTGATCGCATATGGGGAACCGAGCTGCGGATCGCCGGCGCCTTCCTGCCCGCCGATTTCGCCGCGAGCCTGGTCCCGCGGCGCCCAACCAAGACGATTGGCCTCGTCGCGCGGCACCAGCCGATTATAGTTCGGCATGTCATTGTAATTGGCAACGATGATGTCGCGTACGGGATCGATGGCGATGCCGCCCCAATCGGAGCCGCCATTATAGCCTGGATATTCAATCCAGTGCGGGCTGGCCGTGGGTGGCGTGAAAATGCCCTTGTAGCTCGCTTGACGAAACTGGATACGGCAGATCATTTGGTCTATGGGCGACATGCCCCACATGTCCTGCTCGGTGAGATCGGCCTTTCGCAGGGTGTGGTAAAGCGAGAATGGCTGGGTTTTGGCGCGTTGCGCAGGCTCCACGCCGCCTTGCGGCACCGGCCGCTCTTCGACGCCGACGAGCGGCTTGCCCGTGCGGCGGTCGAGCACGAAAATGTCGCCGCGCTTGCTCGGCAGCACCAGCGCCGGCACCGGCGCGCCTTTGTCCGTCGGGAAGTCGACCAGCGTCGCTTGAGAGCCGAGATCGTAGTCCCAGACGTCATTGTGCACGGTCTGGAAATGCCAGGCGGGCTTGCCGGTCGTAACATCTAGCGCAACCAGCGATGTCGCGAACTCCTTCTCGCGGTCCGAGCGGCTGCTGCTCCAGTAGTCCACGGCCGAAACCCCAAGCGGCAGATAGACGAGTCCAAGCTCCTCGTCGCCGGAGGCGGTCGTCCACATGTTGGGCGTGCCCCTGGTATAGGTTTGTCCAACCTGCGGCGGTGCGCTTGCATCCGGCTTGGCCATGTCCCAGGCCCAGCGCAATGCGCCGGTTTGTGCGTCGTATCCCTGGATCACACCCGAAGGCGCGTCCCGCTTTTGCCCGTCGAGCACTTCATGCCCGATGACGATCACGCCGCGAACGATCGTTGGCGCCGACGTGATCGCAAACATGCCGGGATCGTGCCGGCCAATGCCCGTCGCAGTGTCGACCTGTCCATCATATCCGAACGTCTCACAACGTTTGCCGGTCTTCGCATCGATTGCGATCAGGCGTGCGTCGAGCGTGCCTTCGATGATGCGGCTGGCACAGGCCGCGCCCTGATCGGCATTGGACATTTCGTAATATGCAAGGCCTCTGCAAGCCGCGGTGTACGGAATGAACTCGTCCGGGACGCGCGGATCAAATCGCCAGATCTGCTTGCCGGTCTTGGCGTCGACCGCGATAACGATGTTCTTTGGCGTGCAAACGTAGAGGTTATCCCCCACCTTGAGCGGGGTGTTCTCTGCTCCGTATGTCCCCTTAGTGTTCTTGGTAGGCAAGTCGCCGGTATGAAAAGTCCAGACCTTGATGAGCTTGGCGACGTTCGTCGAGTTGATCTCGTCGAGCGGCGAATAGCGGCGCGCACTGTAGCTGCCGCCATAGGCAGGCCAATCTGCGCCTGGCTTGAGAGACGAAGGGTCGGCCATTGCGACGGTCGGAGACGGCATGACGCGAGGAGCGGCGCTTGCCGGCCGAAAAGCTCCGGTCATCAACACAGTTGTGGCTACCAGCAGTACAAGCCCCGCAGCGATTGTCGCCGCAGCTTCATACTGGTGGCGAATGGGCCGAAGCCGCGGCGTGAGCGCCAGGACGGCGATCAGCAAAATGGCCGGTCCAACGGTCCTCGGCACCAAGGCCCAACCGTCAGCGCCAACTTCCCAGAACGCCCAGGCGAGGGTGAGCAGGAAGAGAACAAGGTAAAGCCATGCGCCTTCAACGCGCCGGCGGGCCAACAGGAGACCCGAGAGGATCAGGGCGATTCCGCTGGGCAGATAATAGAAGGAGCCTCCCAACCAAAGCAGCCATGCTCCGCCGGCTCCGAGCACGAGGCCGATGAGAACCATGACTGCTCCGAGAGTGAATGCCGCCCAATCTGCTGCGCGATATCTCTGAGCCATGCCGGTTACTCGTCATCTGTTGATTACTTTGCTCCAGATCCAAGAGTGCGTCCGTCCCTTTGGTTCCCACATTTGCGGGTACGCTTCCGGACCACGGAGCGCCGTTGGCTCGGGGAGGCGATGAGCTCAAGCGACCGTCAGCAGCGCGAAGAGATGGGCAATCGGTTTCCGCTCGGCTATCTTGATTTCGGGTTCATACGCATTCTCAACGTATGTGAATAATACGTTCGCTGCCTATCATAAAGACCTGCGGCTCGCTCGGCGCAGTTGCCGTGTTGATGATATGGCTCTGGGGCGCCGCCTATTCCGTCCTGGCGGGCGCCGAACTTAACGCTGAGATCGGAAGGCGACTGTCTCAGCAATAGCCTTTGGCGGATCATCGTCGCCCGCTAGAGGCAAGACCTGTTCGGTGAATTGCCCCATCGGACCTGCCCGGACCATCAGAGTAAACAGCTGATGCCGGCGTTCGACATCCTCTCTGTCGCTGCGAGCGGTAATCAGGCGACGAGCGTCCGCAAGGACGAGGTCGGCGTGGTGGGAGAGCGCCGAGAGCCGGGTGGCATCGCGCTCGCAGCTTGCGACCTGGGTCATCACCTCGATCATTCGGATCGATATTGCAGGCTGAGCGCCTGCGCTTTGCCGGATCATATGAAACATCGTCCCGAGCAGTTGATCGTATTGCACATGCGGCACCACCAGCACCGGCCGACTTCCTCTGATCGACACTCCTGATGGCAGATGCAGGGGTACGAGATCGCAGAGCGCCGCACCCAACCGATCCAGAACCGAGAGCGCGGTGTGTGGATCGTTGATGCCAGGCGAAAGCGCCCTCACCGCGACTTCAACGAGTTGCCGAACGGCGAAGCGCAGATCGGAAGCGATGCTGCTTGTTGCGCCCAGCGCCGTCGCATTCCGGATAGCCGCTTCGGCACCATCGACGGGAGGATTAACCAGAGCGACGGTCGCCCCCGGAAAAACATAGTCGCCGGGGCCGATCAACAGCCGAATGGTGGCTCTATGCTTGGCCGCCCAGGTGGCCAAGCCCTCTTCGTCCAGATGTTGCAGATAACCGCGCCGCGAGTCCTTCAGAGGCAGGGAGCCGATCCAGTACTCGCCCGGCGGAGGCTTCGGCTGCGGATCCTGGACCGTTAGCTGGCGCATAGCGCTGCGGAGGTCTTCACTGACGAGTTCGACGACAGTTTCAACGTTGATCCGGCCGGCGACGTGACCGACGAAGTAGACGAGCGTCGCCACGCAGGCCAAGGCGAGCAGAGTTCCAACGCTCAATGATAGATGAGGGACGAAGCCCCCCTCGGGCTCTGTCCGGATGCTTCTCAGCACGACGAGAGCGTAACAGAAGGTGCCGAGCAGCATCCCCAGCGTGAGTTGATTGCCGCGATCGCGGGTGAAATTGCGCAGCAGTCGCGGCCCCATCTGACCTGCAGCGAGAGACAACGCGGCAATGGTGATCGAGAACACGGTTCCCGCGACACCGATCGTCGCGCCAGCTACGGTGCCGAGCAGGGTGCGAGCGCCGGTCGCGCCGCCGTCGTACATCCAACTCTGTAGATTTGAGAGGTAGACCGTGTTGCTCTGGTCAATATGAACGAGCGTGAAGGCACCGATCAGGCTGCAAAGCACCACGACCATAGGCACCAGCCAGAATGTCTCACCAAGGTCAGCCAGCAGTTTTTCAGCGCGGGCGAGCATATTTTGAGCCGCATAACCACGTCGAACCTGGAACCAACAGCCGGGAGGTGCAGCGGTTCCGCCCAACCGCTCCATCTCAGAATATTACCCGTTGCTGGGGTACTTGAATTCAGGCGCCGACTTCAACTGGTCGGCCGTCGTGTCCATGGTCGCGGTCCACTTGTTGACCGCATGATCAAACTTCAGATTGATTGCGGAAGGCCGCACCGCAACGTAGTGGTCGCCAATGCCAAGGAACCCTCCGACCGAGAGGATATAGCCGTCGATGCCGTTCTCGTTTAGCGCGACGTCCTTGATCGTGCCAATGTCCTGTTTGGTGTTGTTGTACACCTGCAGACCCATCAACTGCGAGCTCAGGCCGTCCTTCGGCGGCACCGAAGTGAAGGCTCCGCCGGGGCGATCCGAAGTTGCGTTAGCGCTGTTGGTGGACGAGTTTGTATTCGAAGAAGATTTCTGCGCGTTAGCGCCGATCGTTTTCACCTCGGCGAAAGTATTTGGACCAACGAACATTGTCACCGGATTTCCTGACCGATCTCTGGCCTCCACCAGGAACGACTCCGGCCGTACCTTGACGTCGGTGAAACCTGCCTGCTGCAGGTCGCTGACCATCTGCTGCCGAACGCTCGCTTGACTAGCGTCGGACTGGACCGCGTCGCCCTTGTTGCCCCCCTTGTTTGCCATGCTGTTTTCCGTGCGTTGGTCGGCCGACTGATTGCGGCTCGAGCTCTGCACGGCGCTATGGTCCCCAGGACCGGTAGCTTGCGGAGAACTTTGTGCCATCGCAAGCGATGATGCGCCGACGAGAGCTGCCGCCGCCAAGAATGAGGTCGCTTTCATGTATGGATCTCCTTGCTCGAGTTCAAAAGTTGATGGCGTTCGTAATGGCCGGCCCCGGCAGAACGCCGTGTTGCTCAGGGACATGGATGCCGTACGCCGTCGTAACCCCTGTAAGTCCCGGAGCTCGGGTCGTACGACTTGTATCGCTGGGAGCAGTAGGCGTTGTTCTCGGCAGCTTGCGCCCGGCTGTTGGCGACGGCGCTTCCAATCGCCGCACCTGCCACGAAGCCGCCTAACGCTGGACCCCAGCCGCCGCGATAGCGGTGCCTGTAGCCGTCGCGCCAGTTATGACGATGCCAAGCATGGTCACGGTCATGCCTCCATTGAACTTCCACCAGGCTCGGGTCGTTTTTGGCTATCCCGCTCGCAGCCAACATGGGTGCGGCTTGCGCAGTAGTTCCGACCGGGATCGCGAGCGCCAATACGGCCACGGCGACGTGCCATCCGCTTGTTTTCATAAACTCATCTCCTCGTTTTCATTTGCCTGAAGGAAATGCGCGAGCTGCTCTGCCGTTGCAGAGACAGTTGGTACATAAGTGTACCCCGGCCGGGAGCACCTGTTTACTGCAGCAGGAGTAACGCTGCGGTCAAAGTACTACTGGCCCCGTGCGGCAGCGGACCAAGTTATGCGTCTACGATTCGGGTCCAGGTTGATCACCGCGGCATCACTGATAGGATAAGCGAAAATCTCGCAGGGGCTTGCTGCTACGTCATTGGAGTCCCAATGCGAATAGCCATAATCGAAGACGAATACTTCATCGCCGACGATCTCGCGACCGAGATCCGGCGCAGCGGTCATGAAACAATTGGCCCATTTGCCGAGCTAAGCCCTGCTTTCCATGCAGCGGGTAGCGCAGCTATCGACGCCGCGCTTCTCGACGTCGACCTGCACGGGCGGGCGTCCTTCGAATTCGCAGATCTCCTTTTGAAAAGAAGCATCCCGTTTCTGATTTACACGGGATACAGCCGCGAAGTCATACCCGGCCGATTTGCCCCGTACGTGGTTGAAAAGCCGATTCCAGCTCGCGATGTGGTTGATAGACTATGTCGCCATGTGCTTGTGCACGGCTCGCTAGGACCGGTACGTCGTCCGTGATTGCCCAGACATCAGCCGATAGGGTTGGGTGCAGCAACGCTACGGCGAGACTTGCTTCATGAGTTCAGCTGAAAAGGACTTGAGGCGCGCTCGCTTGTGATCCACGGACAAAGCTGCGTTTTGTCGCACCAGAGGGCAGTAGAGGGTTAATACAAAATTGGTGATCTGTGCTGCCGACGCATTCGGATGAGCCATGCGCACGCTGCTGACGATGCTGCGTGTTGCACGATCGCCGCGCGCTGCAAGCGTAGCTTCGAAGGTCTCCGTTTGTGCTCTTGTTTCCTTGATCGCGGCGTCGGTATCGCTCGGATGGTAAACGGGGCATTCGAGTGCGGAAGCTGGGGTTGGGTGGCCGAGCAGGAGTGCGGTGGCGAGGGCCAGCCAGGGAAGAACGCAATCAGAACGAAACTGCATCTGGGACTGCCTCGCTCGTTGAAGTTAAGAAGATAATACGCATTCACTTGTCAAAAAAGACGTCGAGACCCCGATGACTGTCCAGTCGCGGACAAACATTTCAGTTCGCTTGGCTTCTGACGCAGCGCGTACGCAGGCGTGCCGACTTTCTGTCGGACATGAAACGTTCTGATCGGAACGCCGAATGCCTGGAACGATTGTCGGCAGAACGATTGTCGCTAGGCAAGTCCGAGAGCACCTTCGAACTGGGTGGGATTGCAGACTTGTGCGTACCTCAACTGTAGATAAGGCCGCAGGAGCTTGGCATGCTGAAGTGGGCATTGATCTTCTTTGTGATATCGATCGTAGCCGGATTGCTCGGATTCAGCGGAATCGCTGCCGGTGCGTCCACTATCGCCAAGTGGCTATTTTTCGCAGCTGTTGCGATTTTTCTGGTGCTCGTGCTCCTCGCCTTTTTCGCGGGGGAGGTGATTTTTTAGGCTGATCGACGGGCGCTCGGCGCGGCCGGTAACCGCGAGGGTCTGCTCCGAAAGGGGGCCCACTTCGGTCTTGGAGAGACGGCGGGGCGATGGCCGGCGGTGCCTCCGATCTGCCAAGACGCAACTACTTTGGAGCCTGAACGGTTGCCACTGTTGAAGCCGCCTGGCGTTTCATTTCAAGAAAAGAAGTATGCTAGGGCCAACACGACGTAAACTCCAATGAGCATTACGCCCACGAACCAGGTCGTCTCGGCGTCTCTCGTGATGGCATTCACGATGAACGCGGTGCCGGCGATTGAAAAGAGGTCGACGGGATTCCGGAAGACAAGGGTCATCGGCTTCCCGATCACCCCTGAGAAAATGACGAGAAGCGGGGCAACAACCAGCGCAATCTGAATGGCGGATCCGATGCAGAGCGTCATCACAAGTCCCATCCTGTCGCGCCGAGCGAACCAAACGGCCGCAAAGATGTCCGAGCTGGTGCCCACAAGAGCGAGCACGACGACGCCAAGAAAGAGTGGTGTCACACCCCTCGATTTGGCCGCTTCGGTCAGAGCGCCCGAGACAAATTCGCTCTGAAGGGCCGCCGCGCCGGTGCATGCCAATAACACGATCAACATGTGGTTGTAGACCACGCCGATCTAGCTGAAGCCTCCTCATTGGTCGCGAAGACATTCCGGTGAGTGATGAGGGTGAAGACAAGATTCCCGGAGTAGAGAACTAGCAGCACCATTGACACAGCCAGGCTAAGCAATTCGTCGGAGGCATTCACGTGATTGACATGACGGATGTTGCGACCCGCGTAGTCGAACACTGCGGGCAGAATGAGAGCGATCACCGACAGGACGAGCATGCTCGACAACAACCCAGCGCGCGCTTGGGTGAAGCTCTGGCGCTCGCGATTGAACCCGCCGGCAACGATGGCCAGACCCAGCCCCAACAAGGAGGTCGCCGCTATGGACCCGGTGATCTGGGCGTGAACCACCTCGACATGGCCGCGCGCGAGAACAAATAGCGCAAGAATGAGTTCGGCCAAGCTTCCAAGACTGACGGTCAGGAGACCGCCTATGGCAGGACCGGTGTGGGAGGATAGCTGGTCGGTTGCTACGCGAATCCATTCAGCGAGTACAGCTATTGCGAGAACGCCGGATCCGAATATCCAGATCGGAGAAAGGTGAAAAACGTACTCGCCCATCGGGGTGAGCAGAACCAAGACCAGCGGCGCAACGCGCGCGATGGTACCGTACTGCCCAAAGATAGTCGTTGCTCTGGAGACGTTAGACTTCGGCAAGCTGGCGACTCACTCCTGGCGATCCCGCAAGGCTCCTACCGTCGATTTTAGCGGACAGATCGGGCCATTCCGCCGCCGACAGAGCGTGGCTTCTGCACCCAAAGCGCCTCGCATTCGATTCCCGGGCAGCTTGCGACGATTAACGAGGTGGGACACTTAGGGTTCGCTGCGCCGGCCTGAACTCGGTACGCAACCGGGCAAGGGAAGCGCATTGCGATGCCCAAGCCCTCATTCTCTTGAGCCATCATTCACCAATTGCTTGTGTATCGGGCATTGGCTGCACCAAGGGAGTTCTCATGCGCAGATAAAATCACGCGATAGCAGCTGCAGGACAATTGCTCGAGCTGCGACTGATCCAGAATCTCGACTTGAGCGCGGCCTTGCTTGATGATGCCTCGCGCTTCCATTTCGCCCATTGTCGACGTGATACCTGCGCGGCGAACTCCAAGAGCCTGTGCAATGCATCGATGCGTGAGCGGGATTTCGCGGGAGAACAACTTATCCTCTGCAACGAGAAGCCACCGAGCCAATCGTTGCTGCAAGCTGTGACGCGAGTTACATGCAGCCAACTGCGAGCTTTGGATCAGGGTGGCCTGCACGTACCGTAGCAACAGCTTCTGGATCTCGACATCCCCCCTCAGCAGCTCGAGCAAAGCATCGACCCCGATGCGCAAGGCTCTCCCGGCAACCTGAACCATGCAACGGTGAGGGGAAACGCGCATGCCAAGGATCAGGGGGATGCCGATGAAGTCCTTCGCTCCAACAGTCTGTATCTCGACGGGGAGGCAATCTCCAGCCCTAGCGGTCAGCGAGGCCGCGCCATGTTCCACAAAATAGGCATACTGCAGTGGTTGATTGCGCTCCTGCAGCATTTGCCTTGGTCTCAGTGTTACCTCCTCGCAGAGCTCGACTAGCCGGCGGCGTGATGATTGTGGGAGGTGGCGGATCAGATCGTTGTTTGCGGGGTGCGCGTGCGGCGTTTGATCGCGCTCTCGTGACCGTTGCAGAGATGGCGTCGCACTGTGCGTCCGCACGACGTGTTCGGGTTCGTTGCTGAGCATTTCGCGTCTCCTTGGAAACGGTTATTCACCAAGATGTGGGGCGCGCGCGGGCCTCCTCACAGTCAGGCTTAGGTGAAGACCCGTCAGGAGAAGCCTGACCAGCTCCTCAAGGCCTGGATCGTGAGCTGCCTCTGATGCGCGAGCAACGAACGAAGTACGTCGGCCGAGGCATGTAATAGCGTTTGCCAGGATGTGCACGCGTGGATCTGCGGTGCGTTTTCCAAGGGCCAGGTATCCGATTGATCGCTGCACCTTTTCGTTGGCACGGCAGCGGACCATTCGCTTGATGGCCGGCCAGAACTTCGAGCTTCGGAAATGATTATACGAGCAATGATATTGTTGGCACGTGGATCGCAGGAGCGTTGAATGGACGCAAAGAGCAGGATCACCCTTGCAATTGTCGTAGGTACAATCTCGACCTCCGTTCTGTTGGGTCCCTCATGGGCAGAGACGGCGACGCAGACTGCCACGGAACAGTCGGCGCAGTCCGAGCAGTTCGTCAACACGGTCTATAATGGCTACCGTGCTTCGCGACTGCTTGGGAGCGCGGTGTTCTCGTTGAAAGGTGAGTATTTGGGAGCTGTCCGGAACGTGACCTTGGCAGACGCCGGGCAGATTGATTCTTTGCTCGTCGAAGGCTTCAGAACGAAGGATGAGCCGGAGTTCATCTCCCGAATTCCTTTCAACCGGGTGCTGCGCCCGCTTCACGAAGGAGCTATCGTGGCCGACTTTTCCGATTTGAGGTCGCGAGAATACGGCCTCTTTGTTGACCCTGATCAGGCCCAAGCAGAGCCGCACGAATTCTCGGTCTCCAAGGTCATCGGGGATTATGCGCGGCTGCAGGCAGGCCAAGGCTATGGCTATGTCTCCGACCTCGTTTTCGACAGCGGCGGAAAGCTCGCGGCGGTTGTGATATCCCGCGAGGCGTCCGTTGGCGGGGGCACCTATGCCTTCCCTTACCCGGGCCAAACGGGGCGATGGAGCCCGAACCTAAGCTATTATGGTCTGCCTTACGTCACAGCAGAGCAAGCAAACAAAGCCGGTCTGCGGCTCGATATGAAGGAGTTTCAGAACTCGTGAGCCACCAACGTCCGCCTGATGGTCCCCGGCGGTGTGCCTCACGGAGAGGCGCATGGCTTCACGAGCGAACTGGTGCAGTCACCTTTTTGAGCGCAGCGAAAGTTCTCCTCTCCCAAGCTTGCGTTCGAAGGTGGCTGCATCAGAGCGCTTCAATGCGTGCGGGGTAGCAGAAGGTATCCAAAAGTGAGGGCTCCCGTGCGTTAGATGCGTACGAGAACATCAGCGAAGGTCAATGCGAACATCGCGATCACGAAAACAAGCCCCGAGATCGCCGCGATCCGGATCAGCGGCTTCGCTGAGGCGAGTTGCATGAAGAGCAAGACGACGAGGGTCGATTTCACCCCCGCAATGATGATGCCGCTGGCTGTTGTCATTCGGCCCATGGGAACATAGGCGACGACGAGGCTGAGCAAGAGGAGTGCGAGGAGCGCTGCCCAGATCAAGAGGTTCCTCGCCCATAGGCGGCGCACAATACCGCCTGATTCACCTTGCCTGTTCATGATGCACGCCCCGGCAAATAGATCAGCGGATAGAGGAAGATCCACACGATATCGACCAGATGCCAGTAGAGGGCTGTGACCTCGATCTCGGGATTGTCTTTCGCCGGGAGTTGGTGCCGGAGCAGCACCCAGAACAAGCGGCTCACGAGAGCAATCCCGATGGAAAGGTGGATCGCGTGGACGCCCGTGACCAGCCAATAAAATCCATAAAACAGCTGCGCTCCTGGCAGAGACAACGCAAACCCGGCTCCCGGTACGAGCTGCTTATGGATGTCCTCCTTGTACTCGAAGCCCTTGATGACGATGAACGCGAGCCCGAGCAACGCGGTCAGCATGAGGCACACGAGGACGAGCCGTCGCAGTCGCGCAGACGTTTCGGACGCTTGCGAAGCCATGGCCATGGTGAGGCTGCTCGTCAACAGCACGGCGGTATTGATCGTGCCGTACCAGATATTTGTCTCCCTCCCGGCTGCAGCGAACGCCTCTGGATGCTCGATTCGACAAACCGTGTAAGTCAGCATCAGCGCCCCGAAGAACAGCGTCTCGCTGGCGAGGAAAACCCATATGCCGAACTTGCCTGCCTCGCGCTGCCGGCCGAAATCCAACCAGGGTTCTCTCAGCAGTGCGCTTTCGTCGCTCATCGCGTTTCTCTTGCGTTTTGCATTTCGGGGGGATCGGTTCCAGCCGACATGCCTTCGGCGTGGTAGTCATACGGCGCGCGATCTACTCGGGGCTTCCTGTCAAAATTCTTCGGGGGAGGCGGAGAACCCGTGGTCCACTCCAGCCCTGTCGCGCCCCAAGGGTTCTTCGCGGCCTTTCCGCCGTAGAACAGGGACCAGGTGAGATATCCCAGAGGCAACAAGTAGGCGATGGCGAGGACCGCCGCTCCCGCAGACGACATGACATTGTAGATCTGAAACTCCGCCGGATAGGTATGGTAGCGGCGTGGCATGCCGAGGTACCCGGCGAAGAATTGCGGCAGGAATGTCATGTTGAAGCCGGCATACATGAGGATGGCCGCGAACTTCGCCCAGCTCTCCGGATAGAGCTTGCCTGTGACCTTGGGCCACCAGAAGTGGAGCCCGGCAAAGAAGGCGGACACCGATCCGCCCACCATGATGTAGTGGAAGTGCGCGACGACGAAGTAGGTGTCGGTGACATGGATGTCCACCGGGATCGAGGCGAGGAACAGCCCGGAGAGCCCGCCGGTCGTAAACAGACCGACGAAGCCAAGCGCATACAGCATCGGCGATTCGAAGCTGATCTGACCGCGATACAGCGAAGCGGTCCAGTTGAAAACCTTGATTGCCGACGGCACGGCGATGATGAAGGAGAGGAAGGAGAACACGAGGCTGGCCAGGGCTGACTGTCCGGAGACGAACATGTGGTGGCCCCAGACGAAGAATCCGACGCCCGCAATCGCAAGCATGGCATAGACCATGAAGTCGTATCCGAAAATTCGCCGCCTCGCGAAGCATGGGATTATTTCGGACACGACGCCCATCGCCGGCAGGACCATGATGTAAACCGCCGGATGCGAGTAGAACCAGAACAGGTGCTGGAACAGGATCGGATCGCCGCCGCGAGCCGGATCGAAGATCGGCAGGCCCAGCACACGCTCCGCGATCACGAGCAGGAGCGAGATGGCGAGCACCGGGGTGGCAAGCACCATGATCAGCGACGTCGCGTAGATCGCCCAGACGAACAGCGGCAGCCGGAACCAGGTCATGCCGGGAGCACGAAGCATGTGGGTGGTCGCGATGAAGTTCACTCCCGTGGCGATGCTGGCAAAGCCGACAACGAACACGCCCGCGGCCGCAGCGAAGACGTGGCTGTTGGAGAACATCGACGAATAAGGCGTATAGAACGTCCAGCCGGTGTCGACGCCTCCGGCGACGAGGGCATAAACGGTGAAAGCCCCGGCCGCGACGGTCAAATACCAGCTGAAAAGATTGAGGCGCGGAAACGCGACATCGGGCGCGCCGATCATCAGCGGCAGCAGGAAATTGCCGAACGTATTCGGGATCGACGGCACCAGGAAGAACCAGACCATGATGATCCCGTGGAACGAGAACAGCTTGTTGTAAGTGTCCGACGCCAACAGCCATCCGTTCGGCTGGAACAGCTCGAGCCGAACGGCGGTGATTGCGGCTCCTCCCATGAAAAAGAAGAACGTAATGGTGATCGCATAGAGGATTGCAATGCGCTTGTGGTCGGTCGTGGCAAGCCAGGACGAGATCGTCGAGCCGTGGCGGAGATAATCGGGGCGTGGCGGAAGCGGCAGCTCCCCGGCGAGCAGGGCGTCAGTCATTTTGCTGCTCCTCCCTGAGCGAGCGGATGTAGGCGGTCAGGCTCTGGATCTCTCCGTCGTCGAGCAGCCCTTTGAAGCTCGGCATGATGGGCTCAAAGCCGGCCACGACGTCGCGGTTCGGCTGCAGGATCGAATCGCGGATGTAGGCATCGTCCGCGGAAACGGTGCGTCCATCCGCCAGCTGCACCGCGCGGCCGTAGAGACCCGTCAGGCGCGGCGCGTGGACGTTCGAGGAGACGGCGTGGCAGCCCGAACATCCCTGCGACACGAACAGCCTGGCGCCCTCATGGGCAAGATCGTCGCCCTCCGGCTGCTGGACCAGCCATTTGGCATAGTCATCCTGTCGCATGACCACGATCTTGCCGCGCATCATGGAATGGTTCGTGCCGCAATACTCAGCGCAGAGCAGTGGAAAGGTGCCGGTTTTGCTGGCTTGAAACCAGATGTCAGTGTCGCGGCCAGGCAGCACGTCCTTCTTGACCCGAAACGCGGGGACGAAGAAGGAATGGATCACGTCCTGCGAGCTCATCAGGAGATGGACGGGCTTATCCAGCGGCACGTGAAGGGCATTGATCTCACGCGCGCCGTTCGGATGTTGCGTCTTCCACATCCACTGCTTGGCGATGACGTGGATTTCAAGTGCGCCCGTGGGCGCGGCAAGGCTGCTGAGGTCAGCGGAAGATGCCCACCAGAATAGGAAGGCGAACGTCAGCAACGTCGCGACCGTCCAACCGATTTCGAACTCACGGCTGAGAATCTCAGGCATCGGGCCGCGCTTGGCGGGAGATCCGCGCCGATATCGAACGGCAAACAGCAGGATGAGCCCGAAGACGAGGACCACGGTCGCCCCGGAAAGGAAGAGCAGAAGATAGAAGATGTGATCAACCGTGACGGCGTGTGTGCTCGCTTGCGGCAGCCTGAATAACGAATTCATGCCGAGGCTCCCCGACGCCTGCTGCGGACCAGCATCAGCCCGACGAGGGCGGCCATGACGGCAACCGTGGATGCTCCGAAAATCTGCAGGACCGTTGTGATCCTGCGGGTGTAGATTCCGTGTACCGCGTCAAATCCATAGCAGAGCAGCGCGATGCGTCCGGAGAGTCCACCGATCCGCCCGTCACCGGCATCCAACAGAGCGAGGCGAAGGTCACCGGGCTGCAGCGCGAGGCTGGACAGCGCGCGGACGACCCGTCCGTCGGGCGCGAGCGTGACGAAGGCTGCCGGATGCGCAATCGCGTTATGCTTGTCGTCGGTTTCGGTATGGTATCCAATTGCACCGAGCAGCGCGGCAACAGTCTCCTGCGATCCTGTCAGGACCGATGTTCCCGTGCCCCCGATCTGTCCCTGGGTAAAGCGGCGGGCGTCGTCAATGGTGTCGCGCGGATCGATGCCGACAACGACGAGGCTGTAGTCGCGTCCTGCGATAAACCCGGTCTGCTGCAGCGCCGAGCTTGCGATCGTCAGCGCAGGCCCGCAAATCTGCTTGCAGGTGAAGTCCGCTGGAAGGAGCAGGGTCGGACGTCCGTCGATCGCATCGCCAAGGGTGACGGTGTAACCGCCGACGGCCCTAAACTGCAGGGATAACGGAACGCGGGCGCCCTGAGGAGGATCGAACCCGACGCGCCCGATCTGCTCCTCGGTCAAACCGGCATGCGCGAGCCCCGGCCAGAGCGCAAGGGCCATGATGAAGATGGACCGCCTCATGGATTGCCTCCACTCGCACCTGGCGGAGGTGCGGGTGCAGGTCGAAGGGCGTCGTAGGCGTGCCGGCCCCGTCCTGCGACCAGCTGCATCGCCTGATCGATCGGGATGCGGGCGATGTTGTGGTCGCGATCGACCCAGGCATAAGTGGTGAGCCTCGCTCGCTGGGCGGCCTCGAACCGGGTCAGGTCGTCCTCCGGCGAGGTCTGGAGCTCGGGCGAGGGAAACCGGCTTTCTGCGCGGGGCGTGAATGCGCCCGGCGCCTCGCTATTCAGGAACAGCAGAATTCCCGCAATCGCGGCGCCCACGAAGAGCAAGAAGCTGCCGACGATGGCGAGAACGGCGCGGTTGTCTATGCCGGCCGTTTCTGGCAGCGCGCGGCTGCCCATCTCCTCATTCGGCATGGCGCACCTCTGCGAATGGGGTGCCCTGCCCAAAGAGTACCGAAGCAACGGTCAAGGTGAGGAGGGCGCCGAGAGCGGTGAGTGCAACATGAACTTGCGCGGAAAATGCCGGCACCAGGAGCCAAGCGAAGTGCATGACAGTGCCGAGGAACAGCAACAAGCCGACTATGCGCAAGCCTGCAGGGCTGCGGCGCACGTCCTCCAACAGCAACATCGCAAACGGAAGCACGGCTCCGGTGACGAATGCCACGAGCAGAATGTTGGTCCATACGTCCGTGCTGCGCCTCAGGAACCACTCGGCCTTGTGAGGTAGATCGCCGTACCAGGCCACCACATATGTCATGTATTCGAGGTAGACGACGCCCAGCAGCGTTGCGATCAAAAGGCTGCCGATATCGCTCAGCGCTTTGCCATCGACGTTCGACGTTGCAAGCACGGCGACAACGGCCAGCGCGGCGAGCAGCTGCTGTATTGCAATCATGAAGGCGAAGGCGGTGGAAACGTAATGCGGTTCGACGGAGAGGAACCAATCGACCGCAACCATGCTGATGGTAAGCCCGAAGAACGCAAGTCCGAGCGCGGCCAGTAGCCGTCCACCTCGTTTAAGACCGAAAGTCACTCCGAGCACGGACCATCCGATCAATGCGATCACGGCACGCAGGACAAACCACGGCTGGCTGAGGTACCAGCGCGCAATGTCGGGCTTGATCTGGCTAGCATCCGCGGCCCAGGGGTAGATGTCAGTCAGTCCGGCGAGAACGGGGATGAAGGCGATGGCGACGAGGGGCACCATAAGTGAGAGGGGTCGCAGCACGGGTCCGGCCGCAAAGCCCCAGCGGCCGCCGGTCAAGCGATGAATCAGCAGCAGCGTCATGCTGCCGATGGGGGCGCAGCTCCAGATCGCAAATCCCAAGAGCCAGCCCTGGAGCAGGCTCGGATAGGGGCCGAGTCTCCCGGCCGCGAGCACGAGGCCAGAGGCGAGCAAGATCACCACGAGGCCCGCTGCAATTCGCGGCGTCCAAATTGCTCTGAGGGCAGGGCGGCGGAGCACGGCGGTCACGGCAGCTTGCTCCTCAGCTCCGGGACGTCGGCGACGTCGGCGTGTTGCGACTGCTGCAGCGCGCGGATATAGGCGATGATCGCCCAGCGGTCGCGCGGCTCGACGCGCGCAGCGTAGGAATACATCACGCCGTAGCCATGAGTGATCAAGTCGAAGAAGTGTTGAGCATCGGCCGAGCGGAGGCGCGCGGAATGGTAGGACGGGGGTGCGGGAAAGCCACGCTGCACGATCATGCCGTCGCCGTGGCCGGAGAACCCGTGACACGGGGAGCAATAGATATCGTAGCGCTCGCGGCCGCGGGCCAGCAGCGCCATGTCGACCGCGGGCGGCTTGGTGATCTGCTGCAAACGGTCGAGATCGCCCTGTGCAACGACCCCTGCCGGTAAGGTCTGGGCTTCGGTGCCATCCTTGAACAGCGCAGCCTTCGAGAACGTGCCGTAGCGATTCTGCTGAGACATGGAATGATCGCCACAGCCGGTGAGCGCCGATGATAGCAACAGCAGCCATGGCAGCGCGCGGGCGGTCATGGCGTGCGCAGCTCCGTGATCGCGACGGCGCCGGCGTCGCGGAGGACCGTCCTCAGCTCGTTCGGGTCGCCGTCAGAAGCGGCCAGCAGGAAGTAGCGATCCTGCGTTGCGCGTTCGAAGCCCGGAATCTCGAACATTGCATCGTGGAGACGAGGCAGGCGGCACGACCAAAAAAAGGTGATGGCGCCGGCGAGCGCGGCCGCGAGGACACCGACCTCAAACGGCACCAGCAGGAACACCTGCCAGGAGTTCAGTGGCCGGCCGCCGCTGTTGATGGGATAGTCGATCACCGCGCTGTACCATTGCAGCACGAAGGCGAATGCCGCAGCTCCGAGGCCGCCGGCGAGCATCACAACGCGAATTGCGGATCGGCCCTCAACAAGCTGTTCGGCAAGCCCTTCGATCGGATACGGCGCGAATGCTTCGAGTGCGGCGTGTCCCGCCGTACGCACGCGCTGCAGGGCCGCCTTCAGCGCTTCACCGTCGAGGAATTCGCCAACAAGCTTTGCCGTCATGCCGCGGCCTCCTGATGAGCGAGCTTGCGCACGTCGAACATTGAAATGCTCGGAACCAGCCTCACGAAGATAAGGAACAGGAAGGCAAAAAAACCGAGCGGCGCGACAAGAAAGCTCCAGTCCCAGAACGTGAAGTGAAACGTGCGCCACAGGGACGGCATGTAACCGTGCGAAAGCGTGTTCCAGATGATGAGGATACGCTCCAGCCACATTCCGATGTTGATCGCAATCGCGATCGGAATCAGGATGAGCAGCGATCGCCGTGCGAATGGCCACCAGAGTAACTGCGGGATCAGGCAATTGCAGGCCAGCAACGCCCAGAACAGCGGCGCGTACGTTCCAGTGAACTCGAAGCGAACCACCTCACGGTCGGTATGCTCACCGCCGTACCAGCCCATGAACCATTCCGTCGCATAGGAATAGAACATGACGATCGAGGCCATCAGCAGGATGCGGGCTATGACGTCGAAATGGCGGCGGGTGATGATCGCCTGAAGGCTGAGGCCCCAGCGGATCGCGGCGGCCAGCACCACGACCATCGCGAATCCGGAATACATTGCCCCGACCACGAAATAGGGTGGGAAGATGCTCTCCTGCCAACCGGGCATCAGGCTCGCCGCGAAGTCGAGACCGACGATCGAGTGCACCGAGCAGACCAGAGGCACGCCGAGGGCGGCCATCGTGGTATGCAGTGTCTGCAGGCGCGACCACTCGCGCGACGAGCCGCGCCATCCCAGCGCGAAGGCGCCGTAGAGCAGCTGGCCGGCACGGTAGGGCATGCGGTCGCGCATGGTCGCTAGATCAGGGATCAGGCTGACATACCAGAACAGAATAGAGAACAGCAGATAGCTGACGATGGCCCAGAAGTCCCACACCAGGGGGCTGCGCCATTGCGGCCAAAGCGCCATGGTGTTCGGATATGGCGCGAGCCAATAGGCGTAGATCGGCCGACCGAGGTGAACGATCGGCATCAGCCCGGCGATGGCAACCGCAAACAGCGTCATGGCTTCCGCGAAGCGGTTGATCGAGGCGCGCCATCTTTGCCGGGTCAATAGCAGCATCGCCGAAATCAATGTGCCGGCATTGCCGATTCCGATCCACCAGACGTAGTTGGCGATCGCGACTCCCCAGACAATGGTGGAGTTGATGCCCCAGATGCCGATGCCCTCATAGAACAGCCACGCGATTGCAACGAACAGCCAGAGCACGAACGGCAGGGTGATAAGCAGGGCCAGCCACCATGTTTTGCCGAACCCGGTGAAGAGCGGATCTGCCACGGCCTGGGTAACTGCGGCGTCTCCTGCCCGCGCGGCCGAGATCCAGCGGTGCGCCGGGGGATGCTGGGGAAGGAGAACTTCGCTCATGTCCGCCCCTCCGGCTCCGAAGGTGCGGGATTGCGCACATCGGCAAGATAGGTGGTGCGCGGCCGCGTGCCGAGGTGGCCGAGCAAGGCATAGTGGCGCGGGTCGGCTTTCCTGTGGTTGATCTCTGCGTCAGCCTGGTTCAGGTCTCCGAAGCTGATGGCGCGGGTCGGGCACGCGTTCTGACACGCCGTCTGCACCTCGTGTGGACCGAGCGGCCGGTTCTCGCGTTCCGAGGCGCGACGTGCGCCGCTGATGCGCTGGACACAGTAGGTGCATTTTTCCATGACGCCGCGGGCGCGTACGGTCACCTCCGGGTTCTTCTGGCCGCGATAGGATTCCGCGCCGAGATTGCCGTATTCCTCGCCGTCGGCATAACCGAAGAAGTTGAAGCGACGAACCTTGTAAGGGCAGTTCGCCTCGCAGAAGCGGGTGCCGATGCAGCGATTATAGACCTGCGCGTTGAGGCCCTCACTGTCGTGAACGGATGCGGCGACAGGACAGACAGGCTCGCACGGGGCGTGCTCGCAATGCATGCAAGGTACGGGTTGAAAGCCGATCTGCGGACTGTTCGCCGAGCTATGATCGTAGCCATCGACGCGCATCCAGTGCATATCGCGCCCCATCGCAACCTGCTCGGGACCCACCACAGGGACGTTGTTCTCGGCTTGGCAGGAGACCACGCAGGCATTGCAGCCGATGCAGACCGAGGTATCGATTACCATCGCCCAGGCGTGCCCGTCGCCGGGCTTCACGCTGGGCGGCATCAGGCTGGGTGGATCCGGGTGGACTGGCCCTGGCAGCGGCTGGCCGAGCCGATACAGCGGATAGAGTTCGCGCACGTCTTCCGGCGACCGGACGATGTTCTGAGTCGTAAGGACCGGCTCACGGCGCCCCGTCGGCTGGATCGAGACCTGCGGAAGGTGCCATCGGTTCCCGGATGTCCGGAGTGTATAGGCGTTGGCACCGACGCCATTGCCGATCGCGCCGGCCTTCTGCCGCCCCCCGCCGAGCGTGAGCGCGCCGACGCCCATGGCCATCCCGGGTTCAGTCAGAACGGGTACCTCGATCGATCGGCCGTTCGCGGCGATCGTGACGACGTCGCCGGACGTGAGACCGAGGCGGGTTGCCTCATCCGGATGCAGCGCGAGCGCATTGCCCCAGACCTGCTTGCTGAGCGGTTTCGGACACTCCTGGAGCCAGGCGTTATTGGCGTATGAGCCATCCCAGAGGCAAGGATCAGGACGCAGAACCAGGCTGATCTCGTCATCACGCAGATCGTGAGGTTCGGCGTCCGCGAGCGCCGGTAGAAGCGGAGCAGCCGTCGAAGCAGCAGTGGCGCCGCTTCCCGCAATGATCCCTTCGTGCAGCACGCGCTGCCACCATCCCTCGAAATCCGCAGCGGCCGCGCTCCGCCAGGTCTGCCGCACCAATTCGTAAGCGCGCGCGTCATCTGCGCCGTTCAGCCAGGCGAGAAGCTCGTGCTCGCTGAAGCTCTCGTAGAGGGGATTGATCAGGGGCTGGGAGATGCTTGCCGTCCCGTCGCCGGCCCGCAGATCCGACCACGTTTCGAGCCGATGACTTTGCGGGACATGCCAGTTGGCGATAGCCGCGGTTTCGTCCAAGTACTCGCCCATATGAAGGCGAAAGGCTGCTTTCTGTGCGCGGGCCCCGAAGTGCAAATCGGATGGTGCGTCATAACCGGGATTGACGCCGATCATGACGAGCTGACGCACGCGGCCGGAGTCCAGATCACCAGCGAGCTGTTCAAGCGTTCCCGCCTGCTTGCCGGACGGCGTACGATCAATGGGATCGATGAGCCGAACGGGCGCATTGAGCTGGGCATTGATCCAATGCACCAATGCGTGAACTTCCCGGGACATTGCCGGGCCCGCGATAACGAGCGCCTCACCCTTGTGCGAGTTCAAGTCGGCGGTGATCTTCCGAAGGAGCAGACGCTCGCGCTCGGCAAGTTCGGTGACGCTTGCACTCGCGCCGAGCTCCCGCGCGAGGCTCGCTGCAAACCGCTCGATCGCCTCGGGACGAAGCGCCAGACGCTCGTCCGCCTTTGCTCCCGTGAGAGTGAGTGCGCTCTCAAGACAATAGAGACGCGAAAAGGCATTCGCGTCGCCGCGGCCGGTTGCGTAACCACGGCCAATGCGTATTTGATCGGGGCCATGCCCGAGCGGATCGGCATCGAGCGCGACGATCACCCGGGCCTTTGCGAAATCGGCAATGCTGCGCACAGGCTGGCCATAAGCGAGCTGCGCACCTTGTTGCGCGTTGTCGTCGTCCGTTGGATCGTACGCGTGCCACGATGCGGCCGGGAACGCCTGAAGCAGAGCATCGATCTGGCGCAGCAAAGTCGGGGAGGTGGTGCGCCCGGTCAACAAGCGCAGGCCTTTACCCTGGCTGCTGCGGGCCTCGGAGAGTTCGGTCACCAGCGCTCGGTTCAACGCTTCGCGCGGCGCTATCGCGGCATTGTGCAGGATCGTGCGCGAGCGGTCGGGATCGTAAAGCGAAAGAACGGCTGCTTCAGCGAAAACGTCGGTGGCACCCAGGCTGCCCGGATGACGCGGGTTGCCTTCCACTTTGATCGGCCTGCCGTCAATTGAAGTCACGACCACGCCGCGACCGATCCCCGCCAATGCGAGCGTCGTCGCAAATTTCAGCGGTTCGCCGGGGACGATCCGCTCGGGCATCCTGACATAGGGCAGGATCTGCTCGTCCGGCTTGCTGCAGGCCGCTAGTCCACCCGCCATGCCGGTTGCCAGCAAGCTGAGGGCCTGACGGCGATTGAGCTTGCTACGTCCGACAGGACTTGGCCGCGTCGGCAATTCCTTCAGCGGTGGCATATCGTGCAGTCCGTCAAATGACCCGTGTTGATGTGATAGCCTGCGGCAAGCTTGGGCCCGATCTCGGCCTGATTCTTGGGCGCCTGCCAGTTCGGATCGAAAACCGCTTCGCGTGGACGCAGGAAACGTTCAGGAGAGCGGTGGCAATCGAGGCACCATTGCATCGTCAGCGGCGCGGCCTGGCGCATCAGCCGCATCCGTCCGACGTCGCCATGACAGGTCGTGCATCCGACGCCTTTCGCGACGTGGACGGAATGATCGAAATAGACGTAGTCGGGAAGCCGGTGGACGCGTTCCCAGGCAATCGGCTGGTTCTTGGCAAGACTCTCGCGCACCGGCGCCAGCATTTGCGCGTTGGTCCATATCTGCGAATGGCAGGTCATGCAGGTCTCGGTCGGCGGGATGCCGGCAAAGCGCGCCGTCTCCACCGAGGTGTGGCAATAGCGGCAGTCCAGGCCGAGACCGGAAACGTGATGCTCGTGACTGAACGGCACCGGCTGATTTCGCGTGATGTTCAGGTTGGTCACGTAAGGGGATCGCATCACCTCATAGGACAACCCAACTGCAAGCACTGGCGCTGCTCCAATTGCCGCGATCATCACCGTCGCAATCGTGTTCGCGCCGGGGCGGAAAACCTGCATTCATCGGCCCCCTTCCGCGCCATCGCTCACGCGCGGATTCGGACCGGCACCGATTTAGCGGCCGGCGTCTTCGAATGGATGTCGTGGTGCGAGAGCGGGATCAGGGGGTTCATTTCCGGGTAGTAGGCCCCGACGCAGCCATCCGGCAGTTTGAACGGGGTCACCTTAAGAGGACCCACCTCGCGCAGGATGCCATCCTCCGCGTCGCTGACGAGGGAAACCATTTGGCCCTCCTGAAGTCCGGCGCGTGCGATTTCATCGAGATTCATCAGCAATACGTCCCGTGTGCCCTCAATGCCTCGCATCCGATCGCTGTAGCCGTAGATCGTCGTATTGAACTGGTCGTTGCTGCGCATGGTCAGCAGCCGGAAGCGGCCGGGCGCATCGGAAAAGCCGGTCGAGGTGAGGGTTTCGGGCGCTGTAAACTCTGCCTTGCCGCTCTCGGTCTTCCAAATCCGTTCGCGGGCTGAATTGCCACGATAGAACCCGCCCGGCGTGAACATCCGCGCATTGAAGTCGTGGAATTCGTCCGGATAGGTCTCGGCGATCTCGTTACGGATGAGATCGCAGTTGCCGACCCATTCATCCCATTTCAGTTTGGGATTGGGGGGCAGGGTTGCTTTGGCCAGACCTGCGACGATCGCCACCTCGGATCGCAAGTGCTCGCTGGCGGGCTTGCGCAACCCGATCGAGCCCTGGATGCAGCTGAACGTATCCTCCATGGTAACCGCCTGCTGGCCGCTTGCCTGTACATCTTCTTCGGTTCGACCAAGGCACGGCAGCAGATAGGCGGCCTTGCCGTGCACCAGGTGGCTGCGGTTGAGCTTGGTGGCAATCTGGACCGTCAGCTCCAGCCCTCGCCAGGCCGCTTCCATCTTCGATCGCTCCGGAATGGCGCGGAAAAAATTTCCGCCGAGGCCGACGAACGCTTTGACCTTGCCGGCGAGAACGCCCTCGCATGTCTCAACGGTGTTCATGCCCTTCTCGCGCGGCGGTTCGAACCCGAACTGCCTGGCGTATTTATCGAGCGGAACCAGTTCGGGCTTTTCCGAGATGCCCACGGTGCGCTGACCCTGGACATTCGAGTGTCCACGCACGGGCGAGATGCCGGTGCCGTCTCTCCCGATGTTTCCCTTTAGAAGCAGCATGTTGACGAGCATCGCCACGTTTTGGAAGCCGTGTACGTGCTGGGTCAGGCCCATGCCGTAGATCCCGATCACGCGATCAGCCTCGACGTAGACCTGCGCGGCGCCCTCGATAACCGAACGGCTCAGACCGGATGCGATCTCGATCTCGTCCCAGGACGTCGCCCGGACCCTGGCTTCGAACTCTTCGAAGCCATGTGTGTGCTGCTCGACGAAGGGAGCGTCGATCACACGTTTGCCCTGCTGCTTGGCCGCGTCGTCGGCCGCGAAGACGTGCTTGCAGATTCCCACAATGACCGCGATGTCGCCCCCCACCTTCACTTGATGGTACTGGCTGCTGATTTGTGTGGCCTTGCCCGTCAGCATCTCTGTCGGATTCTGCGGATTGATGAAGACTTCGAGACCCTTTTCGCGGACGGGGTTGAACGTAATGATCTGGACGCCGCGCTTGGCAGCGTCCTGTAGGGGATGAAGGAAGCGTGGACTGTTCGACCCGGTATTTTGCCCGAAGAAGAACATCGCATCGCAGTTGCTGAGGTCGTCGAAGACCACGGTCCCAACGCCCGCCCCGATCAGCTTCTTGAGAGCGACTGAGGTCGTTTCGTGGCACATGTTGGAGCTGTCTGGCAGGTTGTTGTTGCCATAAACCCGCGCGAACAGGGCATAGAGGTAGGAGGTTTCGAGGCTTGCGCGGCCCGATGAATAGAATACGACCGATTTCGGATCGAGCGCCCTCAATTGCGATCCGATGGCATGAAATGCCTCGTCCCAGGAGCAGGGAACGTACTTATCAGTGGTACTGTCGTAACGCAGTGGATGTGTCAGGCGCCCCTGCTGCTCGAGGTCATAATCGCTCCATGACAGCAACTCGGTCACGGTATGCTCGGCAAAGAAGTCCGGCGTACAGCGGCGCGACGTCAGCTCCCAAAGGGTCGCCTTGGCGCCGTTCTCGCAGAATTCGAAGGCATGATAATCCGCAGGTTTGGCCCATGAGCAGGAAACGCACATGAAGCCTTTCGGCTTGTTCTGCCGACGGAGGGTGTTCAAGGCCGCGGGCGAATCCCACTCCTTGCCGAAGATCCGCGCTATTCCTTTCAGGGACCCCCATCCGCCAGCTGGGCCGTCGTATTCAACCGTGTCTGGAGTGTGGTCACCAGCTTCGTTGGGTCGCGCCATGATCTTGCTTCTCTTCGGGAACCGGCCAGCCTGTGCATCGGCAACGTATGTTCCCCGCGCGGGTTCCTGAGCAGCCGCTTCTCGGCGGGACGGCGGCTTGAGCGGCAAGCGCGTGAAAAAACTCAGCACCTGCAAGACCATCGACGGACGGGCGACACACGCATTCTCCGCTCAGGAAATCTGTGCGCGGTGCCGTACCAAGGGAATGGTTTTGATCGCGCGATGTTGAACAGCGGGAGCGGGGCCCGACAATGGATGATGGCCAGGGAACGCGGCCCGATGGCTGAGGTTGCCAGAAGCCAACCTCGGAGCGGGATATGCAGGATCGTTGTACGCGCGACAAACCAGAGCTGGTGTGGCGCGGGCGTAGCCCGATTCCATCCTCTCGCAAGGTCGCAGAGGAACGGCCGATAGCGCTCACGTACAACGGCTCGACTTACGCGGTGATGATGGCCTCTCCCGTTGACCTCGTGGATTTCGGCGTAGGCTTCAGCTTGAGCGAGGGCATTGTGGAGCATGGTGGGGACATCATCAGCATCGAAGTCGTCGAGCTCGAGCTCGGTTGCGAAGTGCGGATCTGGCTAGACGATTCCTATGGTGACCTCCTCGCCAACAGGCGGAGGGCGATGGTCGGGCCGGTCGGCTGCGGCCTGTGCGGAATTGAAAGCCTAGAACAGGCTTGCCCGCGGCCGACGCGCGTAGTCAGCGAGGGCGGGTTTCGCCCCTTCGACCTTCTGGAGGCGATGCGCTCCTTGCGACCGCTCCAACATCATAACCAGGCGACGGGCGCGATGCACGCTGCGGCCTTCTGGGACGGCCATGACATCCGATTGGTAAGGGAGGATGTCGGACGCCACAATGCACTGGACAAACTCGCTGGTGCGGCGGCCAGAGCCGGCCTCGAAACGTCCCGGGGGGCTGTCCTCATAACCAGTCGGGTCTCCGTCGAACTGGTCCAGAAGACGGCCCGAATGGGCGTGCCGTTGCTCATCGCCGTGTCCGCGCCGACTTCGCTGGCGATCGAGACCGCTGAGCGTGCCGGCGTAACGCTCGTCGGGGTCGCGCGCGATGATGGCTACGAAATATTTAGCCACGCAGGCCGACTTAGCTTTGGAGAGGAAGAGTTGGAGTCCGCCGCGCTGGCCGGCTCTGAATTGTTTTCCGCGAGACCTTAAGAACCAGCTCCGTCCCAAAGAACGTCGTATGCCTTCGTCCGGTCTCGTACCGACATCGCATCGCTCCAACTCCTTGGGTCGGAACGTCTGAAGCCCTCCGGCGCTGTGGTGGTATTCCGTCCAACAAAACCGAAGGAGACAGCGATGAAGACCACGCTCTTGGCGGCCCTGTTGCTCGCCGCAACGGTTTCCGGTCCGGCGCTCGCGCAAAGTGGCACTAACTCCACGAGTACCTCGCAGTCTGCCGCAACCTCGGCCCAGACTACGGCAGCACAGAAAATTCAGGATGATCTTAAGAAGGCAGGCTTCACCGACATCAAAGTCGTGGCCGAATCCTTCGTTGTTCAGGCGAAGACGAAGGATGGCAACCCCATGGTGATGACCATCGGTCCTCATGGCATGTCGGTGTTTGAAGCGATGAACACGACCACGACTGGATCTGGCTCGGCAAACAAATCTCAGGGCACCACCGGCTCCAGTCCGTCGAACGATGGCGCTAACTCAAAATAGGTTCCCGCACCCGCGCCGAACATTGCGGTCCACCAGAACGAGCCCGCGATGTTCGTCAGGTGGTGCGAGCATCGATGAGCAAAGCTGATGCGTACGCGAGCGTACGAACATCCAGGGCACGATCAGGCAAGCTCCGAAACGTTCTGATTGTCTGATCGTTGCTCCAGCGCAGCGCGCGAAAGAACATGAGAAAATCCAATGAACGTCAGCGAATTTGTTTGGCATCGGCTCTCGGAATGGGGTTTGAGCCGGGTGTATGGGTACCCGGGTGACGGCGTCGGAGGACTAGATGTCGCCCTCGAACGCGCGAAAGACAAGATCGAGTACGTGCAGGTCCGGCACGAAGAGATGGCGGCCTTCATGGCTTCCGCTCACGCGAAGTTCACGGGGCAGGTGGGCTTTTGCTATGCGACCTCTGGGCCTGGCGCAATTCACCTTCTCAACGGACTGTACGACGCCAAGATGGACCACGTTCCGGTGGTTGCGCTCGTCGGCCAGCAGGCAAGGAGTGCAATCGGGGCGAGCTATCAGCAGGAAGTCGATCTGCAAGTCCTGTTTCAGGACGTCGCCGAATACGTCGCGCAGGCAAGCGTCCCCGAGCAAGTACGTCACCTGATCGATCGGGCCGTACGCATTGCAGACAACAAGCGCGCCGTCACCTGCGTGATCCTGCCCAAGGACGTGCAAGAGTTGGACTACCAGGACCCGCCTCTCGCACATGGTGCGACCCACACCGGCATCGGCTATGCCGAGCCGGCGAAGCAGCCGCGAGACGATCTGGTACGCGCGGCCGCCGAGATCCTGAACAACGGTAGTAAGGTTGCCATGCTGGTTGGCGCGGGGGCACTGGATGCCACCGATGAAGTCATTGCGGTGGCCGAGCGCCTCCAGGCCGGGGTGGCCAAAGCCCTGCTTGGAAAGGCAGTCCTGCCGGACGATCTCCCCTTTGTGACGGGTTCCATCGGATTGCTCGGCACAAAGCCCAGCTGGGACCTCATGAAGAACTGCGACACCTTCCTGATGGTCGGCTCGGCGTTTCCTTACAGCGAGTTCCTGCCGAAGCCCGGATCGGCGCGCGGCGTTCAGATCGATATCGACGGCGCCCGGTTGGGCCTGCGCTATCCGATGGAGATCAACATCGTTGGAGATAGCTCTAAAGCCTTACAGGCACTGCTGCCACACCTTCAGCAGAAGCAAAACTCGTCGTGGCGACGGGCCATAGAGGAAGGCGTGCAAGAATGGTGGCGCACGCTCGAGAAGCGCGCCATGGATTCAGCGGAGCCCCTCAATCCGCAACGTGTATTCTGGGAACTCTCGCCCCGTCTGCCTGAGAACGCGATCATAACCGCGGATTCGGGGTCGGTCGCAAATTGGTATGCCCGCGATCTGAAAATGCGCCGGGGAATGAAGGCGTCGCTTTCCGGAGGTCTGGCTTCTCTCGGTGCGGGGACACCTTACGCCATGGCCGGCAAGATGGCTTATCCAGACCGGACAGTGATCGCGTGCATGGGCGACGGCGCCATGCAAATGAACGGACTTAACGTCCTGATCACGATCTCGAAATACTGGCAGACGTGGTCAAATCCACACCTGATCGTCCTTGTTCTCAACAACCGCGATCTCAATCAAGTCACGTGGGAGGAGCGGATTCAGCTCGGGGTAGGAAAGACGCTATCGACCCAGAGTATTCCGGACTTTCCGTATCACCGCTACGCCGAGCTGATCGGCCTCAAAGGCATCTTTGTCGACAATCCGGAACGCGTCGGTGCCGCCTGGGATGAAGCGCTGTCGGCGGATCGTCCCGTCGTGCTCGAGGCGTACACGGATCCAAACGTGCCGCCCCTGCCGCCCCACATCACCCTGAAGGATGCCAAGAACTTCATAAGAATGATTCCTTCCGAACCGGAGCTTGGCAGCGTTCTGAAGAACAGCGCCAAGGAGCTGCTGACGACCGTCCTACCCGGGAAGGAATGATGGCCGATCTCTCCATCGATGCTGTAAAAGCGCGCACCTTCCAAGTTCCAACCGATAGGCCCGAGGCGGACGGGACCATGAGTTGGAATTCCACGACTCTCGTCGTGGTCGAAATCGCCGCCGGCGCCAAGTCAGGGATCGGCTACACGTATTCCGATCGCAGCATTGCCGCGCTGATCGCAGGCAAGCTCGCGTCGATCGTCCGTGGCAAGGATGCCTTGGCACCTCAGGCCGTCTGGAGGGCGATGCAGCGCGCGGTCCGCAACCTGGGTCGCGACGGTCTGGCTGCAAATGCGATCTCTGCCGTCGATTTAGCTCTCTACGATCTGAAGGCGCGGCTCCTGGATGTGCCGTTGGTTCAATTGCTCGGAAGCTACCGTACGACTGTGCCGATCTATGGAAGCGGAGGCTTCACGACTTACTCTGACGGCGAGCTGGCCCGGCAGCTCGGCAGCTGGGTTGCCGACGAAGGGTGCAAGGACGTCAAGATGAAAGTGGGCTCCGAGCCGGACCTCGATCCTCACCGCGTGCAGGTCGCATGCCGCGCGATTGGCGAGCGCGCCAATCTCTTCGTCGATGCAAACGGCGCCTACTCGGTGCAGCAGGCGCTTCAGCTTGCGGATGCATTCGGGCAGCACGGCGTCAAATGGATCGAGGAGCCGGTGTCATCCGACGATCTCAAAGGTCTGCGCGCGGTTCGCGCCCGTGCCCCGGCAGGCATGGAAGTCGCTGCAGGCGAGTATGCCTATACGACCGACTATGTGCGCGAGATGCTCGAATCCGGCGCCGTCGACGTGCAGCAAGCGGATATTACACGGTGTGGCGGCGTGACGGGTTTCCTGCAGATAGCCTCGCTTTGCGAGGCGCACCACATCGACCTGTCAGGTCATTGCGCACCCGCTCTGCATCTTCACGCCGCTTGCGCGGCGCCGCGGCTGCGGCACCTGGAATGGTTTCACGACCACGTTCGCATCGAGCACATGCTCTTCGAGGGCGCGCCGACGCCACGTGATGGGGCGATCGAGCCCGACCTGGCGCGACCAGGGAATGGTTTGATATTCAAGGAAGCGGACGCTGCACGCTATGCGATCTAACCGAGCCGAAATTGAGAGAGCGCGCCGTGTCCCCCACGTCGCGGGAAGCAAAGCAGAGCGCGCACGGGTGCAATCGTCGTTAACTCGTCCGGCCTCGCGTCTGAGATGGGGCGAGACAGAGACCGTCATGGCGGCGCGGCGGTTGAATCGAGCGGCGGGTACGCTGGCTGCATCGGTGCTTGCAGACAGTGCCGTTGAGCATTACCGGGGGTCGTTCAAGAACAAGGCGATGTTCACCCCGCTCGTCGTTGCCGGGCTGACACTGGCCATGAGCCTGCACGGCACGGCTGACATGCGTCCGGCCGCGCATAGGGCACGCGATACATCGTATCTGTTGGCAGCTGCCACTGGCCTGCTTGGAACCGGCTTTCACATCTACAACGTGAGGAAGAAGGTGGGCGGGTTTAGCTGGCAAAATTTCTTCTACGGGGCCCCCCTCGGAGCTCCCATGGCTATTCTGCTTTCCGGGCTGTTGGGCTTCTGCTCGGAACGGGTGCGCGCCAATGGACGTCAACGACCTCACCGGGTGTTCAACCTTCCTGCGGGCGAGACGGTCGCTACCGTAACTGCGCTGGGCCTGCTCGGCACCACGGGAGAAGCAGGTCTGCTCCATTTTCGCGGTGCCTTTCACAACCCCTTCATGGCCGTTCCCGTCACTATCCCGCCCATCGGGGCCGGTTTGCTCGCCGGTGCCGTGTTAAACGGCGGAGGGCGGACGCGCGGCCTCGCGCGATGGTGGATGCGATTGCTTGCCGCAATGGGTTTTATCGGCGTTGGCTTCCACGCGTATGGAATCTCACGAAACATGGGAGGCTGGCGCAACTGGAGCCAGAACATTCTCAATGGACCGCCCTTGCCGGCGCCCCCCAGTTTTTCAGGCCTTGCACTGGCGGGGCTCGCGGCGCTCGAACTGATGAGAGAGGCGCGGGATGCTTGACAGGAAGGCGGAGCGCCGCGCTGGGGACCCTTACCCTGGCTACGACGTCCTTGCGAAATGGCGGAGCCCGTCCTGGAATGACAAGACCCGGCAGGTGGTGGCAGCTCGCCTGAGGGTAGCTGACGAGCCGCGCTTTTTCACCAGGGAAGAATTCGAAACCCTCGCCGCTGTCGCCGACCGCGTCGTACCGCAACCTTCATCAAGATCGCCGATTCCCGTTGCTGCGCTGCTTGACCGAAAGCTCGACGATGGTGTCATGGACGGTTATCGGACCGCCGGTCTGCCACGCGACGACGAAGCTTGGCGAACCGGGCTGAAAGCTCTCGATGCGGAGGCGCGGGCCCGCTATGTGAATCGCTTCACGGAAATCGATGACCCCGAGCAAGACTCTTTGCTGCGCTTCTGCGAAGCTGGGGAGTTGAAATCACCCGAATGGGCGGGCATGCCGTCGAGAACCTTTTTCAAGCACCGACTTCTGCGCGACATCGTTCTGGCGTATTACGCACACCCGATCTCCTGGAGCGAGATTGGCTGGGGCGGACCGGCCAGTCCGCGCGGCTACGTGCGCCTCGATTTCAACGATCGGGATCCGTGGGAGGCGGCCGAAGCAAAGCCGGGTCGCGAGGCTGACGCTCTGAGGGTCAATCGCAATGTCCGATGATCCCCGGCACACTCCCCGCGCACGCCACGGTCGCGCGCCCGACGTCTTCCGGCCCGGCGGCTGGGTGAGCATGAAAGGATATGCCGACCACGAAACGGTCGACTTCGTGATCGTCGGGACGGGCGCCGGCGGTGCGACACTCGCCTGCAAACTGGCCGAATACGGCTTCTCGGTGGTTGCCCTGGATGCCGGACCCTACTTTCGCCCTTTGGAGGATTTCGCCTCCGACGAGTCCGAGCAAACCAAGCTTTATTGGACCGATGATCGTATCGTCGATGGCGACAATCCCCTGCAGCTCGGAAGGAATAACAGCGGCAAGGCCGTTGGGGGCTCGACGGTGCATTTCGCAATGGTGTCGCTTCGGTTCCGGCCGGAATGGTTCAAAGCAAGGACCAAACTCGGATACGGTGCGGACTGGCCCATCGATTGGCGCGAGATGTGGGCTTACTATACGGAGGTCGAGCAGGCCCTCAAAATATCCGGACCTGTCAGCTATCCTTGGGGGCCGCCGCGTCCGCGCTATCCCTATCGCGCCCATCCGCTCAACGCTGCAGCCCGCGCGCTCGCGCGCGGCTGTGAAGCCCTCGGTATTGCCTGGACGGAAACACCGCTTGCAACCCTCTCTGCGCCGCGTGGTCTCGCGCATCCCTGCGTCTATCGCGGCTTCTGCGTGACCGGTTGCTCGACCAATGCTAAGCAAAGTGCCCTTGTGACCTGGATTCCGCGCGCTCTGTCTGCCGGCGCCGAGATTCGCGATCTCGCCATGGTCGGCCGGATCGAGACCGACGCGAATGGCCTCGCCGCCGGTGTCCATTATCACCGTCAAAACAAGTGGCACTTCCAAAAGGCACGCAACGTGGTGGTGGCTGGCTATGCGATCGAGACGCCGAGGCTCTTGCTGAATTCGGCAAACAACAAGTTTCCTGACGGCCTGGCAAACAGTACCGGACTTGTTGGCAAGAACCTCATGGCACAGGCAAACCAGGCCGTGTGGGGCGAGATGGACGAAGAAGTTCGCTCGTACAAGGGACCTCCGTCCCTGGCAATCACCGAGCACTGGAATTACGAGGACGAAGGGAAGGACTTCTTTGGCGGTTACGCCTACATGAGCCAAGGCCCTTTGCCGCAGCTCTGGGCCAACACACAGGCAACGGCGCACGGTCTGTGGGGAGCACGGCTGGTCGAGGAGATGAAGCGCTACAATCACGTTGTCGGCTTGAAAATCGTGGGCGAGATGCTGCCCCAAGAAAACAACCGCGTCACTCTGGCGGACGAACTAGATCAGTACGGGCTCAGAATTCCGCGCGTGACCTATTCCTGGTGCGACAATGACAAGCGCCTGATCAATCATTCGATCGCCTTCATGAGCCGAGCTCTGGGCGCAATTGGCACCAGAAACATTTGGGTCCAGGAAGACGACACCTGTCACCTCAATGGAACGGCCCGGATGGGCGATCGACCGGACAGCAGCGTTGTCAACGCAGATTGCCGCAGCTGGGACATCCCCAATCTGTGGATCTGCGATGGCTCCGTTTTTCCCACCGTGGGCGGCGCGAATCCTTCCCTCACGATCCAGGCAATTGCATGCCGCACGGCAGACCGAATCCGTACCCTGTCCCGACTGGGAGAGATCAGATTGAACTAGGAGGATGAGGATGAGGCACAAGCTTCTCAATGACGGCCCGCAGCGAACCTTTGCGGTCGTCCTCGACAGCGGCGATGAGGCGATGGAAAGCCTCAAGTCGTTTGCGGCAGAGCAGCGGCTTTCTGCAGCGCAAGTGACCGGCATCGGAGCATTCAGCGGTCTGATGCTGAAATACTTCGATTGGGAAAGTAAATCTTACCTCGAGAACCGTGTGGACGAACAGGTAGAAGTTGCCTCGCTTGTCGGTGATGTCGCGGTTTCGCCTTCGGGCGAACCGTCCGTGCACATTCATCTTGTCGTCGGCCGGCGCGACGGTACGGCTCTCGCCGGCCATCTGGGATCGGGCTGGGTGCGTCCCACCCTCGAGGTGATCGTAACCGAAAGCCCCACGCATCTTCAGAAGGAGCGCGACCCAGTGACCGGGCTGGCGTTGATCAAGCTGGAGCGATGACAATGCAGAGTATCGGACGCACGCTGTGGGCCATCCCAGAAGGCTATATCCCAAGCGACAGCGTAAGCGATGCGCATGATCTCGTGTCTCACGAAGCTGCTTGCTTTCTGAACGTTGGCGAGAAAGATGCCGACGTTCAGATCACTCTGTTTTTTGAGAACAGAGATCCGGTCGGCCCCTACCGGGTGAAGGTGCCAGCTCGGCGGACGTTGCATCTGCGCTTCAACGACTTGACGGATCCGGCGCCCGTCCCACGCGACACGAGCTACGCCTTCCTGATTGAATCGAGTGCGCCGCTCATCGTCCAGCATACCAGACTGGACTCGCGCCAACCCGGGATGGCGCTACTCTCGACCATTGCCTACCCGGCCGTGCCGCAATGAAGAGGTGTACCTATGCGAAGCGAAGAGAGCGGGCGTGAGGTACCAGGCCGATCACGCCCAGTCGTCGTGATTACCGGGGCATCGGCCGGGGTTGGACGGGCCATCGCCCATCGTTTCGGCCGCGCCGGTTACGCCATCGGTCTGATCGCCCGAGATGCGGACGCTCTCGAAGAGGTGCGGCGCGAGATCGAGGGCGTGGGCGGACGGGCTGTCGTGATGCCTCTCGACGTTGCGGATGCCAGCGCTGTCTTCGCGGCCGCAGATCGTATTGCGTCGACGCTCGGTCCGATCGATATATGGATCAATGATGCTATGGTGACGGTGTTTTCGCCGGTCTGGCGCATGACGCCGGATGAATTTCGCCGCGTCACCGATGTCACCTATCTCGGGTTCGTGCACGGCACGATGGCGGCTCTGGGCCACATGCGGCCCGCCAATAGGGGCACGATCATCCAGATCGGATCGGCGCTGGCCTATCGTGGGATCCCGCTGCAGTCGGCCTATTGCGGTGCCAAGCACGCCATTCGCGGCTTCACCGATTCGCTCCGGAGCGAGCTAAGGCACGAGCAGAGCAGGATCAACCTCGTGATGCTTCAGCTGCCGGCGGTGAATACACCGCAGTTCGATTGGGCAAGGGCGCATATGTCTCATTCCCCCCGTCCGGTGGCGCCCGTGGTTGAGCCCGAGGTGATCGCGAATGTCGTATATGATGCGGCTCAAACGCCCGCCAGGGAGTATTGGATCGGTTTCAGCACTCTCAAGGTCATTTTCGGCAACATGATCCTGCCAGGGCTGCTGGACCGCTATCTCGCCCAAACCTGTATCAGCGGTCAACAGACGGATCGCCCAATAGACGGAAGCCGGCCGGACAATCTCGACCGGCCGCTGCATGGTCTCCATCGTATGAGGGGCAGCTTCGATTCGGAAGCGACCAACAGAGCGTTCGTCGGGTCTGCGAGCATGCTGCGACTTGCTCCATTGGCGGCGCTGCTGGGGGCGGTTGCACTGGCTCTGACTGCACAGAGGCGCGCCTCTCGCAGGCGTGAACGCAATGTGCGGTTTGGATGAGTGCTTCCCGTGGCGGTGAAGCTCATCGAGGACTACGGCCTGATCGGAGACGGCCAGACGGCGGCCCTTGTTCACCGTGACGGCTCGATCGATTGGCTGTGTTGGCCGCGCTTCGATTCGGATGCGTGCTTTGCGGCGCTACTCGGTACGAGCTCACACGGATGGTGGAAGCTCGCACCGGTCGATGCCATCACTTCATCCAGCCGTCGGTATCGAGACGATACCCTCGTCCTGGAGACGGATTTCGTGCTGACAACGGGCCATGTCCGGCTGATTGATTTCATGCCGGTTGAGAACGACGCCTCTGCCGTAATCCGGATTGTTCGGGGCCTTGCCGGGATGGTCAGCTTGCGCAGCGAGCTGGATCTTCGCTTCGACTACGGGTCGTTGAGACCTGCCCTGGAAATCGGTCACGATCGAGCCGTGGCGTTCGTGGGTCCCGATGTTGTCGTTCTACACGCGCCGACGCGGGTTTCGCAGCGGGGCACGTGCATCGTTTCGGAAGTGGAGGTGAGTGAAGGCGAAGAGATCGCGTTCTGTCTGCGATATGGCAGCGCAACTGCGGCACCACCTCCGCCGATTGCGGCGGACGCAGCGCTGCGATCGACAGAAGAATATTGGCGCAGCTGGATCGCGAAGTTCACGATCAAAACGCGATGGCCCGAGGCCGTCAGGCGCTCGCTCCTGACCCTTAAGGCGATGATCTATCGCTCTACAGGCGGCATCATTGCCGCTCCGACTACCTCGCTTCCAGAGGCGCCCGCCGAGGACCTGAACTGGGATTACCGCTATTGCTGGTTGCGTGATGCGGCGTTTACGATAACCGCTCTGCTCGACGCGGGGTATCACGAGAAAGCCAAGGCATTCCGCGACTGGCTTCTCCGGGCCGCTGGTGGCGAACCCGAGAAGATCAGGATCATGTACCGGGTGGACGGCTCGCGGCGGTTGGAGGAGTGGACCGCATCCTGGCTACCCGGTTATAGAGGAGCGAGGCCGGTCCGAATTGGCAACGCCGCCGCCGCCCAACGGCAGCTCGACGTCTACGGCGAACTGCTGGATGCGGTGGCTGCGGCGGCGAAGGCAGGCATTGCCCCGACCGACCGTGAAGGCAATCTGGTTGCGGCCGTGATCGCTCACGTCGAGCGGGTCTGGAACGAGCCCGACCACGGTCTGTGGGAATCGAGAGGGAATCCGCAGCACTACACCTATTCCAAAGTCTCTGCATGGGCCGCGGTGGATCGGTTCGTCCGCCGTGGGGATCTCTACCAATCTACAGACGGCGGCTTTGTTAGGCGAATGAATGGACTTCGGGACCGGATGCATCGCGAAATATGCGAGAAGGCGTTCGACTCTGAACGACAGGCGTTCGTGGAGTGTTACGGATCTGACGGAGTGGATCCGAGTTTGCTCAATCTTCCGCTTGTGGGTTTTTTACCAATCACGGACCGTCGCATCGACAAGACCATCGCGACGATCGAGCGCGAGCTCGTACATGAGGGCTACGTCCACCGCAGGACGTCGGATGGGATTCGTGAGGGAGCATTCCTCACATGCAGCGGATGGCTTGCGGAATGTCAGCTTATGCAAGGCAGGCGGGTGGAAGCGGAGCGCACCCTTGAGCACCTCTTGCGGGCGCGAAACGAACTGGGACTTCTGGCCGAGGAGTTCAGCGTTCGTAATCGACGCCTTGCCGGCAACTTCCCGCAGGGATTAAGCCATTTGGCATTGGTCCGAGCAGCCCTTCGGTTCGAGCAGAAGGCCTCAAACCGGGGTGATGGACACGGACAATAGTTGTAATCCTGAAAAAGGAACCGCCGATGACCCGATGCGTATTCTTCGCAGACCTGTGGACGGTTCCGATCGATCCCGGGGTGCGGGGAGCACAGCAATGCAGGACGGTCAGGCGACAGGCCTAGTTCCGACATCGACTGCACCTGAAGGCCGCGTTCGCCCCTTGGCAGCACGTAACAAGCTGCTGCGCTGCATCCCAGAAATGGAGCTGACAGTGCTCCGGTCGATCGGGATGGATGTCGAACTCAAGCCGCGTCAGGTCCTTCACCATTGGCGCTTGCCGATGGAATATGTCTACTTTCTTGGCAGCGGTCTGGTATCGGTCTCGGCGAAGGTCGATGACGGGCGCTTCGTCGAGGCTTGGCTGGTTGGCTCCGAGGGAATGATCGGCGCCCCCTGCGTTTTGGCGCCGGAGGATCCGATGCCGCCGCACCGTCGGGTCGTTCAGGTGGGCGGAACGGCACTGCGAATTCCGACGCCGGCCTTTCTCGCCGCGCTTGACGATCTTGGGGTCCTTCGTGGAGTGATCCTCTCCTACATCAATCTTGTCTTGTTTCAAACGTCACAGGTGGGAGCCTGCAACTCGCTCCATTCCGTCAAGCAGCGACTTGCCCGCTGGCTTCTGGTCGCGGCAAACGCAATGGACTCTGGAGAACTGTCGATCACGCATGCTGTTTTAGCTCAATTACTCGGGATTCGTCGGGCCAGTGTCAGCGAATGTCTCGAGACGTTCGAACAGGCCGGCATCATCCGCAACACCCGAGCAGCGATAGCTCTGGTCGACCGGGCTCGACTGGAGCATTTTGCCTGTTCGTGCTCTGGATTGATACAGCGCGAGTATGATAGGCAGATCGGCCGCCGTCTGCGGAGTTGAACATCGAATACGACTTCTGCAGAGAGCTCGCTCGCGATAAAGCTCTTGATCCTGCCCAACTCCGAGGCTCGATTTGAACGAAAGCGATCTTCAGAACGTTTGCTTCTCCGAGCAACGGAGGAGCCATGATTCCAATTTGGCTTAGAGATATGGCGCTGGCTAGTCTGGCCGTCGGACTTGTCTGCGCGATCGTAATCGCGATCGACCTGATCCGGCATCCACAGCGCATGTGGATCATGAATGTCGTCTGGCCAGTCAACGGTCTGTTCGGCACCGTACTGACCTTGTGGATGTACTACCAATTTGGGCGGCTTGCAGCGCGTGATGCGGCTGAGATAAATGAGCACTCCGATAGCAAGAAGGGCACTCCTTTCCCTGTCATGGTGGCAAAAGGTGCCATGCACTGCGGAGCCGGATGTACTCTCGGGGACATCATCGCTGAAACCATTGCGCTTGCGTTTCCGGTGATTGCAATCTGGGCCGGATGGAAAAGCCTCTTTTCAGAGAAGATGTTCGCCATCTGGGTGGTGGATTACCTGTTCGCCTCGGGCGCATAGTGACTGTGTCGAACAGCAAGGTGTTCGACGAGCCGGTCTACAACTACACCCGCGAATTCCCGTTCATTTGGGATGAGATTAAACTGCCGGTGCGGTACCAGGATGACCGAGCAAAGGTTGAGCAGTTGCTGGTCGATGCTGCGCAGGCACATACCGCAGGTTTTAGGTCGAGGGCCGAAGAGTTCTCCGACGAGATGAAGCGCGTCTATGGTCACACAATGTCGGACTTTGAGCCCCGCGTTTACTGGCGCTTGACCGACAATTGGCTTGAGCTGACGCTTCGCTTTCTTGCTCCCGTGCACGGTGTTCGCGAGCTGAAAGACGCAATCAGCCGGGAGATCTTATCGGGCCTTGATCAAGAGGGAATCTCCGTGGCGTCCGCAACTTATGACGTTGTGGGAATGCCAGCTTTGCGGATCTCGGCCGATGCTCGTCTCGGCGCCCCGCCTGCTTCTTAGGTGCGCTTCAGCCAGATCTGCTTAGGAACGCGGCTGTTCAGGTGGCGTTGCGTTCGGAGTGGCGTCGAACAGGCCGGCGAGCGGTCGACGGTCGCGGGACGTCCAGTGGTGGCTCCGCCAACGCGAGAGGCTTGATTCCTCGATGTCCCTAGCGCTCACCGCCGGCTTGTGGGGACTGTTGGGAGCCTCGTCGCTGATCGCAGGTGCTGCAGTAGCCTTTCTGCTGAAGATGCCCCGAACTGTTGCCGCCGGAATCATGTCGTTTGGTTGCGGAGTTCTCATATCGGCCGTGACTTACGATCTGCTGGAGGATGGCTTCGGTGAGGGCGGTATTTGGCCAATCGTGGGGGGCGCACTCGCTGGATCGGTCTCTTACGCTGTCGCCGACTGGATCGTCTCCCAGCAAGGCGGCCATTGCCGTAAACATTCCGGCAACGAGCAGAGAAAGGCGGGCGAAGGAGGTGGCCTCGCCATAGCCATCGGCTCACTACTGGATGGAATTCCCGAAAGTGTTGTCCTCGGCCTCGGGCTACTCAGCGGCCGAGGCGTCAGCATCGCCATGCTCGCCGCAATTTTCCTCTCGAATTTTCCCGAAGGGCTGTCCAGCGCGCTTGGAATGCGATCTGCCGGAAGGTCGGCCGGCTACATTTTCGGATTGTGGAGCGCTATTGCGGTGCTTTCCGGGTTGGCATCAATGGCTGGTGCTGCGTTTCTGGGCGGCGCGCCGCCGGCAGTTGTGGCGACGGTCGACGCGGTTGCAGCGGGCGCACTGCTGACGATGGTCGTCAATACGATGATCCCCGAGGCCGTCGAGGGCGATCGCAAACTCACGGGAGTACTGGTCGTTTTCGGACTCCTGGTGGCCTTTGCGCTTTCAAACGGTTTTGGTCCGCCCGACTGAACTGCCAAAGTGGTGGTGCGGATTGACCATCATGAGGGCCGTTCATCGTCCCTGACGTCTAGCAGTGCTGAAGCGCCTGAATGAACCGACTTGAGAACACTGAGAGAACCATTGGATTCGAGCACGACCGCATCAACGTCTTCAATGCGATCGATCCCCCGCGAGCGCACCGCGGCACGGACATCCTGCTCCGCAATCCGGTGTCTCTTCATTTTTGAAGCGATGAATTTGCCGTGACGAAAGACAAGCTCTGGGGGAGGGTTGAATATGACCCGAAGGCGCGGCCAGCGGGTGTAGATGGTGGCGAACATCAGCTGCAATCCCAGGAGAAGAGCAAATGCCAGGGTACTTTGCAGGATTGAAACGCGTGCCGATAAGATGCCCGTTGCCATCGCAGACCCGAGCGCGATGGTGACTATGAATCCGAAGGCATTCCATTTTGCCAGCGCGCGCTGACCGAAGGCGCGGATCAGAATGATGATCACGAAATACGAGAGCACAGCGGCCACTGCGGTGTGGATGAGCGCCTGCCAACTCGGAGCAAATTCAGCCATAAAGTAATTTCCAACAAAGTGCCTGTTGCCCAGCGCATCTCTCCTATGACTGAATGCGCCGGGCACTTCGCTCCAACTGCGGCGCATCACCACCTATGATGAGCGCGGACGACGCCGTGATGATGATGCCGGTGGTACCTTGGCGCCCAGCCGTAGCTATGACGCCAGGGATGTGCGCGCCGGACGGTATATCCCCACGGTCTCGGCGAGGACCAGCCGTAGCTATCGCGCCAGGGGCGCGGGCCCCAGGCGTATGGCCGCGGTCTCCAACCATAGCCACCCCAGTAAGGTGTGTAGGTGTAAGCCGGATAGTACCCACCGTAGCCGTATGGGTATGTGTAACCATAGTACGGCGGATATTCCTCATAATACGGGGTCGCAATGGCGGAGCCGATCAGCGCTCCTGCCAGCAGTCCCGCGCCGATTCCCCAGCCGCCGCGCCAGCGAACCTGCGTGAGACTATCCTGCACTGTCGACGTGTGCTCCGTCGGGCTCGCGGCTGCCGAGAGCGGTGTCAGGGGCGCAGCCTGGGTACTGCTGATAGGAGATATCGCGATCAGGCCGGTGAGAGAAAGGGCAAGTGTGAGTCTCCGCATCTGTGGCTCCTGTAATTTCAGAATGCCGTCTCAACATCAGCCTGCAATCTTGGTTTCTGGAGTCAAGGGTTCGGGACACTATGTCGCGCCGATTGCTGGTCAGACACACGAGTGTACGACACCGTACCAACTCCATCGCCTCCGTACCTTTTCAGTAGTATTCCTGAACTAGGCAGCCTGTTTACTTTCGCGCTCCAGGAAGCCTTCGACGTAGATCATGCGGACAGCAACGAGCAGGACAGCGATCAAGGGCGTGGCAACGATCAGCCCGATCAAACCAAAGAGAGTGCCAAGGATCGTTTGGGAAAGGATCGTGAGTGCGGGTGGCAGCGAGACCGTTCGTTTCTGGATCCATGGTGCGATAACATTTCCTTCCAACAGCTGGATCGTCAAAAACAAGAGCCCGACCCAAGCGGCAAGGGCAGGAGACTGTGCCAGAGCCACAAGGATCGCCGGCACTGCGCCGGCAAGTGCCCCGATGTATGGCACGAAGTTCAGAAGGGCCGCCAGTAGGGCCAGTGATAGTGGCAAGGGCGAACCGATGAGGAGAAGGCCAAATCCGAGGAGCAGACCAACGATCAGCATGTCGACGAGTTGACCAAGAAACCAGAGCCTAAGCGTAGCACCGAGCTCTCCGGCAACTTCTCGGCCGCGAGGTCGCCAGGCCGTTGGAAGCAAACGAAGCGCGCCTTCGAGGTACAATTGGGGCGACGCAGCGAGGAATATCGCTGTCGCCGCCGTCACGACGAGAGTGCCACCTATGCCGAGAACGGAGCCAACGACGCCTGTGACGTAGCCGGTCAGGCCGGTGCGCAGAGACTTTCCGGCGATCTGCAGCTGTTGAGCCAAAATCGAGCCCCACGGGTTGTTTTGCAGTTCGCCCCATATCCGTGCCAGCTGGGTTCTCAGTTGCTGGCTGATCTCGTCGGCTTGATTGAAAATGGCGCTGCCCCTCCACCACAGTAGCGCACCGAGTGCGAGGCCTGTCACGAGAATGACGAAAATCAAGGACGTGTACGGCCCAAGGCGCGTTACGCGACGGACCGCGTTGCTGGCACCCCGCAAAACGCAAGCGATGACCACGGCGCTGAACAAGAGCAACAGTATGTCGCGAAGCAGCCAGACCGAGAGGGCGAGAAATAGAGCCATTGCGCTTACACGGAGGGTGCGCTCGATATGCCTCACATGAACAGTCAATTTGTCTTCCAATTCGTCTCCTTTGTCGGAACAGTCCAGATTCCGAAGCTCGACATTGAAGTTGCGCTGGCGAGACCACTCGGAACATCATCGCGGCGATCGCGTCGCGATGTATGTAATACTCTGTTGCGGCCTCAAATGTTCTTGTAGGCAAACGAATAATTCTCGTCCGAAGACCGCCGAAGCACTAGAGCGAGCTCGGGCATCGTGTTGCTGATCGTCGTTCGCTTCTGAGGAGATGGCATGAACAGCGTTCTAATCTCCGGGGTTGGAATTGCCGGACCCACGCTTGCCTATTGGTTGAAAGCAGCCGGCTTCCAGCCGACGCTCCTCGAGCGCGCCTCCGCTCTACGGAGCGGAGGCTATGTCATCGACTTTTGGGGGCTGGGCTACACCATCGCTGAACGGATGGGATTGATGCCGGAGATCAATCGCGACGGCTACTACGCCAGAGAGCTTCGGATCGTAGATGAAGCTGGCCGTCGGCTGGCCGGCTTCGGTACCGACGTCTTCTCCGAGTTGACGAATGGACGATACGTTACTCTTCAGCGCAGTGACCTCTCGCGCATGCTGTTCGAACGGACCAGCGGCGTCGAAGCCATTTTCGGAGACGAGATCATTCTCGTCGAAGAGAAACCAGATTGCGTCGAAGTCCAACTGAAGCACGGCGGCAGGCGCAGGTTCGACCTTCTCGTCGGGGCAGACGGCCTGCATTCAGCCGTGCGCAGTCGGGTCTTTGGACCACAGGCTCAGTTCGAGCGGCGTCTGGGGTATATCGTGGCTGCATTCGAAGCTCACGGCTATCGACCGCGCGACGAGGATGTGTACCTGATCTACGGTCAGCCGGGCCGCATGGTAGGCCGCTTCACGCTGCGTGACGATCGCACCTTGTTTCTCTTGGTATTTGCCGAGCATCACTCAGTTTTTCCGGAAACGCCGATCTCGCAAAAGGCGCTCCTTCATGAAGTCTATGGCGGAGATGGCTGGGAGTGCGATCAGATGCTCGTCGAACTGGAGCGCGCCGGTGAACTCTATTTCGACACCGTCAGTCAGATCAGGATGCCGAACTGGTCACGAGGTCGGGTGGCGCTCATTGGTGATGCGGCTTTCTGCGTCTCGCTCCTGGCAGGGCAGGGATCGGCGCTGGCGATGATTTCAGCTTATGTCTTGGCCGGTGAACTCGCCATGTCCAGTGGACGATGTTTGGAGGCGTTTGCGGGATACGAGGCGCGGCTGAAGAGCTATATAGGCCGGAAACAGCGAGGTGCGGAGCGCTTTGCCGGGGCCCTGGCGCCGAGAACGCGTGTGGGAATGCTCTTCCGCAACGTCGTGGTCAGAAGTTTCTCGATCCCGGGACTGGCGAGGCTCGCAATTGGGCGGGACATCGCCGACGAACTGGAGCTTCCTGACTACCGCTGGGCGGGGACATGAATCGACGGACAACCACTAAGGGCGTCCAATGGCGGTGACGTGGGGGCTCGGTGGGCGCGGATTGTCGCCATGCCTCTTGGAAGGAACTGCCTTTCGGAACCAGAGTTCATATCGGTGTCTGTGCGCAATAGTGGTCAAATGCCCTCGGTCCTGACTTACGGCACGCGAAAAGCCCTGATCGGCAGCAGCATCAAGCCGTTTGCTGAAGAGCGGAAGGTCAGCCTTCTCGTGCTTTGCGCGCTCGCCTTGGTCATTGGCGTCATGACCGGACTTGGCGCCGTCGGCTTTCGCGCGCTAATCGGCCTCATGCACAACTTGTCTTACAATGGCAGGCTGAGCGTCGTTTACGACGCAAACGTCAGTGAGGGCCCCAGTCCTTTCGGCGACTTTGTTCTTCTTGCGCCTGTGATCGGCGGCCTCATCGTCGTCTTTCTCGTCCGGCGGTTCGCTCCAGAAGCAAAGGGACATGGCGTACCCGAAGTGATGGACGCCATATTCTACAAGCGCGGCAAAATTCGGGGTTCGGTAGCTTTGATAAAGGCGCTGGCGTCCGCAATATCGATCGGAAGCGGCGCCGCCGTCGGGCGCGAAGGCCCTATCATTCAGATAGGCTCAGCCCTGGGCTCAGCCTTTGCTCAATTCATCGGGCTCTCGACCCGGCAGAGGATCACGCTGCTGTCCGCGGGCGCGGGCGCGGGCGTCGCCGCGACCTTCAATACTCCGCTGGGCGGCGTGCTGTTTGCTCTGGAAATTCTTCTGCCGGAAGTTTCAAACCGGACATTCCTTCCAGTCGTCGTGGCCACGGGGGCTGCGACGACGATCGGGCGCATCCTGATCGGTCCGGACCCGGCCTTTTCGGTTCCGGATGTGCAATTCAGCATGGTTGCATCCTTCAATGCGCAGGAAGCTCTCGCATTCGTCCTGCTTGGCCTGTTGTCTGGAGCGGCAGCCTGGGCGTTTATCCGTCTGCTCGTCTTCATGGAAGACGGGTTTCCGAAGCTGTCTGGCAACGAGTATGTTCAAAATATCATCGGCATGTCGTCAATCGGCCTGACGATGCTGGTGCTCACCAATGCCTTTGGCCACTCCTACGTCGACGGAGTGGGCTACTCCGTCATTCAGGAGATACTGGACCACAAGATGACGGCGGCGGGGTTACTGGCCCTGCTGTTTGTGCTGAAGCTGTTGGCAACGACGGTCAGCCTCGGCTGCGGGGCGTCGGGCGGGATCTTCTCGCCATCACTATACCTTGGCGCCACGCTGGGGGCCGCCTTTGCCGCTGCAACCAATTCAATCCTGCCTCATTCAGGGCTAACGCCATCTTCGGCCGCGATCATTGGAATGGCGGCCATCGTCGGTGCAGGTACGGGCGGCGTCATGACGGCGATCGTGATGGTCTTCGAGATGACCCGCGATTACGCAATCATCGTTCCGGTGATCGTTGCGGTGGCGTTGGCTGCAGGCGTCAGGCGTGCACTCGTCAACGAGACGATCTACACGGTCAAGCTGCGCCACCGCGGTCACCGCATTCCAAAGGAGCGGCATATAAACCTCTATCTGGTGAAGCAGGCCCAGGACATCATGGAAAGGCGCTTTATCGTCGCCGGAGTAGGAACGACACTAAAGCAGGCCATGGCTGCGGAAGATATCGATGACGCACTTCCTATCGTGGTTGAGCGCGAAGGCCGGATTGTCGGGCTGATCCCGCCACGTTCCGGATTATGGGCGGAGTCGCAATCGAATCCAGCTCTCATGGTCGAGCAATTCGTCGAGCGGCGGATGGTCATTTGCCGCGATCAGGACCATCTAAGCTTGGTGTTTGCCAGGTTGAAGCGCCATCGGGCCGGCGCAGCAATTGTTGTCCGCTCTGCCTCGCGCCCGCGCGTTAAGGCTATCGTCGGCGTCCTGACCAAACGCGTGATCGCAGATGCGGTCATCGACAGCTATGAGGATTGATCAGTGCAAAAATGAGACGCTTGTCGCCTGCGCTTGAAGGGTCATTGGAGACGAGACCTATTGTCCGACAGTCCGCTTTGCCACCCAGCCTAGAGTCGAGCCTTGAATGATGATGCTGAACAGGACGACCGCATAGGTTGAGGCGAGGATGGCGGCCTTGGCCGGGCTGTCCGGCATTGATAGGGCGAGTGCAACTGAAATCCCGCCTCGAACGCCCGCCCAGGTGAGAAAGGGCGCGTTGCGCAAGGAGAGCAGCCGAGTCCATCCGAATAGAAATGGTTGAACCGAAACAGAAACAAAGCGGGCGAAAAGAACGACTGGCACCGTCGCTGCTGCCAGACCGAGGCTGCGAGGGTCGAAGCGCAGTATCAAGGTCTCCAGCCCGATGAGCAGAAAAAGGACCGAATTGAGAATTTCGTCGATGAGGATCCAGAGCGCGAACAGATATCCTTGTGTCCGCTCACTCATTGCGTATCGAGGTCCTCGGTCGCCGATGAGTAGGCCCGCGGCGACCATGGAGAGCGGGCCACTGACGTGCAGATGCAGCGCAAGTGCGTAGGTTCCAGTGACGAGGGCAAGCGAGATCAGCACCTCGATGGCGTAGTCGTCGATGAGCCGCATCGCGCGATACGCAACATAGCCAGTCAACAAGCCCAACATTATTCCTCCACCAGCTTCGCGAACGAGTAACTCAGCGACATCGGCGGCCGAAACCTGACCGCCGTCTCCGGTGCTCGCAAAGCGAAGCATGATCGTGAACAGAACAATCCCGACGCCGTCGTTGAACAATGCCTCGCCTTCCGTCTCGATCTGTAGCTCTTTGGGCACTTTGGTGTTGCGAAGCGTACTCAGGACAGCAACGGGGTCAGTCGGGCTGATCAGTGCGCCGAACACGAATGCCCAAGCCAAAGATACGGGTAGGTTCAAAAGGCCGCAGATGAACCAGAACATCAGGCCTACGAGGACGGTTGAAATTGAGGTGCCGAGGACGGCCAGAATAAATACCGGAATGGCGCGGCTTCTGAGTGTGTCCAGATCTACGTGCAACGCGCCGGCGAACAGCAGAAATGCAAGCATCCCATTCACCACGACTTCGGCAAAGTCGATCTGCCGGAGCCCATTGGCAAGCTGGTCTAATAGTTGAATCGTGGGAAACGCCGCATCCAAGCCGATCAGGAGCAGTGACGTCAGGACGCTCATCACGAGAAGACCTACGCTGCGGGAGAGCGGCAGGAACTTGTGATTGAGCCAGCCGAAGACGGCACACAATGTAAGCAGAACGGCAGCGATATCCATCAGCGAAAGCACGACAGGCTCCCTTGTGCTCTGGCGAGAGTGCCTGTTCACTCCCTTCCATTAAGGCCGCTGCTCGCTCTACTCATTGAGGGCAGTGCGTTCGAGATGGCAACTTTTGAAACGTGAATAATCAAAAGCAACTTCGGCAGTTCCTGCGGGACATGTAAGCGGACTGAGATGCGCCTCAATCCCAACCCGTCTCCGCGACCGAGTCAGCTGTCGGTTTTGCATCTGCGGCGAAAGATCGCGACGACGATTGTCAGTATCGTCGTTCACTCCGCATTCATTGGACCGACCTAGAAGTGCGGAGGGGGCGTACAACAAGGAAGAACTATGAAGAAAATCGCCTATGGATTTGCGGCCGCTGCTATGCTTGCGGGCACTCAGTTCTTGGTTCCTGCCAATGCGATGATGGCGCCACCTGTCGGGGCCGCGGCAACATCCGAGACGATGCAGGCTGGCTATCACTATCATCATCATCGGAGGGTCTGCACCGTGCGGACCGTAGTCAAGCGCGGCTATCATGGTCGGCGTATCGTCAAGCACGTGCGTGTCTGCCGATAAACGCAAACTTGGAGGGCCGTCGATCGAGGCGGCCCTCACCTTGCATAAGAGCAATCTTTGCGCAGGAGATCGGTGCGCCGCACGTTACATCGGAAGCTGACGCTCAAGAGTCCGGGAAAATCGACGTGCCGCGATCTCCAGCGCCGCGATACAAAGAGCCGTGAACAACATACCGAGGACCAGGAGCACCACGACTGTATCCATGATCGAGCGAGTTCCTGCAAAGGATCGGGGCGACGAATCTGACTTCGTCATTCCTCGATTTTGGTTGCCACACGCCTATTGCCGTCAAGCAATCGCGTATGCCGAGAACAGAAGGCAGGTGAGATAGATGCAAGCGAGGCAAATGCCAGCGGTTCTCGCCGTGCGGGCATCTAGCCGCGAGCTCGTCCGAGTGGCGAGCCCGGGCAGTTTCTGATACTGTGCAAAGAGCTGGCGACCGGCACGTCCTCGAAAAAGTACATTTCTCATGTGTGCCTCCACACAAACCTGATCCGATCCAACAAGGTGCGGAGTGCAGAAGCCGGAAAGAACGGTGTTCCGGCCGGCGACCCGCGTTGGTTCTCTCGTCCGCTTCACGCAAGATAGTGGACGGCGTCCCATCGGGCAGTCAGGAGATGAGCGGGGCTTGTCGGGATAATCCTGACGTCCGCAAGCCACGCAGGGCCGTTTGGCCCACCTACTTCCCGCTCAAACTTGATCCGCACTCTTTCCCGAATGGCACAACCAGCCAAGGGCCACGCCGTAGCGCACTATGTCGGCACGCGTGAACAGTCCGAGCTTTTCGACCGCCCTGGCCTTGTAAGTTTCGACGGTCTTGATGCTGATGCTTAGCTGAGTGGCAATTTCCTTGTTGCTGAAGCCCTGTGCGATGAATCTGAGGACCTCACTCTCGCGCGGTGTCAGCTCGCCGGCTGTGGAAGCGCCGGAAGACGAGTGGGCGCCCTGCGCGGATGGAAGTGCTTTCTCCGCTATTGCTGGATCCAGATACAAACCACCTCCAGCGATCGCGCGAACTGCGCGCTCGAGTTCGTCGGCCGCAGAGCGCTTCAGCAGATAGCCGCGAGCTCCCGCTTGCAGCATCGGCTGAACGTAGGCGTGATCCTCGTGCACGGTCAGCGCCAGAAGACGAACTTGAGGAAGCTGCGTCGCTAGGGTACGAGCAACTTCGAGGCCACTGATACCGGGAAGTGAAATGTCCAGGATGGCAATGTCCGGTGTGGCCTGGCGAATGATGTCTAGGGCGGCCTGTCCATCCGTTGCTTCCCCGACGATCTCGATGTCATGCACGTCCTGAAGCAACGCCTTCATTCCGGCCAGAACAAGCGGATGATCGTCAGTCAACGTGATCCGGATCGGGCACATAGCCCATCTCCTCTATTGGCACCGGTATTCTCATGAAAAGAGAGGTGCCGTGGCCGGGTTCAGATTCAATCGCCAAAGATCCACCGAGCAGCGTGAGGCGCTCCTCGATGACGGACAGGCCCAATTTTGCGTGGCGGCTCTCACCCTGCGAGAATTCCTGAAAGTCGAAGCCGTTCCCGTCGTCTTCGACGACGATCCTAAGCTCAGCTGTGCGTCGGTCGATGACCACGCTGACGTTTCGAGCTTGCGCGTGTTTGACCACGTTGTTCACGGCCTCCTGGACGGCGCGGTAAACCGCGATTTCGACGTCCTGGCCGAGACGATCTCTTCTTCCCAGAGGCTGAAAATCAACGCTGATCCCGAACCGGCGCCGGATCTCCGCGCAGAATGCCTCCAGCGCCTTGTAAAGTCCCAGGTCATCAAGGGCGGTCGGGCGCAGGTCAGAGGCGATTTGATGGATATCGCGCCCAATCCCTCTCGCGAGTCCTTGCAGCCAATTGAGCCTCTCCAATCCAAGCTTGCGTTTGGGGCTCGTGCCCAGAAGCGGCTCCAGGTTCTTCAGACCGAGAAGTAGACCTGTGACCGTCTGGCCGATCTGATCGTGAAGCTCTCTTGCGATTCTACGGCGTTCATTTTCTTCCGCTTCGGAAAGACGTCGAAGCAGTTGCTGTCGCTCCAGCTCGGCTCGCTTGGTCTCGTCGATATCCAGAATGACGCCATACACGACGTCCAAGTTCTTATCATCGATGCGAGACAGCCGCCCGCTGGCCCGCAGCCACCGGCTGTGAGGGGGAGCGGTCCGGAAATCAGCAATCGCCACGTTTCCCGAACGGCAACTCAGCAAGGAAGCCTCAAAGTTCCGCTGGTCGGCGGGATCAATACAGCTCAGTATCCGATCGATCGGAAGGATCGTATCTCCTTCGGAGCGCGAACCGTCTATCCGGAGCATCTCTCGGGCGCGGGGCGACACGATCGCTTCTCTGCTCGCAAAATCGCAGCTGAACACGCCGAGATCTGCGGCATCAATCGTCAGCCTCCGTCGCTCTTCACTTGCGCTGAGTGCCAATGCTGCCTGCGCCTCTTGCTCGCGCCGGCGAAGCGAAATGTCGCGTATGGTGTACCAGGCCAAAGTCAGAGCCAACACGAAGCTCAATACCCCACCCCCGGCAAGGAAAATGGCTGAGCGCTGGACGGGACCATTCAGTTCCTGCGTCGGTATTCCGAAATGGACCGACCATCCGCTGGTTCCGGGTATGACTTTGTAGATCGAGTCGACTTGTTCGCCGGCAGGCGTGGTGTTGACGTAGCTTCCCTCTGGCGCTGAGGCTATCGCCTGGCGGACCGTAGCGCTGGCAGATTGTCCGAGTTCGGATTGTTCACCGAAGGTGCGGGCGACGATGTTCCCCTTGGCATCGACCACGAAACCCACCCAGCCGGCCGGGGCTCCTGCGCTCTTCAAAATCTGGCTTATTGCATCGGGCACCAGGGCCACCGTGAGTACAAACTTCAATTGCCCATCGCGCTCAACGGGGGCCCTGACGGCCACCACGCGTTTGCCGGTGATGGGACCACGTGGCCCAATTCCGCCGATCGCCGGCTTTCTCGTTTTCAGGATCTGTTCGAAATTCTCTCGGTCGGCGGTGGCGCGCATCCCATCTCCGAGTGGACGGCTGACATCAAGCACCTGATTCCCGTCAGGATCGACGAGCTGAATCGTCTGCCAAAGAGGACGTGCTTCGTTGACACGCGTCGCTTCTCGATAGAACGCGTCAAGGTCCGGCTTGTCGAGTGTTGCGGAAGCCGCGACGGTCTCGGCGATCTCGAGCTGGAGGCTGATCTCGGAGGCAAGCCGGTTGACGACGCTATCGAGCGTCTCCACGGCGGCAGCCTGAGAGCCCCTGCGCTGCTGCTGCGCGTTCAGGAAAACGACCCAACCCGCAAAAAGCGCAAGAGGCATCGCTGCCGCGATGAAGACGAGGATCAAGGGGCGGCGGGCTGCGCGCCGGGAGATTGAGGTGGGCGCCTCCTTGCGGGTGGGTATCAAATGAGACAGCAAAACGCCCACGTGCTGGCACTTCCCCGATATTTCTGGTTCTTGTCAGGTTTTTCCCGACAGTTCTATCGGTCACCCTGACTCCCAGGATCGCTCCATCCATCCCATCGTACAGGTAATCATTGTAGCGGTCTAGAATTGGGCTTGACATGGAACATTCTTCATCGCCGCTGCGGTTGATCGAAAACGAATTCAACCCGAAGCGGCTTGGTTTGGACGAGCCCTTCTGCGGTACTAGCCGCAACGAACTCGTCTCCCGACTGTCGGCTTCATCGCAGTGCCGTTTGCTCGAAAGCTGCGAGACGGTGTCTCTGAACAAAGGGCAAATTCTCTACGATCGCGGCACTCCTCTTCGCCATGCCTACTTCATCGAGTCCGGCGGGTGTTCTGTCACGACCCGTGCGGGCGACTGCCTGCCGGTCGAGATCCATACGCTCGGGATGAAGGATTTTGTCGGCGTGCCGTTGGTACTGGGCATGCACGTTTCACCGCACCGCTGCAGCGTGAGAGTGCCGAGCCAAGCGCTTCGGATCCACTCCGATCAGCTGATTTCTTTGATCAAGAAGGACGTCGAGCTTGAAAAGATGCTTTTAGGCTATGTTCAGGCGATCCTGATTCACAGTTCGCAACTATCAGCCTGCAATTCCAGGCACACGCTGCACCAGCGCCTCGCGCGGTGGCTCCTGGTTGCCAGCGACAGGCTCGGGTCTCGCGAGGTACCTTTCACGCACAGTTACATAGCCAATGCTCTCGCGGTCCGGCGCGCCGGCGTTACGGTCGCTCTCGGGAGTATGATGCGCGACGGAGTGATTGGATGTCGCAGGGCGGGGGTCGTCGTCATGGACGAGGCCAGGTTGAAAGCGATGTCTTGCGATTGTCATGGGATCATCCTGTCGGCGCACAACCGTCCTTGTGCGGTGCCGCCCCTCCGCATTTCGTATTCGTGAACGCGATTCCCTGCTGCCGTTAAGGCGACTGTACGGCAGCCAACAGAGTCTAGATATTCTTGAAGCGATAGAGGCGGAGATGTCATCGCAAGAAAGCCGGATCCGAACCGATACCGAAGTTCTGGTGGGAGCCTTGGAGGAGGCCCAAAGGCTTCTTGCCGTTTACGAGAACCCCTGCTGCAATCGCACCAGGGACGACATTATCGCTATGGTCGAGTTCATCATATGCAACCCTTCCGTGACACGTGCAATGCTTCATCAAAAGATGCGCAGCCGCCTCAAGCTGGTCGGATAAGTCTCGTGCGGCAGCGTACCTTCGCATGCAGGCAAACGAAACTTGCGAGCGTGCGATGAGTTGACGATGATCCAACACAACTAGGAGCAATCGTCATGAAGACATCACTTTGCATTCTTGCCTCCGCGATGCTGCTGGCTACGCCTGCCATGGCGCAGTCGTCCCAGAACAACGCGACGATCGCGGCGCCCAACATGCAGCCGGCTGCCTCGACCGCCTCCATGCACAAGGAAGGTGAATGGCGTGCATCGAAACTCGTTGGTGTGAACGTCTATAACAACAGCAACGAGAAGATCGGCGACATCAATGATCTGATCCTGGATTCCAGCGGGCGGGTTGCCAACGTGGTGATCGGGGTGGGAGGATTCCTTGGAATGGGCGAGCACAACGTCGCCGTAACATTCGATCAGCTCAAATTCGCCAAGGAACCGGTGAAGACCGTGTCCAGCGATGGCGCTGGAAAGACCGGCAATGCCGGTTCGACGAGCACGACGGGAAGCGCATCAACGTCGGCCCACCGAAGCAACAATTGGTATCCGGACCACGTGGTGCTGAACGCCAACAAGGATCAGCTGAAGAAGATGTCTGAGTTCAAGTACTGAGCCGATTTCGGTCGGTATTTCCAACATGCTTATCGGCGGTGTCATCTGAGATGGCGCCGCCTTTTCTAGTTGTCTTTGATCCGGTCGGCTAGATTTGTGTAGCAGGAAAAGCAGTCTTGAATTTCCGCATTGAATCGATCAGCTTGCGTGCCGCTGGCTGAGGTCGACGATGTCTGATGAAGCACTGCCGGAAGAGGTAGAGGAGCTTGTCCGACGCTACATTCGCTCTGTGGCGCAGCTCGAAGCCCTTTTGTTCTTCCACAAGCGGCCCGGCGAGCGGTTCGACGTGGAATCGCTCGCTGCACGTCTTTACGCGGGCAAGATCGAGATGGCCGATGCTCTAGCGTCCCTGAGGAAGGATGGCTTCCTCGACGGCGAGGCAGGGATCTATGCGTTTGCGCCGCGGCCCGAATTGCGGCCAGTGGTCGATAGCTTGGCCTTGGCGTATTCGCGGCATTTGATCCCAATCACACATATCATCCACAACAGCCCACACCGCATCCAGGCATTTTCAGATGCCTTCAGGATTCGAAAGGATTAGTCATGGCTGCGGTGATTTACACACTTTGCGCGATCACGAGCGGCTTTTGTGCATGGCTGCTCATTCGGGCATATATCGGTAACAGGTCGAAGTTGCTCCTATGGAGCGCCGTCTGTTTCGCGGGTCTGACTTTCGAAAATGCTGCTCTCTGGATCGATAAGATCGTATTTCCTCAGGTTGATCTTTCCGCCGTGCGTCTATCGATCGGCCTGTTCGCCATGACGGTCCTGCTTATCGGCATGATCTGGGAGGCCGACTGATGGACCATTTGAATCCCGTTCTTTCAGGTGCGACGGCATTCGCATCGCTCCTGGCGAGCATATATTTCCTGAAGTTTTGGCGTAAGACAGACGACACCTTTTTCCTGCTCTTTGCGGCTGCGTTTGTGATCGACGCCGTTGCGAGATTTGTCCTGGCTGTGGTGCAAGTGACGAATGCGAGCGAGCCGGTGTACTTCATCCCGCGCCTGATCACATTCGGTCTGATTGCGCTTTCGATCGTCGGGAAGAATGCGCTGCCGAAGAAGCGCAAGTGAAGCGCGAATTCAAGAGGCGCTGACTGGCAAGATTGCTCGGGGTGCAACCGTACAACCGGTTTCGCGCTTTGAACGACGGGCAGGGGAATTGACCACTGACCTTACCCGGGACGGATGGAAAGGTCATGCCGTCAGGAGAGGCGGACCCCAGCCGAGGAACGCTGGGATCCCAGCTCCCGCCGCGCGCTAATTCACCCGGAGGTTGGCGGGCTGCTGTGTGGGACAGGAGTGATCTTCGGCAGAGCGCGCACAGCTTGCCACGCGACGAAACACGGTACAGTTCTGTACAATTGGCAGCCGATCTGCCCCGCTGCCGCTTGCTCGCGGGCGACCTCCGAAGGATATTGTGCAGGGGGCTTTCATGATCAGCAAATCGAATCAAACGGCACTCGATGTGTTTCCGCAAGCGTACTGCCTGTCTTGCGAGGAAAAGACGCCGCATCGGCATGAACGGCTGGCAATCCACGGTACGCAAATGGCACGTGCGACTTGTCTCACCTGCAACAACGAGCGTACGGGCTTTGAGGCGGGGAAGCGGCTCGCCAATCCGAGCTAACAGCAGCCGTCCTTTGGTCTGGTATATATTCGCTTACTACCGCTTAGCGCAATCGGCAGTGCCCAATGCGCCGCGAGAGCTGCGCCTGCTACTAGACGGCTCGAGCAAATGGCTGCGGACAGTCGGGGTAGCTCCGGAGTGACCCCGATATCGTACAAGGAGTTCTTCCGCTATGGCATTTTCGGCCTGGTGGTAGCCGCAGTCGTGGCGTTCGGTATCTCGCCATTTACCGGAGGAATCGTACAGCAGTGGTCGCGAAGCGATGTTGAAGCCAGATCCAAGCTGGTCTTCAACGCCATCCAGCCGTTGCTTAGTCGTGATCTGGAAGACCAGGCGTGGGACCGGCTCTCGGACCTTTTCAAGAGAGTCGCGCTCGACAAGAAGATTCTCGCGGTTGGATTTTGTGATCCGGAAGGCTCGTTGCTCGCGCCAACTCCGGAGATGCCGGCGAGCTTCTCCTGCGAAAAGTCAGCCAAATCCGAGAGCGACAGTTTCGCAAGCATCGCCAGCGGGGGGCGACGCATTCTTGTAGCTGCGTTTCCGATCTCGAGTAGCCGAGGTCGTTCCTACCTCGTCATTCTAACCGACCTCAGCTTTGCGGCGGCCAGGTCCAGCCAGGTGCTGGCGTATCTGCTCGCCGCGCTTGCCGGCGTCGTTCTGGTCCTGACCGTTGGCACGATCATTTTCGCCGTCCTCATGATGCGCGGCTGGATGAAGGCATTGCGACGCGCGGTCGAGGAGGTCCGTCGAGGTGCTCAGGGAGTGCACCTTCAACTCGGTCGCTCGTCTATCGATCGAGAAATTCACAAGCTGTTGCGTAGCGCCGAACAAGTTACGTTTACAAGCCAGATCGAGTGGACGCCGAAATCGCTTCAAGAGGTGCTGCAAAGCGTCTTGCCGGGGGCCGAAGTTCTCGTCCTTTCCAATCGGGAGCCTTACATTCACAACACTTCGGAAGCGGGGACTGTGGTGCAGCGGCCGGCGAGTGGATTGGTCTCGGCCCTGGAGCCGATCATGCGTGCCTGCGGTGGCACTTGGATCGCACACGGCAGCGGCAGCGCCGATCGGGAGACTGTCGACGACCACGATAGGCTCCGCGTCCCCGAGGCAGCCCCGGCCTACACGCTTCGGCGCATCTGGATCTCTGAGAAAGAACAGGACGGATATTACTACGGTTTTGCCAACGAAGGGCTCTGGCCATTGTGCCATATCGCTTTCGTGCGCCCTACGTTCAGGTCCAGCGACTGGCAGATGTATCGGCAGATCAACCAGCGCTTTGCCGATGCAGTCGTTGCCGAGGCGCGGACCGAGGACCCCATCGTGCTGGTCCAAGACTATCACTTCGCGCTTGCTCCGAGAATGATCCGTGAGTGCCTGCCGAAAGCCACGATCATAACCTTCTGGCACATTCCGTGGCCGAATGCAGAAACCTTCAGCATCTGCCCATGGAAGGCCGAGATCATTGAAGGAATGCTCGGCAGCACCATCGTGGGATTTCACACCCAATTTCACTGCAACAACTTCATCGAGGGTGTCGATCGCTTCGTGGAAAGCAGGATCGACCGCGAGGTGCAGGCGGTTAGTCTCGGTGGACATGAGACCAGAGTACGTGCCTATCCGATCTCGATCGAATGGCTATCAAGAGAGGTGGAGAAATTGCCAGCTCCCGCGGAATGCCGATCCGGTATCATCTCGCAGTTTGAGTTGGCGGAAGGAACGAGACTGATTGTCGGTGTAGAACGCTTCGACTACACCAAAGGCATCCTTGATCGTATGCAGGCCGTCGACGCGCTGTTGTTGCGCAATCCGGCCTGGAGGGACAGGGTTGCGTTCATCCAGATCGCAGCACCGACGCGCAGCAAACTCAGCGCGTACTCGAAGCTCCAGGCTGAAGCGGAGGCGCTCGCTGCCGAAATAAACGAGCGGCACCGCGGTCGCCAACCCTTGATGCATTTGGTCGCGCGGCACTACGAGCCGTCAGACGTGTTCCGGCTGTTCAGAGGGGCCGATGCCTGCGTCGTCAGCAGCCTGCACGACGGAATGAACCTCGTCGCGAAGGAGTTCGTTAGTTCGCGAGAAGACAACGCTGGGGTCCTTATCTTGTCGAGCTTCACCGGGGCGTCACGAGAATTATCCGAGGCTCTCATCGTCAATCCCTATGACACCGAAGAAATGGCATCGGCTATCGAGCTTGCACTTACAATGCCAATCGAGGAGCAGGCCGAGCGCATGAAGCTCATGCGACAGCAGGTAAAGGAGCATAACGTCTATCGCTGGGCAGGCACGATGCTGGTGGACGCAGCGAGAAGTCGCACCCGCGAGCGGGTTCTTGGCCTGGCCACCAAGGCCCGTAATGGCGTGAAGCAGATCTGAACGGGCTCTCCTCAGGTGGCGGTCCTCGAGAAAATCAGTACCAAAGCGTACGGTTGGTTCTTTCCAAAACGACAGCTCGGTCGCACTCTCGTGCTTGCGACTTTTTGCTCCGTGATGTGGAGGAGGGCGAATATGAACATGCTGATCGGAGCTGCGACGCTTGCGGTAGCAGGCATCCTGATCTTCATTGGGCTTCCCGATCGGACCGGCGAGCAACCGAAGTTCCTGCGCTTTGAAGCAGCGCTGGTTCTGTATCCTCCAATGATCTTGTCGTTCATTGGCCTCGGCGCTGCGGCCCTGATTTCAGGCCTGCTCACCAGATAGTCGCCTTTCCGGACATAGAGACGACCCTACAAACCCGCCCAAAATGCAATCGGTCACGGCGTGACTTGGAAGCCATCGTCCAGGAGGCGAATGCGTAGCCCATGCCGGCAATCCCAGGCATCAGTCAAGCCGGAGTAGAGTCTGCTCGCGGGCTTAGCCGTTGGAATTCGGCCCGCCAGAGTGCCGAAACGACCTCAGCAGGCGATTCAGTGCCGGGCTCGCGGCGCGGCGGAGCTCCTGAAGATTTCTCTGCGATAGTGCCCGCAGTTTCTGTTCACCTCTCCCGGTCAGTTTGAGGTGCACACGTCTGGCATCCTGCGGGTCGGCAACCCGGCCTACTAGCCCAAGCTTGGCCAAACGATTGATCAATTCAACCGCTGAGTGAGGCCGGATCAGCAGAAAGCGCGCAACATCACCGACTGTCGCAGGACCCGGGCGCACGAAGCCCTTGATCCCAAGCAGCGCCTGATGCTGCGTCGGCGTCAATCCCTGCTTTGCCGCGGCTGCCTCGCTGAAGGCCAGAAAGCTCCGGATCTCGTACCGGAACTGCGCAAGCGCAGCATAGTCGGAGTCACGCATCGGCTCGGTAGCTGAGGACCGCCCGGACCTGGCCGCAGTCGCCCGTTGCGTCCTCTTCATCTGAACCATGCCGTGCCGCCTCCGTGCTTCCTACCCGGCAACGCGAGCCGTTAGCCAAAAGTAGCAAGCAGGAGCGCCCGGACCAAGCAGCGGGAATTCCGGATGCACAGCTATTGCGCCCCTATTCGAAGCTCGACAGCAGGATCTTCACCAGGATGATTTGAAACGCGATCGGGATCCGGGCGCTCTTCCGCCTGATTGAGCGCTGCAGCGCACCGGCGATCTCGGCGCTGGTCAGGCTGCCTGCCGAGGCATTGGCGATCAGCTCGCTCCACATCTGCGACAGCGAACCGCCGGGCGGGATTACCGGCTTGATAGACACGCCGCAGCCCTGCGCCCATTCCACGATCTCCCGCATCGTATGCGGCCCGCAATTGCGCGCCGTCGCGAGACGTTCGGCCGTGAGCGCCCGCAGCAACTCGCGCGATGGCGACCAGTTCCCTTTCGGCGGCTGCTCGCCCTTGAGCTCGACTGCGAGCTCCTTCAGAACGTTCTGGGCACGCACGCTCAGCCGCTTCATCGGCCCGGGCACACGCTTCGCCTGAACAGAGCCGACTGCCGGTCCCCGCTCACCTGTCGTTCGATTGCGAGGCTCGGGCATGCGCGAGGCATCGCCGGACTGTGGTGTCGCCCCCTGTCCGTTCACCTCTTCCACCGACCACGCCGCGTCCTGCCGCTCCGCACCTTGCGGCCATGACCGTCGCTTCCGGGTACCCGCCACTCTCGTTCGCCGCGCCATTTCTCTCGCCGAACCCGCCAGTCTCGTACTCACAAAGGCTAATATATATCGGGATACGATATGTTTTCGCGACATAATTTTGGTCGTTCGACCAAAGACGGATTTGACAGAAGGCGTTCACAAGTAATGCTTGCGCCCAAGAGCTACACGCGGATGTGACGTGCCCGGCGCGGGCAGGCCCTCGATGCCGGCTGCCGCCGGACAGGTCGTGCTTTGCCTGCAAACAAGAACGATGTTCGGAGGAAATGACCATGACTGACAACATCCGCCGCGGCCTCTCGCGCCGTGGCCTGCTTCAGACCACCGCGGGCCTCATCGGCGGCGCGGTTCTGCCCGGGATGCCGGCATTTGCCGAGGACAAGCCGGCGATCGGCTCCTACCCTGCGGGGGTCTCGGGTTCCACCGCTTTCATCGGCATCTCGGTGCCGCGCACCGGCACGTATGCCGTGCAGGGTGAAGACGAGCTCAAGGGCTATCAGCTCGCGATCGAGCACATCAACAGCGGGCACGACCTGATCAAGAAGATATCGCCGAAGACCAGCAAGGGCGTGCTCGGTAAGGAGCTGAAGTTCGGCGTCGCCGATTCCGCGGCCAAGCCGAACGAGGCGGTGCAGGCGCAGCAGCGCTTCATCAGCGAGAACAAGGCAATCATGATCACCGGCGGCACGTCCAGCGCCGTTGCGGTGGCGCTGAACAAACTCGCCCAGCGCGAACACGTAATTTTTGTGTGCGGCATTTCGGGCTCGAACGATACCACTGGCAAGGATTGCGTCCGCTACGGCTTTCGCCAGAACTTCTACGGCCAGACTGCGGCTGCGGCGATCGGCCCGGTGATGGTGCGTGAGTTCGGCAAGGGCAAGAAGGCGGCGTATTTGACGCCCGACTACACCTACGGCCACACCGTTACCAAGTCGATGCAGGATTTCCTCGCGACGGCCGGCTGGACCACCGTGACCAACCAGGTCGCCCCGCTCGGCGCCCCCGACTATTCCTCGTACCTGCTGAATGTCGCGAATTCAGGCGCCGACGTGCTCATCAACGTCAACTGGGGCCACGACGCGGTACTATCGACGCAACAGGCCAAGCAGTTCGGCGTGCTCGACAAGATGAAGCTGGTCGTGCCGTACCAGGTGCCTTTCATTGCGCGCGAGACCGGCGGCCTGATGCAGGGCGTCTATGCCGCCACCGATTATTGGTGGACGATCGAAGACAAATTCCCGCTCGCCAAGATGTTCAACGAAGCATTCGAGAAGAAGTACGGCTACAAGCCCGAATGGGGCGCCGAGAACGCCTATGTCAGCTTCGCGCATTGGGCGCACATGTGCGAGCAGGCCGGCAGCTTCAGCCCGCCCGACGTGATCAAGGCCTACGAGAAGGGCGAGACGATCCCCTCCCTGGTCGGCGACGTCCATTACCGTCCCGAGGATCACCAATGCGTCCGGCCGGTGATCATCGTCAAGGGCAAGGAGCAAAAGGACATGAAGAACAAGGAAGATTGGTACGACGTGGTCGAGATCGTGCCGGGTGAAGGCCTGATGCAGAAGCCGGACGCCTTCGGCTGCCACCTCGGCGACTACAGCTGAGACCTGGCTAACCTCTTTGACGCCGCGGACTGCACTCCGGTCCCGCGGCGTCACCTTTTTCTGACGCGCACCATCGCGCGTCACAACAGCGATTGTCGCATGATAAGTTGGCCCAACCTCATTTCACAGCTTTTCAACGGGCTCGCGCTCGGCGCACTGCTCGCGCTGATCAGCTCCGGTCTGACCATCATCTATGGCACGCTCGGCGTGCTGAACCTCGCGCACGGCGCGATGTTCATGATCGGCGGCTATGCCGGCTTTGTCGCCTACCAGTATACGGAGTCGTTCATCCTCGCCGTGATCGCGGGCTCCCTGTTCGTAATGCTGCTCGGCGTTCTCATGGAACGCGTCATCATCCGCCATTTCTATCATCGTCCGCACGAGGATCAGCTGCTCGTGACCTTTGGGCTCGGCATCTGTTTCGTCGAGCTCGTGCGCCTGATCTTCTCGAGCCAA
>NZ_JADPJF010000129.1:0-1811 GCF_023073295.1 Bradyrhizobium sp. 23 | reverse complement strand
CCGCCGGCGCTATTCCAGGGCATCACCAATCTCGGCTTCATGTTCTATCCGACCTACCGCCTCGCCGTCGTCGGCATCGTCGCGGTCGCGCTCGGCGCGCTGTTCATCGTCCTTTACCGGACCCGGCTGGGCATGATTGTGCGGGCCGGCATCGAGGATTCGGTGATGGTGGATTCGCTCGGCATCAACGTCTATCGCGTCTTCATGGTGGTGTTCGGCATCGGCGCAATGGCCGCCGGCTTTGCCGGCATCGTCAACGCGCCGGTGGTGTCGCTGACACCGGGCATCGGTGACGACATCCTGGTCCAGACCTTCGTGGTGGTGGTGATCGGCGGGGTCGGCTCGTTCCCCGGCGCAATTCTCGGCGGCCTGATCGCCGGCGAGATCATCAGCGTCACCTCCATGTTCAACCCCGGGTACGCCTATGTGATGCTGTTTGCGGCGATGACGCTCGTGCTCGTGGTACGACCGCATGGCCTGCTCGGCGTCCAGGGCCGCGAGTAAGCGATCTCCCGATGCTCAAGCAACGCCCCTTCCTGATCGAAGCCCTGACCGGGATCGGCTTGATCGCAGCCCCCTTCGTGCTGCCTCATCTCGGCTTCGCGCCGAACACCGTGAACAGGATCCTGGTCTGGGGCCTGTTCGGCCTCGGCTTCGACATCCTGTTCGGCTTCACCGGCCTGCTCTCGTTCGGCCAATCCGCCTTCTACGGCACCGGCGGCTTCGTCGCCGCCTACCTGCTGACCCGCACGGGCTTCGGCAACGTGCTGGGCGCGCTGATCATCGGCATGATCGCGGCGGCCGCGACCGGCTACCTGATCGGCCTGATCGCATTGCGCCGCACCGGCATCTATTTCGCGATGATCACCGTGGCAATCGCGGAAGTGTTCTTCTTCGTCGAGTTCAATCCACTTTCCGATTTCACCGGCGGCGAGAACGGCCTGCCGGGGGTACCGACGCCGAGCTTCGATCTCGGCTTCACCTCCATCCACTTCACCAATGGCTGGTCGCTCTATCAGTTCATCGCGCTGTGCTACTTCGTCGGCGTCGTCATCGCCCTCAGGATCGTGCGCTCGCCGGTCGGCGCGATTCTGAGTGCGATCCGCGACAATCCGCTGCGCGCCACGGCCGTCGGACACAACATCCATGGCTACAAGCTGACCGCCTTCGTGATCGCAGCCGCTTACGCGGGCTTCGCCGGCGGACTGCTCGGCGTGCTCCAGGCCTTCATGCCGCCCGACGCCTTCACCTTCGACACCTCGGGCCAGCTCGTGATGCAGACGGCCATCGGCGGCAGGGGCACGCTGTTCGGACCGCTAGTCGGCGCAACCGTTTGGCTCTTCCTTCAGGACTTCCTGCAGTCCGCGCTGGGCCTCGGCGCAGCGTGGAAGCTGGTGCTGGGTGTCGTGTTCGTGCTGCTGGTCTGCTTCCTGCGCGGCGGCATCATCGGCGGTCTTGCCGATCTCTACCGCCTCGTCTCGAGCAAGCGAAAGCGAACGGATGCGGAGATGGAGCAGGAGGCCGCTGACGCCGAAGCCACACTGCAACCCCCACCGGCACCGATGCAGGCCAAGGAGGTCGCGCATCCCGCCTATTCCGGGCCGATCCTGAAAGCCACCGGCCTGACCAAACGCTATGGCGGCCTCGTTGCCAACAGCGACATCGATTTCAGCGTCAATCAGGGCGAGCTGCGCGGGATCATCGGCCCCAACGGCGCCGGCAAATCGACCTTTTTCAAGATGCTGACCTGCGAGATCGCGCCGAGCTCCGGCCAGATCGTGTTCGAGGGCCGCGACATCACGGGATTGAAG
>NZ_JADPJF010000052.1:0-503 GCF_023073295.1 Bradyrhizobium sp. 23 | reverse complement strand
CACGTCTCGTGACCTCCACAAACTCACCCTCGGCCAGTTGCGCTTTCGTGCTCGGGGACGAGCGCAAAGATGGCGATCGACCGGGCGGCGGCGGCGCGGACGGCTCGATGAATCGCGCTGCCTCGTGACCGGCATATTAATCAGGTAGCCAAGAGTACAATTAATTAATTCATCGCGCCGCCCGATTTAAGCCGCATGGGAGCCGTTGTCGCCGCTAAGGTTCGAGCGGGGGTGGGGCGCACCCGGGAGTTTTCGATGTCCGGTCATTTGCGATTATACTTCGCCAGTTTGGTGCTTGTCGGGGGTTTATCGGCGGCGCCTGCGTCTGCCAACCCTCTTGCCGACTTCTTCAATACTGCCTCGCCCCAACCCACGGTAACCTCTCCGCCGCAAGCCGAATGCGTGCCGCGTCCCGGTAGCTCGACCACTGGTGGACAGCATTGGGTCTACCGAATGGACGGTCGCCGCAAATGCTGGTTCCTGGCCGAGGGCATCGCGACGGT
>NZ_JADPJF010000109.1:187111-197215 GCF_023073295.1 Bradyrhizobium sp. 23 | reverse complement strand
GCCGGTGCAGTGTGCGCAATATTCATCGCGCAGACCATCTGCTCCGCCGCCGCAAGTTCTGCAGGAGACCGATTACGGGCGGCCGTCCTGATGTCGTACCTGCCCACTGCGCTCGCCTTTCCGCCCGTTCATCTCCAACGTGCGCCACTGCATGCCAGCTTGCGCATTCAGTCATCGCGAGCCGCCTGCACCAGATCTCGCGACGAACAACCCTGTTGCCGGTGGCAGGATAGCCGAGATGTCGTGCACGGAGGTTGCCGTCGGAGCCCGATTTGACGACGGCCTGCAGCGGGTCAGTAGTGTTCGTACTTTCAGATCGCACAACAAAGAGCGCCGCTGCTGGTAGCCGCAGATTCGCGATGGCACCAGAAGCTGCCATGTCGCTAGCGATGACAGGCGCAAGCTTCTGCAAATCGGCTTCGGTTTCAGCCGGCAATGGACGCCGGCGAGATGTTCTTCGTAGTGACCAGGTCCCGCGTTATAGGCCGCAAGGAAGCCCGGTGAGCCGTACCGGTCGTGCAGTTCCCGAAGGTACGCGGTCCCCGCAAGAATGTTATCGCGAGGATCATAGGGATCATTGCCGAGGTCGTACCGCAGACGTAGCTCTGCCCCACGTCTCGGGCATGATCTGCATCAGCCCCATGGCGCCTTTCGGTGACCTTGCACGCACGTCTCCGGCGCTTTCGACGCCTATGACTGTGCGTATCCAACGCTCCGGCACGCCGAAGCGACGTGAGGCTTGCTCGACGAAATCCGCAAATGGCTCGCCAGTTGCATATCTTGCTGGGGGGTTCGCGGGTTGCGTCTCGGCGACAGCAGGAACGTTGCTCACGGTCAGCGCAGCGAGCAACGGTACAACAGCGAGCAGGCTCCTCTCGAACAAACGCAAGCGTGCCGCCGTGCTCGCGCCCGTCCAGGGTAAAGCCGCTTCGCGCCGGCCTTTCGGCCGCCCTGGACCGCTGCTGTGCGCGACGGCTGCGCAATCGTTGGTCGGGACATGGGGTAATCGCGGAGAACACTCATTGCTAGGCTCTCCGCACTGATTCCCCGTCGAAGGAGCAATGCAATGCACCCAATGGCTCAATATGTTGGTCTTGATGTGTCGCTTGAAGAAACCAAAGCTTGCGTTGTCGACGAAACCGGTCAAACGCTTTGGCGAGGATGTTGTGCATCGACGCCAGACGAAATCGAGAAACTTGTCTGCAAGCACGCGCCAAATGCTATGCGGGTCGGCCTCGAGACCGGAATGCTTTCCGTGTGGCTCTTCCACGAGCTTAAGAAGCGCCGAGTGCCAATTATCTGCATCGACGCCCGTCATGCCAAGGCAGCGTTGTCGCTCCAGATTAACAAAACTGATGCCAACGACGCGCAAGGGATCGCACAGGTCGTTCGCGTTGGCTGGTACCGGCAAGTGCTGGTCAAGAGTATGGATACCTACGCAATCCGCGCGATGATCAGCGCACGCGCCCAGCTCGTCAGCACGGCCTTGAAGATCAAGAATACGGTCCGCGGACTGCTGAAGACTTTCGGTTTGATCCTCAAGATCGGAAGTCAGCGGAGATACATCCAAATTGCCCGGTCGGCGATCCAGGACAATCCGGTGCTGTTGACCATTGTCGAACCAATGTTGATTGCTCTCGGTACCCTGCAGGAGCAAATCGCAGTCTTCGACCGCGCGCTTTGCCGACGGGCATCGGCCGATCCGATCGCCAAGCGTCTCATGACTGCCCCTGGCGTCGGCGTAATTGTTGCGCTTTCGTACATAGGCACGGTCGAAGATCCACACCGGTTCAAGCGCTCGCGAACCGTCGCTGCATATCTCGGGCTTACTCCTCGGAGATTCCAGTCGGGTGAAACCGACAGGGCTGGAGCTATCTCGCGTGCTGGCGACCCAGCTATGCGAACCTTGCTTTACGAGGCTGCTTGCGTCGTGCTGCGCCGCTGCTCTCGACCCTCTCCACTCCAGGAATGGGGACGCGCATTGATCGAACGATTGGGTAGCAAACGGGCAATGGTCGCAGTTGCGAGGAAACTGGCGGTCATCCTGCATCACATGTGGCGTGACGGGACGCCATTCCAGTGGGGTACCGCGCCGCGATCGCCTAATAGGTACAAACAGCGTGGAGATCCGCTGTCAGCGATGGCGGTGAGAGGTCCCTGCCGGGACGAGCGCCGGCGACGCGCCATTCCTCCTGCGGCTGCAGAAATGCAGGCCGCGCTCGGGACATAGCGGCGCCGACCTTCTGACGCATAAATGCAGCCGTTGAGCCAATCGGACTGCGAAGAGAACCGTGGACTCGGCAGCGACTGACACTATGGACAGCAGCTTGGCATAGGATCGAAACTGGCGGAACAGTTTGTTTGTTTGGCCCAGCGAGCTCAAGCCGGGCGCTTTGCGCCCCCGCCTTCGGCGGCTCCGGGCTTGACCTCGCCGTGCCAAACAAACTTTTGCTCGCCATCGGTTCGACGGAAAGAACTAGCATCTTTGGGTGTGCTGAGAATGGGAAAGAAAGGGCTTGCATGATGGGCCGCGATTAGAGAACGGAGGAATGGTCCTGCACTTGATCGAACAGAGGAATGGCAGGATGCAAATGCAGAACACGCACGATCATTCCTCCCACGTCCACACCGGCAGGGCACGGCCGATCACGGCCGACGCGGGAATGAATCCAAAATATCGACCGTCAAGGGAGTCGTCCGACTGCCAGTTCATGAGGAACAGCTCACCGTCGATGACCAAGCGGCAACCCTGCCATTTCGGCAGCGGCCGGCCGCGGCCGTCGCGATTCCGCGCCTCGCCGACTGTGATGTCATCGACCGAAATCGTGAGCCCGTTTCTGCAGACCGTCTGCCCAGGGAGCGCCAAGACCCGCTTGAGCATGGGGACGCCGACCGGCAGATAGCCGTTCAGGTCGAGAAAGGTCGCGAGCGGCTCCGGCGGCTGAATTGCGACCAGCTCGGTAACATGGAAGCGCCTCGCTGGGCGCAAACGATAGAGACCGATTGGCACGCTCCCGATGCATTCCAGATGTAGAGTGGAAGCGGCTTCAGGACGGTTGTTGCGACAAGCGCGGCAGCGGCGCCAAACGTTGCGGTCAGCGTCTTCAAGCGGCCTGTCATCGCATCACCCTCTGACGATGGAGCCAGGCCTGGTGGCGTGCCTTGGTGTAGGGGCGCGGGTTTTCGTTGACAGACAGGCGGTTGTGAACGTGATGCCAATGATCAGGCGCGACGTCGGCGGGATCGATGCCGAGCGCCTCAATGGCATCGGTCATCTGCAGCACGCGCTCGACCTTCGGCCAGCCAGAGAGACGCAGTAGAATCTCTCCGCCGGGCTTCACATACGGTACGGTCGAGCAGCGCTGTCCCGATGCAACTGCGCGCAAGATGTCAATCCGCGAAATGATCGTGCCAAAGTCGTTGGAGGTCCATCGGACGAAGGCAAAGATGCTGCCGGGCGCAAATGACAGGACGCGCCGATGGCGATCAAGCTTCCGTTCCCTGACGACGCGACCGAACCGAATGCGGTTCTCGATCCGCTTCTCGAGCCACAGCACCTCCACTTCGGTGAGATCGCTCATGCCGTTGCTCCCTGAGGCAGGAATGGGGAGCGGTGAGCCTTGGGGACAGTGAAGTACCTGCACGGCCTCTGGCGGCAAGCACGACCGACGGCCCGCCACTGCCAGTCGCCGCCAGGGCGGCTTGTGGCCTGGTCCGTTAGAAGAAATCCGAAGGACTTCTGGTTAGCCGGGGTACTGACCGGTGCCCCCTCGCCGGCCGTGCTGCTGCGAAAATGCTTCACAGCGATTCGCGAACGGAACGCGCGGTGCGTGCCGGCGATCGGCGGTGGAGGCGCATGATGGACTTCTATGCAGGGCTCGACGTGTCGCTGGAGGCGACCAACATTTGCGTGGTGGACGGTGACGGCAAGGTGGTCCGGGAAGCGAAACTCGAGACCGATCCGGATGCGATCGAGCTGTTCCTGGCGGAATGGGGAATCCCCCTCAAGCGCGTCGGGCTGGAGGCCTTCTCGTACAGCGCCCGGCTGTTCACGGCGCTTGCCGAAAAGGGCCTGCCCGTGATCTGCATCGAAACCCGCCATGCCAAGGCGGCGCTGAACGCCATGCTGAACAAGACCGATCGGAACGACGCCAAAGGCATTGCGCAGATGATGCGGACCGGCTGGTTCCGCGCGGAGCACGTCGCGCGCAAACGCTGCGCGCGCTGCTGGTCGGGCGCAAGGCGATGCTCGGCAAGGTGCTGGACATGGAGAACATGATCCGCGGCCTGTTGCGCCCGTTCGGCCTCAAGGTCGGCGAGATCTCGGTCGGCCGTTTTGATGCGCGGGTGCGCGAGATCATGGCCGGAAAGAAGGAAATGGAAGCCATTGTCGCGCCGCTGCTGGACGCCCGCAACGCGATGCGGCTGCAGTTGGCAAAACTGCACCGCCTGGAGCTGACGGCGGCGCGCAGCGACAGCGCGGTGCGACGGATATGACGGTGCCCGGCGTCGGCGCACTCGTGGCGCTGACGTTTCGTGCCACCGTTGACGATCCGGCGCGATTCAGGAAGTCGACCAATGTCGGCGCCCATTTCGGGCTGACGCCGCGGCGCTATCAATCCGGCCAGACCGACCGGATCGGCAGCATCTCCAAATGCGGCGATGGGCTGACGCGGGCGATGCTGTATGAGGCAGCGATCGCGATCCTCACGCGCATTCCGAAGAACTTCAAGCTGCGGCTGTGGGGGCTGCGGCTGGCCAGGAAGAAGGGTCTGAAGCGCGCGGCGACCGCGGTGGCGCGAGCGCGCGCGGTGCTGCTGCACAAGATCTGGATCGATGGCACCACGTTCCGGTTTGGCGCCGGCGGCAAGCGCGGCCGGGTCGCTGCGGCGATGTAAGGGCCTCCGCGACCCGGCCGCTTCCACGCGCGCCTTCTCCTTCCGCCACGGCGGAGCGGCGTCTCCCGAGGAGACGGGGATTTGGGTGAGATCGCAACTTTTCTTGCCGGCGGCTTCATAACGACATTTGAAGCCATCACGCACGGCGCTGGTTAGCCTGACCGCCCTTTCCTCAGATTCCGGCTTGTGGTGGCCATCGTGCCAACCACGGATGTTAGCGAGTTCTCCTCGACGAGCGAGTGGCCGCAAAAGGACGTGACGCGCACCAGGCGATGATGTCGACGCCAACGATCGCGAAGATTTGCGCGCGACCGCGTTCGCGCGCGCAGATTGGAGATAACAATCGTATTGCAGCGAAATTTTGCGCGTGACAGAGTGAGCACATGAGGCATCCTCGTTGCACGCGCAGCCGACTTGTTCACAACGTACTGATTCACAACAAGAAGTTAGTGTCAGTATGTCAGTAAAGTTAGAGCGGCTGGAAAGCGCGGAGAAACAAGCGCTTAAGCTCGATTCCGGTCCCCGATAGCACGAGGGTTGCGGTCCCCGGTAGCACGAGCTGATTCACAGGTTGTCCTCCGAATTTGGAATGAGACCGCGCCGGTGCAGGCGTGCCGTAACGGGATCAACAGGCGTAGGCGCGAAGTTCAGCCGCTCGGTGCCGTTCGGGTCGCCTGTGAGCACGAGCTGATAGCCCGGCAATGTCTGGCGCTGAACGATCTGCCGCACGTCGTAAGCAAAATGCTTGAGCGGCGAGAGGATGCCGGACTTGGCATGGAGGTGCACAAGATCAAAGCTCCAGCCGCCGTCCAGACGCCCGCCATGCTTGCGCACGAGGCGGTAAAGCCAGCGCTCAAGTCCGCCCGTCAGATCGAAGTAGGCGCGGTCTATCGTGAGCACGAGCGCGTCATCGATGACGCCGGCATAGAGCCAATCCGGCAAAATCAGCTCGAGCCCAAATGGGCGACCGTTAGCGTCGGCCGTCTCCTTCCACTCGTTGATCCAGGAGAAGCGATGCCGCCGCCGTTCTGGCGGCTGACGGATCGACGTCAGCACGGTCGTTGACTGCAACCTGTCGAGACCCGCCTTCAGCCGGTCATAGTCGCGCGCGCTGGTGCCGCGGCCGACAAACGTCAGTATCTCGTAAGGTGTTGCAGCCATCAAGCGCGACGTCTTCAAGCCGGCTTCACGGGCTTCGACAATCTGAGACGCGGCCCAGATCAAAACGTCTGCATCCCAGATGGTCGCCATGCCATGTTCCGGCACGGCTTCGACACGAATTGCTATCGCACCGAGACGAAAATCGATCGGTACAATCCGCTTTGTTTTTGCGAGCGAGAAGAATGGATAAGCCATCAGATCCTGCGCGTCGCGCGGCGCGAGGTCGCCGGGCAGCGCCCGAAAGAGCTCAAGCTGGTCGCGCTCGGAATGGTGTTTGCGCCGCATGGTCACTGCTCTCAGGCGGCGATCAGCGACGTTCCTGGCCCGCATACGGGCGCAGCACCGGGTGCTTCTTTGCGGGCAGCACGGTCCCCTTCCCGGGGTCGGACGTCGACGTCTTGGCGCCGAGATCGGCCCACGCCTTGAGATCATCCAGGGCGTAGACGACACGTCCGCCAATCTTCCGATAGGTGGGCCCGGTGCCGTACGTCCGGTGCTTCTCAAGCGTGCGTCCCGAGAGACCAAGATACCGCGCGGCCTCCGGTGTACGCAGGAAGCGCGGGGGCAGTCCGGTCATTGCATCGGGCATTTGAGCACTCCAAGGTGACGGCGCACCGCGCATGGCGGCGCCGGCGCGTGTGCGGTCATCATGGAGGAGCGCGGTCTCGGAGGGGGATGCCGAATATCGGGACGTCGATTTTCGGCACCCCAGGAGGGGCGCTACCCGTCCCTGCGCCTGGGCCGAAGCAGCTTGCGATAGCCTCCGCGCACAAATGCGAGGCCGCTTTGTACAAGGCGACGGGTACGGCTGCGCAGATCGTGTGTTTTCCAGGCACGATCCGATATGCGCGCCTTGCCAAACAGAGCTTCTGCAATGCTGCGATAAGTCGCGCCGGCGAGATACGCGGCGGCCGCCCGAAGGGCTGCGGAAAGTCGTTCGCGCCGCTGTTTGGGCAGGCGATGAAACGGAGGTCCCGGCGCGCGTCCATTCATCGCGCGCCACAGCCGCGTGGCGGCATGCGCGCGGGCCTCGAAATCGCGGTCAAGCGGCAACTCGGCCGCATAGTGAGCGCCCGCGGTCAGCGGCTGTTTCGACCAGATGCGATGCTCCGCCGAACCGATTTGCAGCACAGCATGCCAGCCGTCAGCGGCACGGCGCACCTGACCAGATGCAAGATCAAGCCGCGGCTGAGGCGTTGGGCTTTGACCAGGCGTTGAAGCGGTTACAGCGACAGGGACGACGGTGGGTAGAACCTCGGGCGCCCAAAAGATTGTCTGCTCGTGGCGACCGCTGCGGGTCATGGGCGAAAGCAGAGGCCCCACCTCCTCCTGAATTCCTCGGTCATCTGAACTGTTGGCGATAATCGCCTCGTAGTCACGCTGATAATCCACGTTCATACGAAGGCCCACCCAGGCGATTTCAGTGATCTCAGCGTTCTCTAGGCTCTTAAACGAATCCGGCGATCGCCAGTCGAATTCAGGCATTGCTTCCGCCCCATTGCACGCAGCTAACAAGGATTGCGCCGCAATAACTATGAACGACGCGGTTGTAGGAAGCCCCTAGTTTAGCACCACGTGGTGCATGAGAATGACCACCGGTAAGCGGAAGAAAATCATTCCGGCTGCAAGCCCCTCGTCGGCGATTCTCTTCTATTTTGAGCCGGCGCCACGTAAGAGACGTCCCTGCTCGGTCACCCATTTGGCGCGTGCAAGATGACTCTGATATGCGCTCTGCGCACGCTCCGGCTCTCGCTCGGGATCGATATGCAAGACGATTCGAGCGACCTCACGCCAGTCCGCCTCCTCGCCGTCCGCCTGCAGAAGGCGAATGTACGTGACGACATGCTGTTCGTCATAGGCCGTCAGCGCCGGCTCGTTCGGCGCGACATCCGCGACGTCAGGATCTAGCTGCGGCTTCGACATCAGAGACTTCAATATGCGAGTGATCGAAACCAAGTCGCGAGCCGCGAGCTTTGCCGGCTCGAATAGTTCGGTGCCGTAGCATATGGCATGCCACCTGCCCGCGCGAGGCCCCAAGAAGCCGCATTTCCGCACATTTCAGCAATCGAAGCTCCGTCCGTGCTACTCAACATCCAGTTTCCGCGCATTACAACACGTAGCGCTAGAATACGCGATTGCTTCCCTATCCTGCGGATGGATATTCGCAAGGTCTTTGGAGCGAACGCGCGTCGATTTCGCCTGGCCCTTGGCTTGAGCCAAGAGGCCGTGGCGGAACGCATGGGCGTTGATCGGGCCTTCGTAAGCAGCATGGAGCGAGGGCTGCAGAACGCTACATTGCTCACTGTCTGGCAGATTGCCCAAGCATTGGAGGTCCGGCCAGCAGACCTGCTTGAGGAAAGAATGTCCAAGGTTCGATCCTGACCTTCCGCGAGCCGGGCCGAAGGCCCGGCGAGCGACCGGACGCGGACACGCGTCATCGTCGCCGGTCCGGCTCGCCGGACCGGCGACGATGCCATAGGCTTTCGGGGAGTAGCCGCGCGACCGTTGCCGATTGCGCGGCCCACAGTGTCAGATTGCACGCTCCATCAGGCGCTTTGCCTTCCCCTCCAGTTCAAGCCTCGCATCCTGATGCGACTTAGTGCGGCCCAGCGCCGTGATCCCCTGCACGAAATCAAAGATGCTTTCCGGCTTGCGGTTTTCTTCGCCCAAAACGGTTTCAATGATCTTCGTCGTCTCCGACTTCGAAAACCCGCCTTTGCGGAGGAAGGCCTCCCGGTCCTCGTCGGTGCGGGCAACGATACGTTCACGCGCCGCCTTGATGCCGGCCACGAACGGCGCGGGCGAGGAATTGGCGAAGCTCGTCAGCGCTGGCGCCGCTTCATGCGCGAAACGCTGCGCCGCAAATTTCGAATGCCGGATCGTGATTTGCTCGAAGTTCTCCACGCCCCACAGATTGCGATTCATGCAGACCGCCCTGAGGTAGAAGCTCGCAATACCGAGCGTCTTGCTGCCGACTTCACTATTCCAGCAGTAAAATCCCCGGAAATACAAATCCGGTGATCCATCCGGCAACCGGCCTGCCTCGATCGGGTTGGTATCGTCGACCAGAAACAGGAACACGTCGCGGTCGCTGGCGTAGAGCGTTGTCGTGTCCTTCGTCACATCTACAAAGGGATTGTGGGTCATCGTTGACCAATCCAGCACACCCGGCACCTTCCACCGCGTGTCGCCGGTGCCGTTGCCCGCGATCTTCATCACAGCGGCGACAAGTTCATGGTCCCAGATACGGCCATAGTCCGGCCCGGTGACGGCGCGAAGCTCGACCCGCCCGTTATCGGCCTCGAGGGTTTTCACGAGCTCGGCGCGGTGTGTCAGGAAGCCATGTTGCAGATTGATGCCTGACAGAGCCGCGGGAAGCTGCCGCAAATAGGACGTTGGCGCGCCGACCAGCGTGCACAACTGGCCGAAGCTCCAATGGGTGGGGGCCACCGGCTCGTCACGTCCCGGGACCATCAAGGCCAACCGCTCGGAATTGTTGCTGTTGGCCTCAACCCGGATGGCCCGGCTCTCCACCGTCCGCGTCTGCGCGCGCTCGGCGCGACCGCGCACGGCGTCATAGAGGTCCGGCAGGTTCAAATAACGTTCGTCGTCCGGCCGCGAGAACCATTCCGATGACACACGGCCAATCCGCTGGCCACGCGATACATCCACACGAAAGCCGCCGGAAGCGGGCTGTTGGCCTTGCGACAAAGTCATCATGTTCATGGTCGTTTCTCCTGTGGGCTGAGGTTGAAGCGCAGCGCTGCGCTGCAACCCTGCCCGTCGGCGAGACCTGGGGTAGCAAGGGCAAGGGCGGCCGAAGCGGAGGGGGATCACCCGCCTGACAAGGGCGCGCTCGATCAGCGCGCGTCTGCACGCGCCATGACGACTTTGGTCGTCATGAAGATCCTTGGCGCGGAAGACCGGGGATACCGCTTCGGCCGGCGCCGTCAGGTGCCTCACCCTTGCCCGCGCGAGGGCGGAGCCCTTAGCGATTCACTTCCAAAAAACAATGCTCTTCCTGCTTGCCTGCAAAGGCATGACA
>NZ_JADPJF010000109.1:67150-187000 GCF_023073295.1 Bradyrhizobium sp. 23 | reverse complement strand
GGGGCGGATGATCCGGATGGATCAGTCGCCGTTGCGGCGGGACCAGATCAGGGTGAAGCCCTCGTCGCCCTCGACCTTCACCAGCGAGGCGTAGATCGGCGCCGGGAAGCTCGGATCGTCGAGCTTGACCGAGAGGTATTCGCGTTCGGTCTCGCGGGCGGTCTTTTTCCAGGCGGCACCGAATTCGGTGGTACCGGCGAAGATGCGGAACTCGGGCGCCTTGTCGTTGTCTTTCTCGGACGCGGCGAACCTTGCCTTGATGTTGAGCGTCAGCGTCTTGATCGAGCCGACATAGCCGTTGTCCGAAGCGGTGAAGGTGCCGATGGTAGCCATGGTAATCTCCGTTGGTTGCTCGGGCCGCGCCCATCGCGGCCTCGATGGCGATCCTTGGCCCGGGGAGCGATCGGCCCGCAGCCGTCAGGCCCGCAGCGCAGCGAAGGACGGCGTAAGCCTGCTTTTTTGTTTCGGCGAGGAATGCCGCCCCTTTGCGGCAGGGGAAAAAAGCAGGCGTAGCCGTTGCGGGAAGGCGATCGAGGCTCTTGCCGTCCCTCGGGCCTGATCAGCCCATTCGAGGTTGCGTTGGACGCTGCCCGGGAACGAACTGACGGAGATATCCATGGCTGCCCGCATTCAAGCAGCACAAGGACGTGGCTCGATCGAGCGAACACACGCTGACATCAGCGCATCAACGGCGGCAAAGACGCGTAAGACGAAACGATGAGCGACCGATTTCGCATGCTGTCGTGGCGCATCGGAGCGCCACTGGAAGAAGCCCCCGCTGGAAGATAATCCGAACGGCGGCAGTCATTCGTCTGATCAAGGACCGGCCAAGGGCACATCGCCGCTGATGAAGCGGGCTAGACGACGATCCCGTGCTCGCGGTCCGCTACGATCGGCACAGATCGGAAGCACCGTACTCCGTCGTCCAGGTGCGGGCTTGCGTCTCTAAGTTGCTGCCTTTGCATCAATTAAACCGGCCGCGCGCCAAGGCGCGCGGCCGAAATTTTTGCGCGGTTGGCCGGGGCCGCATGCGGGGCCCCGGCCAAAACTCACTCGGCAGCCTCCGAATAGGCATCATCACGCCCAGCAGTGGGCGCATCGGATTGTTCTTGCTGCTTGGCCGTCCTCAGCAGGGCCGGCAGCCAGTCGCTCGCAGCCAACAACTGCTCGGCCGCTTCCGCCATATCGGCCTTTTTCATATCGGCCATTCGATCGGCCGCCTCGCCGCTCACGCCTTCGCAGACGGCGTCCTGAATGCGGGCCTTGGGAATCGACCCAAGTCCCTTTTCTGCTCGCATCGCGGCGCTTGAGACCGAGCCGGTGGCCCGTCAGACTCTTGTCGCTGACAGCCTGCTTCTCGATCTTACGTCTGCACTCAAGAGCGGTCGCAAGCGCGCACGCCTTCAGCGAGACCTTGCCGATCGACACGCCGAGCTGTCGGAAATGAAATCGGCCGAAGCCGCCGTTCTGCGCGTCGAGATCGAGCAGGCGCTGGCAGGATCCGGCGACAACAGCCAGGAACTCATTAGACGCGCTAATTTCCTGATCGAGGCCGAGGTCCGCTCTATGGCTACCGAGGAGCGAAGGAGGGCCGTGTTGGAAGGGCTAGCAAGTCTCGGTTATGAAGTCTCCCAAGTGATGATGACCGCCTGGGTCGCGGGCGGCCGCGTCGTTCTCCGAAAGCCTGCCAATCCTGGATATGGGGTCGAACTATCGGGCGGATCGCAAGCCGACGTCATGCAGGTACGAACCGTCGGCATGGGAAATCCCGCCGAGGCACGCGACGCTAACCGGGATCAAGATATGGAAGCTATCTGGTGCAGCGAATTTGAACGTCTGCAGTCCCTGGTCGCGAAGACGGGAGGAAGCGTCTCAATCGAGAGCGCCCGTCCCGCCGGTCAATTTCCACTCAAGGTCGTAGCCGATCTCGGCAGTCTTTCGACGGGAGAACATGACGCTATAACCCGCCCGCTCGCGGCATTAATGGCGATCGAACAGGCGCGGACATCGTCCAGCAAATTCGTCCCAAACCAATGCGCCAAGGACGGCGTCGCAGAATCTGGCAAACTGCACGTCTCGGCTTCGCTAGGTGCTATTCGCGCCAGGCAAAGCTGCCCAGAGAGCGGCATTTACGGATCGCAGAACAGGGTTACCGCAGAACTCGCAACCTTGCTGAGGCGGCCGGAAAACGCGCCTGCGTCCAAGGGGAGAGTGCCAAGGACTAACCCTCCAGTAGTTGAAGTCCACACTGTTGCGTCCGGATCCGGTTCTTCGGAGCACCTCGAGAGCGAGAAACGTACCCGCCAGGACCGACACAAAGGCAAAGGGCGCAACGACTCTGCGCCCCTCTAGAGTCCGCAGCGCACCTTCACCGCAGAGTTGCTTGAACAGGGTATCGTAGGCGATTCCAATCAGAGCCGAAGCTTCGATGCCTTGAATCTTCGCAACGATCTGATGTGCAGCGGAAGGGCTGATCCGTTCGGACCTCACGTCCTCAACGGACACACCGAGATGATCCGCGATATGGTGCTCTCTAGTGAATTCTTCCTGATCTGCCTCGTAGATGCAGCTCAAACACGCGCCCAGCGTCGGCTGCCGATGATAGTGAACTACTACCTCGCGAATGTCGGTCGTGGAAGCATCGAAGACCTCTCCTGGAAATTCCATTTGGATCTTCCGTCTAGCCCGTCGGCTATCGACCGCGACCAGAAGTCGAGTCAACCAGGGACCATCCGACCTTTCCGGCAGATCCTGTAGACGATACGATCTAGGCGTCAGCTTCAGATCCGGAAATTCATCCTGCGCTAGACATGACAGACGCTCGGCCTTCGAAAGGCCGATGTCGTCCTTACCGAACCAAATCTGACGATTCAGGTTTCCGGGACTGACGACGTCGTCGTCGACGATGTGCAGGATACCCGTGAAGTTCAGGTGTCTCGCTGCCCAAAGGAAGCCGTTCCCAATGGCGCCTGCGCCCGCAAGATAGGCGTCTCCCAGAGCAACCGGCGCCTCAAACGTCTCTGGATCGATTCCCAACTGATCGAAGGATATCCGCTGCGGCAGTGTGGCTTCGAACGGAAGCCGGGCTCCGAACACGGCTTGCATGGTCGCTGCTGCCGCGTAGCATGCAACCAGAAGACAAAAAATACGAGGAATGGCTGCACAGCGTTCCTGCGCGGGATTGCCTCCGATTACGGCTGCATCGGATCCCACATGAACCAACAGGGATGGCAGGCTGGTCTTGGCATCTACTCTGCCGACCAGCACTTCGAGGACTGTATTTGGTTCTGCCCCGCCAAGAGTGACCGTCCCGATAGTCCTAGCCAGAAGAGCGGCCAAATCGTCCGCTATGGCTGCAGCAGTATCATCAGCAGGATTGAAGGTGATCGCCACCCCGAACTGTAGCGCTTCGCCGGCAGACTCCAGATCGGTCCCGAGTGCTGCAGCAAGCATTGCTGCGTTCTCGCGCCTGGCTTCCGCAGTTAGACTATCCGTAGACATTCTTGCACCACTCGCTCGCCGGGCACTTCGTCCCAGGTCGCCGTGTCAGAGAACCTATACACCTTGGTTTGCACCAAAAAGTTCTCGGGAAAGGTATCCCGGGCGAATCTCGGCACGACGAGCGACAAAGCCCCTCCGTGCCGAATTATCGCCCAAGCGTCGTCCGCCTTCGAATGGAATGCCTCCTGCGGATGCGAATGGACCTGAGCCGCAACCATAAGCCTTTCCGAACGGAGCTTTGCGCGCAGCATGTCCATTCCCTCGACGGGGATCTGGAATCGGTTGGCCCTAGCGAGTTGAAGAGGCCGATAGCACTCGACGACGCTCGTAGCTTCACGACCGGGACGACCCAACCACAAAACAACGCACTCGCTGTTCTGCTCTCCGGCGGCCCGCAGAGACGTTAGTGTTACTTGAACGACCTGGCTCGAACAATGGATCATCAACCCGTTCCCTTGAGCCAAGCATTCCAGATCTGAGTCATGATGCCCCCGATTGTGTAACTCGAGCTTCCGCGACAACCGTCCCAGTAATCCGTCACGTGACTGGGGTGCGTGTGGTATTCGCGAGATCCACGCATGCAGACAAAGGGCAAATTCGTAACATGGTGAGGCCCGGCGTGGAAAACTCCCGTCGGGTTCGGCAGCAAAACCCGCAGCGGCTCACCGGAGGGCGTCTCCAGGCGAATGGAGGGCGGAAGTTCGTTCCAATTGTCGCAGGTCAACGTCAGCCGCAGGGACGTCCTGCCGCTGGCGTTGAACGAGCAGTTGATGACCGGGAAGTCGATGCGATGCATCGTCCATCCCCGCCGCGCGCACAATGCGGGGCCAAGATGTTTCGCTTCCTCCTCGAACAGCGCTTGTACGGCGGCGGGATGCATTAGCCACCGCCTCCTTCGCTCGGCCCCCAGTCGATCTCGGCCTTACCGTTAAGGCCGTTTTCGACGTAGCTCTTTGAGGGATCGAGCGTCCGCTTCCCCGCGGGCGTGATCACGCTCGCGATCCAGCCGGTGACGTCCTTGATGTTCAATTCCTTCTTCGCTTTGTCCAACTCGTGCTGGATGGGCTGGTTTTCAGGAACCGGATTGAACCCGTCGGCGGGATAGAAGCCGGCCGTGGTCGAGATCGAGACCTCGATGTGATTCTTCTTGGCTTTCTCGATCTCTTCCTCTGCCTGTGCCAATTCGCCGCGCGCCTTGGCCATTTCCTTTTCGGCGTCGGCGTAAAGAGCCTCTGCCCGTTCAAGGTCCGCACGGGCCTTGGCGAGATCGCGCTCAGCCTTTTCCAAATCGTCGCTCATGATCCTCCTCCATGCCGGGAAACCATCTTGGATCACCAGATAATACATATTTTTTATGTAGTCAATGGCCAATTACAATGTAAAAAAAGTTGACTTTATAGCCGGACAACACATAGTACAGCCCTGCAACGAGCAAATTCGTAGGTTTGGGCCATGGATCGCCGGCAAATGACGCTCATCTTGAGCGACAAGGAGATGGAAGTTCTCGATGAACTTTCGCAGCGGCGCGGCATGTCGAAGACCGCCGTGCTGCGCCAGGCGCTCCGCCTGTATCAATCGGTCACCGAGCGTATCGGGCGCGGAGAGAAGGTCTTCGTGGAGCATCCGACCACGAAAGATAAGGCCGAGCTCGTCGTGCTATGAAAAAGCTTCTCGGCGCCGCAGTTCTGTTGAATCGGCACACGGGTGAGATTGAGCCTGCACAGATATTCTCGGGGTGCGACGACGCGAACCGTCGACATTACGAAGAGCTGTGGAAGCCGGAGCTGGTGCGGCGCAACGCCGATTTCACGAACTGGGATGAATCCGCAGAAGGCAACGCACAAGACTCGCACTGGGAATGGGATGAGATCATGACATCGAGCCTTTCCTATGAGAGTTTTGTCATCGAATGCGGCGGCGTGATGCAAGGCTTGATAAACGTCAACGTTGCGACCAAGTTTGCGAAGCTCCCGCCGCACAACGGGCGTGAGCTCGCTTATATCGACCGTATTGCGACCGCACCCTGGAATAGGCACAAATTCACCGAGACACCGAAATACAAGGGTGTAGGTCGCGCGCTCGTCGCCACCAGTGTCAGCTTGAGCTTCGAACTTGAGTTTCGCGGCAGGATCGGCCTGCATGCGCTCGAACAATCCGAGACCTGGTATCAGGAGTTAGGTCTTACCGATTGTGGCTTCGACGAAGCAGAGGGAATGCGCTACTTCGAGATGACCGAAGAACAGGCGATCGAATTCCTCAAAGGAGCGGAGGTTTGACCATGAAACTTCTGTTTTCGACGCAATGGCTTGAGCAGAAGATCAAGTCGGATCCGGATATCGAGACGGATGCCGGCAGGCCACTTGAGCGGAATGCAGTGGCGGACGACCTGGCAAGCGGAAAGTCATCCATCGTGGCGCCGCGTACCGCGCTTCAATTGAGGATTGCGTTAGGTGCGCTCGTTCGCCAATTGCGCATGCGGGATCGCCTGACGTTACCTGAATTGGCCGTGAAGGCTGACGTCTCAGAAGAAGAGCTCCGACAGGTCGAAACCAATCCAAGCTACACGGCGCGCCCTCGTCTTCTCCATAATCTCTCCAATTTTTTTGGAGTCTCGCTGAACAATCTTTCTCAGATGTCCGGCGCGACGGTCGCAATAGATCGAAAACTGTACAATACGGCGGTCCAGTTTGCGGCTCACTCGGACGATGTTTCCAATCTTTCGCAAGAGCAGTTGGAAGTGTTGGAAGCGTTCGTCGGGGCGTTAAACGAATTGGCATAGGTGAGTGCGAGTGATGATCGAGGCCGAGGTCGGAGAATACGAAAGGCGCGAGATCGACGCTCAGGTCAACCGCATCTTACGCGACTTGGGAAATCCGAAGCCGCCTGTCCGTCTCGCGGAAGTACGAAAGCTCCTCAAGCTCGATCTTCGCTACTACAAAAGTACTGATCCCGGATTTCTCGATGAAATCACTCACCGCTTCAAGCTATTCGCCAGAAAGACCATCCCCGACGTAGGCAGAATACTGAGCGACGCATTGACCCAGTCAAAGCTGACGGCGTTCTGGGTGCCGTCGTCCATGCGTATTCTCCTGGACGAGACCGTACCGGAACCAAAGCACCGCTGGATCGAGAGCCACGAAATCAGCCATAGCGTCATCGGATGGCACAAAGACTTTTTGCTGGGTGACAACAGAGTCACCCTTGATCCGACCTGTCACGCCACGATCGAGGCCGAAGCCAACTACGGAGCAGGTCGCTTGCTGTTCATGTCGGATCGGTTCACTGCGGAGGCTCGGGACTTGGCACCGACCTTCGACTCGGTCAAAAAGCTTGCCAAGCGGTACGAAAACTCCATCGTGTCGACGTTCTGGCGCTTGATCGAGAGCCGCGACCCCGAGCACGCCGCGTTTGGTGTTGTCAGTTCACATCCCAAGTTTCCGAAGATCGGTGCTCACGATGGGCCGTTAGCATGGCGCTACTTCATCAGGTCTCCCGCCTTCAAAGGCAAGTTTTCCAACTTAAGTCCCGACATGGCATATTCTCTCGTCAAAGCACACGCTACCAATCGGACGAAGGGCCCTGTCTTCGAGGTAATCGACATACTTACGGACGATGCGGGTGAGAGTTGGGAATTTCGGATCGAGTGCTTCTCGACCACGCGGGCGGTGTTGACGTTGGGCCTCGCATCGAAGAAGAAGGCCTCCGTATTTGCATAGCGGACTTTATCGAAGCTGCCCGGGAGCATAAGATTTCACGCTGGGTAAATGGAACACTCGATTTCTTTCGTTCGATCCTTCCTCGCCGGAGGCGAGGAGCCCGCCGTCTCGCAATAAGGCGGCAGGTCGACGGCGTGGACCGGCCGCAACGTGGTGCTTGGTGTCCGTGTCATCCGTCCACAAGGGAGCGTTTCAAGGCTACGATGGCCTGCACATCAGGGCACGTTCTGACGCTGCGAGGGCACCGCGTGGACTCGGAAGGGAATGTCTTTCCGAGCGTAGTATGCCCTGAACCGGGATGTCGTTTCCACGCATTCGTCCGCCTCGAAAATTGGACATTCGGAAGCGTCGGATAGTCCACCCAAGCAGCAGCCTAGTAGTCGCCGGAACTGACTTGCGTTCTCACGTTCTTACTAACAGAAGGCATATGCCCACAAACCGCCGCTCATATGGACTGGTTGCAGGTTGAAGTCCTTCTGGTCTTTCGTATTCCAACTAGCCGGCATCAAGCGGGTCAGAGCGCAGGTTGTATGGAGACCTGCACGGATCGAGATGCCTCCTCTTCGGAAACTTCTCACAACCTTCTCTCGGTTTCAGAGGTCACGTCGTGCCGCCGCGAAAGGCGCGGAAGCAATTTCATCAGGTTGAGTGATGCCGCACATCCCTCGAACCTGTGCCCTCGTCACTACGAATGACCTGCGTTAGAAGCCGACCGCGCTTCCCGTCGCCGTGGTAGCTATTTGGTAGCTAGCGCTAGCTGACTGATTTCGTTGGTACAGTTGGGTGGGCTCGAACCACCGACCTCCTGTTCCACAGACTAAAGGTCGAAATTCAACCGCACCAATATCGCACCAGAAACGGCGTGAACGCACCGCAAAGAAAGCGATCGAGCTCGAACGAAACTGCAGCAAAATCAACCAATCCGATCGATAGTCTGCCGCTCATAATGGTCTGGTGAGGTTCGAGTTACTCGCTCCACTAGGAATCAGAAACCTATATAGCGCAAGCCAAAGAGCGCCGCCACAGTGATCGCGTCGAGGCGATAGCTGCTGTCGAGCGGATCATCCGAGCAGCATTTGTTGTAGAGAGCCCCTCCTCCCGTGCGATTTACGTTCGGGCCGCTATCGCTGAACAATGCCGCGGAGATCGCCGTGCAACAGCCTGGAAAGAAAAACCCGACGGACTCGGAACTTGTGGATAGGTTGTGGTCAGGCTGTATGAGGAGATTGTCATCGCGATCACGATATTACCGCGGCCTGAGGGCAAACATATACCAGGCAGGTGCCGATGATGAATCGAAGAGTTGTTCCCGGCTCGTGTAAACTCTCGATCGCAAGACTCGACGGGTGGCTCGCGACGTGCGGAGCTCACATCTGTGAGCTTGCTGAAGAGAGGACTTCCCGGTCATATCGGCGCTCGTCGGCAGATAGGCCCAATCCGTTGTGGTGCTTTCTGTGTGCGACTTTGTACCGTGCCGCCACCGCCCTGTTTTGCCGTGCTCGTCTTGATATAGATTTCAAGGCGATGTTTGTCAGCAAGAAGTCAGCACCCCGTCGCTGCGATCGATCGACCAGCCTCACGCGACGTCCTCTCGAGTGTTGGCTTGCGCGTCATAGATTCTCACTCGCAGCATGAGAAACCTCTTCTTCAGCTCGCGTGCGCCTGTTTTGGCCCCGTCTCTCGTCGCAAATTCAGTGTTGTGTCGCCCATCGATTTCGAGTGCGTAATCTGAACCGGCATTCACAGGCGTGAGGGACCATTTTTTTCCTTGACAGTAAGAAGACGCGGTCGACCACTTAGCGGAGCCGCGCAAATCGCGCCAGCTCACTCCTATGTTGAGTAACGTTTTTAACCGCTGAAGTTCGCGATTTGCTGCACGAAGGTGAACCTTTGCAATCTCGACCGGAGCCAAGGGCATTCGCAATCGGAACTTCGCGGGTCGATGCCAACCATCATGATGACGTGGTGCTCGGGGCAGGCTACACCGTCAAGATTCATAAGAAAGCTGTCATTCAGCTCATTTTCGAGAGAGCTTGAATCGTACGTAGCGTCATATTGTACTCTATCGATTGCGTCGAGTTTCACCTCGGTCGCGCATTTGGGAGGACATTCATCGCGGACGTGTCGAGTTAAGGACAGTACCGCCAATGGCATGAGAGATGCTTCTTGAAATAAGCGAGACGTTAGACGAGCCCCATCGACGGATGTGCATTCGGCAGCCGTCCAATCCTGCTGGACTGGGGTGTTATGGGAGAGAGCCGTGGCGCATTCTTCATCTGCCGCGATCGCGCTTGCGACCATGCCGAGTCGCGCTGGTGGACGACGAACCGAGAACTGAAGCATGAGCGAACCGGCATGAGATGCAAATCGACGGTCCCCTCAATATCTCTTTGTTCCAAACGCGGAGCGCGGAAGTGGACAATATAGAATCGATGACTCCACAGGAGCTGCGCTCTGCAATCAGCGGCGGCAGGGTCTTGGAGATAACTACGACAACGGGCTGTGTCGTCGGATGTTCTTATTGCCCACAGGACAAGTTTGCCGAACGGCAAAGAGCGATATCCGACGTGAAGCATCTTTCTCTCCAAGATTTCAAGCGATGTCTGGCGCGCGTACCAGCAGCTGTCGACATCAGCTTTTCCGGATATTCGGAGCCTTGGCTCAATCCAGCTTGCACCGAAATGGTTGAGCATGCCTATGCGTGTGGCCATGGAATCCGAATTTTCACAACCCTGGCAGGAATGAACGGGCGGGATCTAAGACGTTTGCGTGCGATGCAGTTCCGCGTTTTCCTGGTGCATGTTTTTGATGACGGCACGCACATGCATAGTGGTCTCGTCAGGCGCAGCTATGTCGATTTGATGCGCCAACTTGTCGATGCCGACTTTTCATCGTTGCTCTTCATAGTCATGGGCGAGGTGCATCCCGAACTTGTCGGCATAATTCCTGACGAAGCGCTGGTTCGTTCGCGTCCGCCGCGCAGCAGGGCTGGCAACGGCGAGAAGATGGTTGGGGCGCGGCAGCCAATCGTTGGAGCACTGACATGTCCTGACGAACGGCAATATCGTAATGTTCTTCTCCCAAACGGCGACGTTACTTTCTGCTGCATGGATTTTGAGCGACGACACGTTTTGGGCAACCTCCTCCGCGACAGGTACAAGGATCTCTTTGAGGGGGCAGCTTTTTGCAATATTGCCGATCGCATGAACGGAACGGATGGCTTTCTGCTTTGTCGATCGTGTGAATTCGCCGAACCAATAACGTCGGAATGCTGATCTTTGAGAGAAGTTGACCCCTGCTCGAAGCGAATCGCGAGCCCCGGCAAGGATGGCGCCCAGCTCATCACCACATCAGCCGCGGGGGCGACCCTGCCATGAACGGAGGGCCGCCATGGCCTGGAGCATTTTGTTGGCCGCCGGCCTGCTGGAGGTCGCCTGGGCAATCGGCCTCAAATACACCGAGGGCTTTACCAAGCCCGTTCCGTCCGTGCTCACGCTCGCGGCCATGGCCGGCAGCGTGATCCTGCTCGGCCTTGCTCTAAAGACGCTGCCCATTGGAACTGCTTATGCGGTCTGGACCGGCATCGGTGCGGTCGGCACCGCAGCGCTCGGGATCATCCTGTTCGGAGAACCGGCCGCCGCGTTTCGCCTTGCCAGCATCGGGTTGATCGTCGCCGGCATTGTCGGGCTGAAGCTCGTGTCCTAACGAAAACACCGAAAGCATTGACCCCACCAGGTCAGCGCCGCAACGATCGCCGAGGCCGGCACGCTAATTCTCCAGGCATGGACGATCGAGCTGGCCACGTTCCAACGCACCGCCGAGCGGCGCGGCGCCGACAGTGGCACGGAAGTCGCCAAGAACAACGAGCGGATGCAAGGCCTCTGGGCCGAGACCATCTGGCCGCGACTTGGTCGTCACGCGAAAGCCCTAGTGCGGACGAGACGCCAGCTGCCCATCAGGGTCCCACCTGCATCGGTCTGGCACAATAGCACCACCCAGAACGGCACGAACAATTCGCTGCCGAGCTCGCCGTGCGAATAGAACAGCTATGAAACACAGCTATGGGGCTGATCTCGGGGAGACGGTCAAGACGTGAGCTTGCGGTCTTTGACTGAGCTCAGCACTGCGCCTCGAATTAAGGTGCGACTTCGTTGTGTGGTTGCAAAAAAACTCGATCACCTAATCTCTTTCGCAGGAGCGTTCACTGAATCTAACCGGCGGTGCCGGCGCCCGGCATTCGATTCGTGTTCGACCTCAAACCCGGGGCTTGTTTGAGCAATGACTGCTATTGTCGGGTTGGCGACATCGCGATCGAAAAAGGCCAGGAGCTTGCATCGTGCCCGTCGGCACAGAGTCTGCACACCACTAGGTTATGGGAGCGACGCTGCGCGTTCAGTGGCTCACGTTTCGTTCTGGAAGGCGCGCACTTCGTGTTCGGTAGGTGATATGCGATCTGACGTTCTTGTTGGGGCTGCCGCAGCAGTTGTCCTCGTCGCATGCGGTTTTGCTCATTCAGCGGATCTCCGGCCAGTCGTCAGCGAGCCGTGCTGTTTCCAACCGAACGAGCAGCTGCATTGTCTTCTGAGGCATTGTTGTGATCGGCGCCTGCAAGGCAGGTCCACACGTCTTTATCGCCGAAACCGCGCGTGTGGTGTTCAGCTTGTTACGCGCCCGGCCAAATTCTGGCGTAAATCGGAGCAGCCGTTGCTTGAAAAGGCAATCGCCGCCGATATCGCCAACAGCAGCGAAGTCCGGGAAGGGACCTATGCGGCGTTCCCGCGGCAAAGGGCCCAATTCGATTACCGTCCTTTCGATACGCCCCGCGGAGCCGGCGTTGAGCAAGCGCTCACACCGGCTTGCTGCATCAGATTTGAGTGCGAGTGTATGAGTTTTGGTGGACGGCATCTGGCGACCTCTGGGAATCAGGCTGCGAGCCCTGGGCATGTCAAAACCTGAAAGTTTGCGTCGAATGGAGTGGAGGTCGGCTGCATCCCAAGCCTCATTCGTGTTGCCTACCGCGCCCAATGGTGCCTTGAACGCCACTGGCCTTCTTTCTTCCGCTCAACCTGTACCCGGCGAAACTGATTGTTTTCCGTGCCACGCCTTTGCTTTGTCCGGAGAGCCCGCCATTCTTCCGAGTAAATGCGGCTCTTTCGAACTCAAAAGGCGCCGCCTTGGCATGACTGCAAGTCCATGATTCCGAAGAATTAGGGCGAGAACCATGGCGTTCCTGTGGAGCTCGCGATTTTCTGTCTTGCGACTTTCGCGCTTACGAGAGCTTGAGACCATCTTACCCCTTTTGAGCATGGTGGCGCGGCAGTGGTAAGCTTGCTCACTCGCGGCCGACGCCAGCTCGCCCGTGACGGTCACTTTGTGCGGAACGACTCTGGCGTATATTCTGGTGTGAGGAATACCGGTCAAGGGTGAGCATTCGCGTCGTCAGAACAGCTGGCTGGTCCACCACCTAACCGAATGCACGCTCGATATAGCCAAGGTACGGCAAAGCTGCCCGCCCACAAGCCCAGTCCGGCACGATCGGCCGCGCGTTGCGCAGCGTGGTATCGGCGCCTGGAGTATCGCTCCCAATCGAGCACGAGACCGTTGCGCACCAACCATTCTCCGAGATCGATGCCATCAGCTGAACAGATCGCCAATGTCCGTCCACACTCATCCTCCAGGACTGACAGACAACTGACTTCGCGCTCTGCAATGAAGGCTTCAAGATCGCTCGCGGCCATGAGGCCACATCGATAAGGATTGAGGTTGATATCTCGGCACATTTGAGACTTGTCCGGCGCGTCGATGCCCCAGAGCCTAACGCGTGTCCCGTGAATTTCAAGGGTGTCGGTGCTGATGACCTTTGCCGGCCCGGTCAATTCGCCGGCAAACACGATGCTGCACAGTGCGAGCGTGGTCAACACCACGATCAATCCATACATGGCGATCTTCTTTGTCGAACTGCGAACATTCCGGCCGAGTGCAGCAGAGCGTGGGAAGCCGCCGAACGGCGGTCCATCGCGGCTGTGCTGAGGAGGCTGCCAATGTTGCATGGATAAGCTCGTTCGACGGATGACTCCCAGTGTATCAGCAGCGCAAGACGCCCTCGTGTCCAACCTCGTCCCCGATGCTCTGCGACCAGGCTGCTGCCCTGAGCGCTTCCCGCCATTCCTCCACGTCGTGGCGGCAGTTCGCCTTCGCCACATCACGCACCAGCAGGTCGAAATCGGTAGTGCGCGTCCGATCACCAGCGACCGGGCCGGCGCAGACGGCCGGCCGCAATTCGGCGAGAAATGATTTCCTGGTCGCCTTGTGCGGAATGAGCCTAAAGTCGGCCCCCTCGCGGACAACAGCGAGTGCGCGTCGCCCGGGATCGCTGCAGCCGGCTGCTATCGGGGAAAGCGTACGTATCGCTTGAGCAAAGCGGCCGAGATGGCGGCCATCGTTACTTTCGACCGCAACATGCCTTCTGGGAGCGGTAGGCGACAGATCCCCTCACAGTCACGCCGCCCAATTTGTTTCCCGAGCGCCAGCGCAGCCAGATCAGCCAGCGGCTCGACCAAGGCCACAACTGCATAGTCAACCGCGAGCGATGCGACTTTACCGAGGTTGGCGGCGCCGAAGCCCGCGCGATAGAGCGCCAAAGACGCGATCCAGACAGCGATACCGGATTGATACGCAGTCGAGAGCGAAAGCGCCTTGCTGTACTGCAGATCGCGATAGGCAGCCTTGGATGGAATGAGGCGCTTTGCGAGCGCCTTGATCGCAAACAGCGGTATTAGAGGCGTCGTGACATTCATCCGATATTGCGGCAGGTCCGTCGGAACAAAGAGGACGCTTTGCAGCAAGAGGCCGAGCGCAAGACCTAAGGCCGCCGGCGCCGCGCCAAACAAGAGGAACAGCGTGGAGCCCAGGACGAGGTGCACTTCCGATGCCCAAACCGCAAAGTGCGGCAGGAATTCGAATAACGTGAACACAAGACCCGTCGCGGCGATGGCTTGCACAGCAAATGACAGAGCGCGCCGCTCGTGTATGGTCTCGACCACAAGCTTGGCGACGACGCAGCCCATCGCAATGCCTGTCGCGCAGCTCAATACGAACTTGGCGCCTGTTACTATTCCCGGTTCGATATGCACGGTCTCTAGTCCTTTCTGCCGTTGTACTCGGGCCTTGGCTCAAGAATTTGCCGCGACGTTCGTGTGGCTGACGGTTGGAAACGGCACTTCACCTTTCCCATCCTCGGTCCACGGGCAACGTGCTGTTTTCGCCCGATCGGACCAGGTCTGCACTCAGCCTTCGCTCGGTCTTTGCGACATTTCATAGCAACAGCTATGCCAGCGCCGCTGCCGCGGTTAAGGCTCTGATTGCGCTTTGAAAGCTTGTGCGGCGCCCAAGATCCGCCGTGTTCTGTAGCCGACATGCTCTGGAGGAAATTGAACACACATCGCGACCAGCTTTTTGATCAACCTGCGCCGTTCCAATCGATCATTTTCGCTCGCCCATTGAAGCGGAAATCCTGACGCCGCTGGCGCGAAGACACCGGTTCGGCATCAATCTTGCTCGACGTTGTTCGAGGAAGGCGCCTACGACGCAGCCAAATGTTTGGCGGCCGGGGATCGTCGAATTCCTCGAAGAGCTTTGCTGGGCGTTCGATTGAGCTTGCGGGCAAGCATGCACGAACATGAATTAGAGACCACCCATCCAAACTCTGGAGCCGGCATTTGCTGGATCTCAGCGTCATCTCTCACCAACGCGCTCGGCAAATTCCGCTGCACCATCTGCGACGAAGTTCTGGACGTGTTTCTGGGGAACGCTATCGCGTCGCAGTGGCGCCAAACCGGATGCTAAAGTGAACATGGATCAACTTACGCCCGGTAAGGCTGTGGTCTCCGGACAGACGGCGGCCGCCTCGGTGCTGCGCATTCGGGCAGTCATGCTGGGGGATCGTATCAACCCGTCGGCTCTGGAAATCGGAACGCTGGTGTCCTCGACGCCGGTCGCTTTCCGCATTCATGCGGGCCTTGTCGTGGTCTTCCGCTATGGCGTTGTAGTGCTCATCGGGTTGTCGCCCTCGGAGGAAACCGCTCTGATCGAAACCCTGATACCGCGCGTCATCGGTGAACTCACCTCCTATGAGGAGGATAGCGCGCAGGCGCAGCTCTGCAACGAGCAGAGCGCTGAGGTCATCCTGCCGGGCGGGCGGATTTGTGTTAGAAATTTTAGTGACGATCGGCTGCTGCTGATCGCCGATACGCTAGCCAAGAGCACGGCGCTGGAGCGAGATGAGCGCCGTGTCGCCGCGGTGTTCGACGTGATCGAACCCTTTGCACGCGAACTGGCCGAGCGCGGCCGGACGCCGCGGGGCCGCAAGGGCATTCTCCAACTGATCGGCAATGCGCTCCTGGTCGAGCAGCGCGTCGCGGGCCGCATCGCGATTGCCGAAAAGCCCGACGCACTCTGGGAGAAGCCGGAACTCGAGCGGCTCTATGCGCGTCTGAAAGACGAATACGAACTGAAGGAGCGTCTTGAGATGCTTGAGCGCAAGCTGTCGGCCATCTCCGGAACGGCTAACGCACTGACGGACATTATCGACACACGGCGCTCGCTGCGTCTTGAGTGGGTTATAGTCGTGCTGATCGTGATGGAAGTTGCGATCGGATGCTTTCAGATTATTGCAGCAGGTCGCTGACGTGCCGCTGGCCGCAGCGCGTGAGGCGCCTTCGTGGGGTTTGAGCGGGCCTACTGACCGACCTGGCCGGCATTGACGTGGGACGCGCCGTTCGGCCGTACTCAGCTGCGGATTTCGGCTGTGTCTTCGGCGTGCTCGTGGACACGACGTTCGGCGAAAGCCGGTACGGCTCGCGAAGACAGCGAATAGCCGACGCGAGTTCGGCGTATTCCCGGCCTCGAGCAAGGATAGGGGGTTTATGGCAGACGCTCGGCGGAGCGTTCATGTCGACGATCCAGCGCCACCCAAGAAGGCCCTTTCGTCCAATTTGCAGTGGGCCGCCACTCAGCTTTTCTGCTATTCTCGACTTGCTCGCGGAATACTTGCCAGCCTTGCCTCGCCGCCCCAGGGCGCAGCCAGCGACTACCGAAACAAGGGCTATCGATTTCACCAGGACGCCTCACCGAGTTGAGCGACCGCCTTTCGCCGCTTTGGCACATCGCCGCGGCTCGGTCGACGTGTCCTGCCGTGATTTCCCTTGCATGGCTGTTAGCGAACGGTTCCATGATCCGCCAGCGGGCAAACGCGCGCTGCAACTGAACATGAAAGCTCAGAATGCGGATCTCGTCCTCGCTAACGCGAAGGTCGCCGAGCTTGACGCGGCCGGGGACTGCGACCGGACGTGCATAGCGGCTCCGCGCCAGCGATAAACGGGAAACGGATGACAAAGGAGCTACGCCGCGAATTTCGAGGCGGTTTTGACCTCGCAAGCAGGCGCCGAGATTTTCTGACGTCCCCATCCGCTCTGGACATTCAATCTTGCAGGACTGTCCCTCAAAGCGCCCTGGACACTCACGCACGCTCGGCAGCTCCTCTCAAATCCGCTTCCGAACCGATCCCGGCATGGCGATCCTTCGCTGGCTGGTTCAGGAGCCCGGCGAGCCTAGAGGCCTTCAAGGACTCCTTCGAGCCGGTGTTCGCGAATGATTGCGGCCAGTAGCGAAACGGCCTCCTCCCGATGGACGGTGAAGCAGACGTCAGGCGCTCGCTCAACCAACAGGTCCAGCAAGGTCGGAAGGTCAGCAACGTGGTGGCGTAAGGTCGAGACCACATCATTTGCGAGATAGGTCGCGAAATCAGCATTCGGCGGCGGATCAAAGTCCAAGTCGACCTCGGCGCGCTTCTCGATCGCATGTCGTATCAACTCGCCCTGCCGTCTTGCATTCATCGAGAGCATGAACACCGCATCCGCGAGCTTCTCGCGCGGCAAGCTTCTCAGTTCGGCTATGCGGGCCTGGATGTCGCCCACCGAACTCTCACGGCGTGCCTCTGCTCGCCGCGCGTTAGCGGCTGCCCTGCTCTTTTGTAATCCAACCATCGTCATGCTCTCCGGCCGACCATATGTCCCGGCGATACAGGCGAATGAAAGGGCAAAATTGTGTGCTGCATGCGCGCAGCCCGCCTGACGATGCGCAACCCGGCGGTCGCGCGGAGGAGTCGCAAATCGCTAATTTTGTGATCCGCCGTGCTTGTCTAGTCTACAAGGCGCTCGATGGCACGTTGTCGGGTCGGCGGCTATGGCGAAGCGAAATCCTGCTTCCAGCGTTCCGTTTGAGGTGATAGGCAGCGTTGCGAGGCAGTGGCGACAGGCGGATCGCCTCGAACTCCAAGAAGGACGAAACCGGCGAGATTTTGGGGAGAGAACCAGGATCGGTCGATCCGAGATGGACGACCTATTCCCGCCAATGAGTTGAGCCCTGTCTCGGATCCGGCTCGCTTTGGGTATCTCCGGGCATATTGTAGCGGAACCTGGGAAGGGCCCGCCCGGTAGATGGAAAGATCGGGACTCGATTGAATCAGGTGAAATCTCAAACTCGCGCGTGATCTCGTTGTACCGCCACAACGCCGCAGCCTGCCAATCAGCCCCTACCCCGAAGCTTTAACCAAATTTGAATAGCACACCGTAACCGCCACGTGGGTAGCTCCACTCGATATCACCACTTTCTTCGCAGATCACCCGGCAGGTGCCGCACTCGACACACCCGTCGACTGTCACCTCAACATGACCTTTATCGCTGAGCTCGTAGCACCGTGCAGGGCAGGCCTTCAGCATCGATAAGAGCCGCGACGAAGGTGTGGTGTGCGGCCGCACCTTGATATGGGCGCGGCCGGAATCAACGAGATAGCGGTTGTAGAATAGTTTGTCTTCGACACGTCGGGATGGCTCGCTCGGCATTGTTTCTGGCTCCGTCGTTCGTCGTTGTCTTTGGTTTATGATCACCGCCAGGCCCGGGCAATGCGCAGGGCATCGCTGAACAATCCACTCCACGACCGCGCCTTGATGAACGAGCTCAGCATCAGCTTCTCTTTCTCAAGCTTTGGTGTGCCGTCGACGCGCACGTAATCCTGCATCGCCTTGGAGAAGAGCTGCGGATATGTGAGAAAGAAGTTCTGCGAGTGGGTGTGCATCAGTGCCGGCATATCCTTGTACTTCTTCAGGTCCTTGATCACGAAGGATTCATTCAGGAGTTTTTTGTAAAGCGAAAGATTTTTGGCCGTCATCGGATCATTTCGCGATTTGATAAGACAGATCGCTTCCGCGGCGATACGGCCCGACGTCATCGCCAGATTGGACCCCTCGCGATGGATGGCGTTGTTGAGCTGGGCGGCGTCTCCGACAACGACCCAGCCCTCACCACAAAGCTGCGGGATCGCTCTGTATCCACCTTCGGGGATCAAATGCGCGGAATATTCCTTTACTTCCGAACCCTCGATCAACGGCGCGACGGACGGGTGACGCTTGAAGCCCTCGAGGAGGCCGTAAGGCGTCTCGCCAGTACGCTGGAAATCGGCAACAAGACAGCCGATACCGAGCGATATGCATTCCTTGTTGGAATAGATGAAGCCCATACCGGTCATGCCGCGGGAGATGGTTCCGGCGGCTTCGATGACGAGCCCCTCGTCGCCTTTGAGATTGAAGCGAGCATCGATTGTCTCGCGCGACAGGAAATGCATCTCCTTGACCGCGAGTGCGACCTTGTCCGGTTTCGGCCGCCCTCTTAAGCCCGCACCCGTCCCGAGCACTCCGTTTACCCCCTCGGCCAGCACGACGACATCTGCATGGATTTCACCCCCATCTCGGTCTGTGCGCACCCCGACGACCCTCCCATGGGAATCCTGGAGGAGCTCGGTCACCGTGGTCTCGCACAGCACCGTGGCGCCGGCCTCGCGGACCTTCTGCGAGAACCATTTGTCGAACTGCGCGCGGATGATGGTGTAGCGGTTCGGCTTCTCCTCGTTGAAATCATCGGAGCGATAGTGAATCCCCGTGTGCGAACGCTCGTCCACGATCCAGAAGCGTTGCTCGACGAGATGCCGCTCAAGCGGTGCATCTTCTCGGAAATTCGGGATCAGCTTCTCCAGCATGTCGGCATAGAGGATGGCGCCTTGCACGTTCTTCGACCCCGAATACTCGCCGCGCTCCAGCTGCAGCACTTTTAGGCCCCGCTCGGCCATGGTAAGCGCTGCCGCATTTCCGCCCATCCCAGCACCGACGACGATCGCGTCGAATCTTTCCTCGATCATAACAAGCTCCCCTAGCCAGCGATGCGGTCGTGCGAGTGCGGCGACAGCTGCGCGCGGAATGCAGAGGTCAACGCGGGCAACAGTCGAATGGCGTCGGTGACGATGCCGATATGGGCGAAGTCGAAGATCGGAGCGTGCTTGTCCGTGTTGATCGCAACGATGAGGTCGCCCCCCTCCACGCCAACGCGATGCTGGATCGCGCCGGAAATACCGGCCGCGATATAAAGCTTTGGCCGAATGGTTTTCCCGGTCTGGCCGATTTGTCGGTCCGCGGTGACCCAGCCCTTCTGGACCAGCGGCCGCGAGCAGCCATATTCGGCGCCAAGCACGTCCGCGAGCTGCTGTACCAGTTGGAAGTTCTCAGGCGATCCCAGACCGAGCCCTCCAGCGACGACCACGTCGGCATAGGCAAGGTTGGACTTTGTAGAATCGCGGTCCGGGAGGAACGACAGCACTTTTGTGACGATATCTTCCTCTACAAGCCCGAGCGGATGCGAGATCACGCGCCAGACGGCGCCGGTCACGCGCTCGGGCATCGGCATCACGCGCGGACGGACGGTTGCCATCTGTGGACGATAGTTCAGTGTGTAGATCGTGCACAATAGTGAGCCGCCAAACGTCGGCCGGGTCGCTGCAAGCGAGCCGTCGGCATCGACATCGAGCTCGGTGCAGTCGGCGGTTAGACCGGTGAGCAGTGTGGTGGCCACTGAGCCGGCGAGGTCGCGGCCCAGTGTAGTTGCCCCTAGGAGTAGGATTTCCGGCTTGTACGTATTGACCAGCTCTGACAGGGCCTTGGTGTAGGATTCATTGCGATAATCGGCCAAGAGATCATCCGCGACGATATAGGCAAGATCCGCGCCGTAGCAGAAGGATTCGGCGATCGCCTGCTGCGTTGTCTCTCCGACCGGGCCGATGACAACCGCGGCGAGGTCAACGTTGAGCTTGTCGGCGAGCCGGCGGCCGGCACCCATCAGCTCCCAGGAGACGGGATGCACTATCCCGCGTTCCTGCTCGATGAAGACCCAGACGTGCCTATAAGCCTTGAATCGTTCGGGCAGCTCCCTCTTGGTCGCCGCGCGACCACCACCCGCGGCCGGAGCTGCGCTTTTGGGTGCGGTGCTCATCATCTGTACTCCCATCCGTGTTCAGTAGCGGCTCGCCAGCGAAGCGTGCTCCGCCTCCAGCTTTGAATTCGCGCGTGAAGATTGCTTCAGTTAAGAGTTCGGCCGCGTGCCCGCCGCCATTTTTTCAACACTGCCTGGCAGCAGCGCGGGGCCCAGACACCCGTTGCTGGACCTTTGTCGACGAGCCCGGAAGCACCCCGCTTGGGCGTTCTTTCCCGGTTCGGCATTCTGGGCCACCGTTTGGCATTGGAACTAGTGAGGCACGCAACCGCGCGGTCACTCGATCCGATCGATTGGTCCTCCTCATCTTCGAGATGCAACCGAGTTGGAACAGACCGAGGACCTGCCAGAGGCTCGGCTGGTCCTATTGTCGGCCGCGAGCTTGCCGGTGAAAACGCGATCCATTGCTCCGAATGCCCTCGCAATATTTCCGATTGCAGCGACACGCCCGCAACTCTTGGCGAGGGCACGAGGGCCGGCGGTGAAGCCGCCCGTCAACGGCGCCGCGCGACCAGCGCCGGAGAGCAAGGGCGCCGCCCGCAAAACCTCGGCCATAGATCGGCCAGCGGGAGTGATTTCGTCCACGAATCTTTGGCGCGGATCAAGCGCAGCTTTCAGCTCAGCCGGGCCGGAATATGCAACCATCGCTTTGGCGTCGCGACGTATCATGGTGTCGACAGGCAGCGCGCGCGAAACTGCGCGGCGTCAAAAACAAACTCGATGCGGACCAAGATGTGCATTCGTTTCTCCAGACTAGCTGAGTAAATGTCAGCAATTGTCGTACCAATTGCGCAGACGATGAAAATTGACCGCCAATACAGAATCTTACTGAAGGAAATCGGATTGGCAGCCTCTCACGAGGATCGGAACATTCGACACGGTGCTGGACCTATGTCCAGAATGCGACAGAAGACAGTCATCCGCATCTTGGTGCTCTTTCCTCGCCAAATATGTGCTCCCCGCTGCCGGCGTACAATTGCAGGAGATAGGTGCACCATGGGCACCAGCTTGAAACGACGGAAATATCAGCGCTGAGCCGTGATTGGCTCTTAGGGAGCCGAGTGTCCAAGCTGCGGACCCGCGGCCGTAACTGCAACTTGCGTTTGAATTCGACGCCCTGGGTGGTTGGCAGGTTCTCTGAACCTTCACGCTCCAGAGCACGATATAAACTGAATTCACTCCAAAGAACCGAGCTGCACCAATGCTGGATGCTTGTTCGATTGTGGTGCGGCCGCATCCTTCAAGACCTTGAACACGCGCTGTTCGATCGGGGAGGACGTGACGAAATCGGCATAGGCGCGCTCGAGCGTGGCCTTGCAACGCGAGGCGATGTCGGGATCGGATGCACCGGTAAACTCCTCGCCCGCGAGATATTCACCCATGCGACGCAGAATATGAAGCCGCGCCACGTCGATGATTTTCGCATCGTACTCGACGCCGAGCAGTGCAAAAAACTCCTCTGCCGCGGAGGCCTTGTTCAATTGCGAAAGGATCCCGTCCGTCGTCATTCTCAACCTCCATCTAGATCCGCGACCAGAAGCCGTCCTGGCCCGAATGTTCCAACCTGATCGCGCGAAGCGCATGGCTGACCACCTGATCGCCTCCGTTGAGGAGCGATCTCTCATGAATGTCGCGCCACATCGCCACCACCGTTTCCTCGGAAACCGGGCCTTTGTGCTCGACGGCATGCTTACGGACGCGCGCGAGAATGGTTTGGGTTTCGTCGGCGGTGACCGAAAGCTGCAAGTCGGACAACAGCGAAGTGATAGCGGCAAGCTCTGAATGCTCGCCGATCACAATGCGGTGGGTCGATCAGGAAGTTGACATCGGCACGCGAGGAGTCTTCGCCACCTAGCGCGACACCCAGTCCCTTGTCGCGAGCGTGGGCCACGACGCGCTTCACCCGCTCCAGCACGGCCAAACGGCGCCACCGAGTTTCGCCGCAATCTGCGCGTCCGACGATGGAATCGATAGGATTACCACCGAAACACCGGCCTCGATCTCCGCATCGACATCCGCGGGTTTTATCTGGCACCAGCCGATGATCGTGGCCGCGAGGCCAGCTTCGGCGACCGCTCGGATCGCGGCAATCTCTTCCTGACCCATCGCCGGCGTGCCGGCCTCGATCTCCGTGACTCCGGCCGCGGCCAGCGACACGCGCCATCGAGACATTTTCCGGTGTCGCGAAGGCCACGCCCGGTGTCTGTTCGCCGTCGCGCAAGGTGGTGTCATTAAGGACTATGGACCTCGACTGATCTTTGTCGGGCGCGGTGATTGCGGCAGCTAACGCCATCAGCGGCTCCGTAGGTTTATTCCGGAAGCTGTACAGCAACTGCTGTGCCAAACCGCTCGAATTCCCGAGAACTTGTGAATGACGTCGAATTTCAGATTAGTCCGGTGTGTCGCAAATCCGCCAGGGTGGAAACGGCGGAGCGCCAGGTCCGGTGCGCTTGCGACCGAGCTGAAGGCAGGCGCCGAGCTTGGAAGCTTGGCAGCCGGGCAACGGTTCGGGCCTGACCTCAAGCTGCAACACTTCAGGGAAAGGCGCGTGCATCCCGGCGCTGATCGAAGAGGATTCTTGAGCCATCCGGTCGTCCAACCACAAGTCGTCGTTCGTAAAAAGTCAGCGGGCGCGATCGAGAGGGCGGATGTTGGCCTCGATCGCGCGTCAACATAGAACATTTGGGCGGTAAATGTGACGGTCGCATCCACCAGTTATCAAGCTCGATGATCAGGCGCCGCCGCGTCCTGCTTAGGCTGCCTGCGCGAAGTTGTTTACCCGGTGTCTTTTCAAACCCTCAGTCCGGTCATGTGACCGTTGGCCGAAAGCTGGTCCGATACACCGGGACTCGCGCCGAGGAGCGGGCATCCATATGAGCTCAGCCCTGCGAACTTCGGATGGCTTGGACGGGGTCATCGAGACGACGCAGATGATCCCGCCGGCGTCCGGCCATCCGGCTCTCCCCGCTCTCCTCGCCGAAGCAAAGATCAAAATCATTGCATTCCGTGCAGACCGGCGTGGTACACATCACCAGACCGTCATCTTCGCATAGCGTGCGATAGAAGAAGCGCTTCCACCGCATGTTCTTGGTGTTGCGAGCCGCCAGCGGCCCGAAATGGCGCATCAGGAGGCGGGACAATTCGTCACGCTCCCGCAGACCGAGATCTTCCCACAGGTGATTAGGCTCCATGGCGCGCCGCGCGATCATCGTCGCGAGCCAGCCGCCGACCTCTCCATGAGTGGAACGTTGCGCAAGCAGGAGGTCTCGCACCATAATCGTCTCGTCAGGAGCCGGTAACGCGGACTGTTCGCGCCAGGTACAACTCCTGATCGGCGTCGATGGAAAGTATTGCACCAACAGCGCATCGAGCTCCTGGTTAGTCAAGCCAGCCCATTCGGGAAGTTGGCCGCCATCCATAGCGGATGCGGCGAGAGCGCAAGCGAGCACATGGCGATCGAAATCGTTATCGTCGCTGATGTCGACTTCTGTTGGATGGCGCCCGGTCAGAAGCCCGTAGAGCTCACTCGCATCGCGCTGCTCGGCGACGTGAGCTGCTGATACAGGAGATGACACTGTATTGGCAAATTCGCTTTGTGTGCCAATCATAAAGGTCCCGCAGTGGACGATGTCGGCCTTCCCCGGTCGAGAAGGCCGACAAGATGAACTATGCCGAAACAGCGGCGAGCTCGGCGGCGGTCTTGCCGACCAGGCTCTCGTCGACAGGCTTGATGATGCCGTGCTCCATGAGCATATCCTCGAGCTCGTCCATGCTGATTGGCGTCGGGATGGCGCCTTGTCCCGCATTATTGTGGATCTTGGTCGCGAGATTGCGATAGTGATCCGCCTGCTTGGACTCTGGCGCGTATTCCAGCACAGTCATGCGGCGCAGCTCCGCGTGCTGCACGACATTGTCGCGTGGCACGAAGTAGATTAGCCGGCTGCCGAGCTTCTTGGCAAGAGCATCTGCCAGCTCCAGCTCCTTGTCGGTCTGGCGCTCGTTGCAGATCAGGCCGCCGAGGCGCACGCCGCCGGAATTGGCATACTTCAGAATACCCTTGGAGATGTTGTTGGCGGCATACATGGCCATCATCTCGCCGGACATCACGATGTAGATTTCCTGTGCCTTATTCTCGCGGATAGGCATCGCGAAGCCGCCGCAGACGACGTCGCCCAGCACGTCGTAAGAGACATAGTCGATGTCCTCATAGGCGCCATTCTCCTCCAGAAAGTTGATCGAAGTGATCACGCCTCTTCCGGCGCACCCGACCCCCGGCTCTGGACCGCCGGACTCGACACATCGAATGTCCTTGTAGCCGAGCTTGATGACGTCCTCAATTTCGAGGTCCTCAACGCTGCCGGCATTCGCCGCCAGACTCAGAATGGTGTCCTGCGCTTTGGCGTGCAGGATGAGGCGAGTCGAGTCCGCTTTGGGATCACAGCCGACGATGAGAATCCTTTGGCCCAGCTCAGCAAGAGCCGCCAGCGTATTTTGCGACGTTGTCGATTTGCCGATGCCACCCTTGCCATAAAACGCGATTTGTCTCAGCGAAGACATGTTGCTCTCCATCAACCGATTGCCAATTTTGCGCGCCGAACGCGCGAGGCTGTTTCTCTCTCAGAAACGTGGGCACATGGGTTTCGGGAAGGAGGCCATCGCTCGCCATCGGCGTCGGCGTGCCCTCAGCCCTCACTCCTTGTTGCTGCATTCAGTTAGCAACTGGCGTGCCATTCGTTCGCACGCGCGTTAAGCATCTGATTAGGCTTGACTAATAGCGCAGCGCCCGAGACCGGAAGCTGTGGTGGACCCGACAGCGGCAAGGGCTCTGACAGAAAACCGACAAAGCGGGGCGCGTGGATTCCCCTGCGAGAGGCGGGCGAAGGAGCGCGCAACGGGGAATGCCGGGCCGAGACAATTGAGGAGACCACACGGTGCAGATAGGGTCCGAGGACACCGCCATCATCAAAGGCGAATGTTCCACGACCGGCATGATGGGGCTTACCATCAGCGGGGTGGCATATCGCTTGCTTTGCCAGTCGCGGAACGCTGTTTCCGTGTGACGCGATGCTGTGAGGACAATATGCCTGGAATTGGAAGTAAGTTGCCGCCGTTCGACATCACAGGCGTGAAGCCCGGCTTTCACCTGCCAGAGGAGAACGGGCAGAGCGCCTTCGAGACGCTGACTGAGAGGAGTTTCCCCGGAAAATGGAAAATTATCTTCTTTTACCCGAAGGATTTCACATTCGTCTGCCCAACCGAAATCGCTGAGTTTGCTCGCCTGTCCAAGCATTTCGCCGATCGCGATGCAATCGTGCTTGGTGGCTCGACCGATAACGAGTTTTGCAAGCTCGCCTGGCGGCGTGAGCACAAGGATCTGCACCGTCTATCGATCTGGCAGTTTGCGGACACCAAGGGCGCACTGGTCGATGGCCTTGGAGTGCGATCGCGTGATGGCATCGCGCATCGCTACACGTTCATCGTCGATCCTGAGAACACGGTCCAGCATGTCTATGCGACAAGCCTCAATGTCGGCCGCAGCCCGACGGACACGTTACGCGTTCTGGATGCGATACAGACGGATGAGCTCTGCCCTTGCAACCGCGAAATCGGCGGCGACACGCTTAAAATTGCCTGAGGCAACATATCGAAAGTGCAGCAAGGAGCAGCTCCCGAATTAAGGACGTCAGATTCAATCGTTTCTGGATACGGACGATCTTACCGCAAATGCGGCCTGCTGCTAGCGAGTGCGGCATGCAATTCAATTCTCATTGCCACCATCGAGTCTACCGCGACCGCCGCGCTGTCCGCGCGCGGCAGTCGTGGCGGCGAATCGACAGTCTCGATGATGACGCTGAACAAGGTTCACCACCGCTCTTGCTCACCTCATAACAAATCCCGCATACAAGAGGATGCCGAGGCGGCTCCGCATGAACATACAAAATACTTGTACGCTTCTGCGCCTACTCGACGCACATCTCCTGCCGAAGTTCCTTTATGTTGTCGCCATAGGCCGGACCGCGGCTATTCCCTTCTTTCTGCGCCTTGCCGGCCGGCAGCATCATCGGAGCGATCTGCGTCAGCCGCAGGCCGCTAATGCTGTAGGCTGACATGCCGGCACCCACGGACTCGGGCCAAGCTCCCTCTTCGGGGCAACTAGGGTTCCAGTAGTCGCGCCTCGAGAAGGATGGAGGCAGAGGGAGATAGCTCAGCGCCGAATGACGTCTACCGGCCGGGATGATGATCCGCCGGCACGCTCGCGGACCGTATTTCCGGGCTCGATAAATCTATATTGACCGATGTAAGCCGCACTATGAGACGAACGAGTCGGGCTTATCAGTCCCTGATTAAAACCATGACTCGACGAGTTTTAGGCCAAGTGAGCCGGTCTATCAGGAAATCGGTCAGCTCGTTCATGGCGAGCTGACCCTTGGGCGCAGGGACCTGAAGCGATCGGGTGGCCTGGCGGTCGTAAGCCGCCTGGCCGTCTCGATCATCACGCCGGTCAATTTCCGAACATTGAGGCGGATCTCAGCGCTGGTGACCCAAGCCAATCCCCAAGGTACGTGCTTTCTGTCTTAGAGAGCCCTCGGATCGCTTCATAAGCTTTGAAACCCTAGCTACAGGGGTGCGGGCCTTTGAGTGCGCCTTGAGCAGCTTGACGTCATCCTTACTATACTCTTTGCGCTTGGTGCTTTTTGCCACGTGTTCTCCGATTTCGCTTTGCACATCTGCCTGGAGCGTCTTGTTTTTGGCGAAGACGCAACTGCTTCCCATTACCATATCAATGGTCATCGACAACCATTCAAGCGGATTTTTCTCTTTGAGATAAGAACTGGAACTACACGCGAATTTGTCCTCTGTCATCTGGATCTTTATTCGCGTGACAAACCTGATTTTCTACGTGCACGTCAGCGCCTTCAACATGGAAGCAAGCGATAGAGATGGGACACTCGATGCGTCTTCGAAACAACAACTCGAAAAGCGCTTCTGCTTGAACGCGCCGACTTCACTCAGTAGTTTGTAGTATGATATTTCCAAGCCCCAATACTATTGGTGCACTAGAGAGAGCGGATGGGCCGGGACAGTCGCACTGCCTCACTTGCGCGCGCATCATCAACCGGCCTTCACGGCGAGTGCACGGCGGTGGACCTAAGGGCGAGTACTCACAAAGGCACATCTTACAAAGCCTGAGCGTTATTCCTCGTCAGCAGATCGAGCACGGCTCGCTGATCCAAACTTCATCTACCGCAGTATCCTTGGTTTAATAAGCCACGTTGACGTTCCCAGGCGATTCCGTCCTCAGCGAACAGTTCTGGGAGACCATCGCCTGTCCCCGTCTTATGGACCCGATGGACGAGCGAGCGACCTGATCGTGATATTCCCGGGCCGGGCACTACGGCATGGCAAGCAACCCGCGGGCCTAGCCGTCCTGTGTGAGCTTGGCACCGGCAGGCGATTGCTTGATCGGTTTGCCAGAGCGCTTGGCCAGCACAATGCCGGCGCGCTGCGGATCATTCGTGATCTGTAGCAGTGACCTGGTGACCTTCACTGTCGAGTAGATGCAGGTCGAACCTCCAACCCGGCGGAACGGATTCTGCGTCATCTCGGACGCCTCGCAACAAATCCAGGCAAGATGTGGAGCTTTCTGCCGGAGCGTCAGGCAGGGCTCAGAGGCTGTATGAATAGCGGCGAGCGTCTACTCGATCTCCGTCAAGGCGCCTTCGAGCACCATCTCCACGATCTATTGCCAGAACAAACGTTCAGGGTCGGCGTTCAGAACCGCTGTCGCCAGGCCAAGCCGTTGATGGGTTGAATGCCACTCCCAAAGGCCCCTGCGGTGATCTTTGCGGAGCAGCTGCCATGCCGCCGCAGTCCTATCGTGGTGCAGCAGCGCGACGTCGACGAGGCCGCCCTCCGCATTGATATTGCCTGAGCAGCACGGGCTCTCGACCAGATAGCCACCAGCAACCGCTGTCACCTTTGGCGAGACATATCGGTAGTGCTCGCGGTTCTTCAGCGCGCGCACGATCCGCCACCGGTCGAGCTCGTTGGGATGCGCAGGCAATCCGGAATGATGTCGTCTGATGATTGCTGCGTTCATTGCGCGATGTCCTAGACTGCAGAGATTTCTGCCTCGAGGCAGCCAACCACCAACTGCTTGCCGAAGTCGACCATATAAATGGGTAGGTTCGCTCCCGTATGGCGACCGACCTGGACGATCTGACCAATATACCCGACGCTGACCAGACACTCTTCGGCCGACGCGCCGGGAAAGGAACCGTCGTTGAGCAGATCGATTGCCGCCTTGACACGTTGGCCTGACCGGTATTTTGGCGATCTTGGTTCGATCATCGGGGTGCCGCTCCTGGCAAGAACGGCTCCTCGCCTTCGTGGCTTGGCGAGACTAGATCGAGCTCCTTGCATTTCATGCCGACGCGATTGCCGGAGCCGAGGAATTCGACTCCATAAATATAAAATTGTTGCAGGAACGTGCCGATCGAGACGACATAGCCAAGCTCCCCTTTCTTGACCAGAACCTCACCGATCTCCTTGCCCACATAGGTGCCGTCGTTGCGGATGGTGCGGTTGGCCCGCACGTTGTCACCATAATCAAAGAAGGGGGCGTCCGTCAGCTCGACGATGTCACTATCACGGGCGATGTTGCTCATGCTGCCGTCCCCGCTCCATGGTTCAACTGTACCGCGCCTCGCGAGCGCCCGGGCTTACGAACCGCCCTATCATGATGCTCGATGGACCCCCTCCATTCCCGCACGGCGGCGCTTGGGGTCGCGGATTGCATGAGCCTGTCGGGATCCCGGTGCAGCAACATCAATGCCCGCAGCCTAAAATCGAGACGATCGAGACAACTATCCGTGAGCCCATCGTTGATGTTGAAGAAGCCGTCGACGCGGCACGCGCGTCTGTCATCGAGCCGGGCGTGCTTGAGCCGGCCGCGAGCCGCGTGCTTCAGCGCGGGATGCGCACAGCTGACAGAGTCGACCTGATTACCCCGCCAACCGAGGGCATTGTGGACGTGATCACTCACGGTCCCGCCCATACGCTCGCCCAACAACACCTTGGCGCTAGCATCGTCCGCCGGACAAAGCCCCAGCAGCCTCCGACAGTTGCCGTCCTTCGCCGGGTTGCCCGAGACGCACCTGCAAGTCGGCAATAGGCGTTGAGCGAGAACAGGAAGACCCGCACGAGGTGCTCTCATAGCAGCCGAATTCCAACTTGGTGGCGCCGACCGCACCGGTGGCAGGAAATTCGTTTCCGCATCACGTGATCGGGTCCGAACGCCCTGCCGTGGCGCAGGTGTATTTCTGCACCTTCATCGAGGTGATAGGATAGCCCTGTCGCCCTGTGATGATGCTTAGCCGGCTCGATACCGTGCGACCAAGACACGGCTCGGTGAGGACGCCCTCTCTCGGATGACCAACTGAAGAAGGCCTCGGGCATGAATGTCGCCTGTTCAATGATGGCCGCACATGACTGGATTGATATCGTGGAAGACGGGTCAGCCCTTTGTGGGTCCATCGGCGAAATTGATCCTTGACGCCCAAGACAGCGGCCTTCGGGTCGACAGGAATAGCTCGAGCGCTCCCGCCCACGTGCGCGTTGCCAGAATATGGGTCGACAACTGGCGAAAAGGTTAGCGACCAGGGAGAGCCGTCCACCCGGTCTGAGAAGGGGAAAGCCGTGGCCGGCGCCTCGTGAAGGCGGAGCATCATCCGCCCGAGTTTCTGAACGAGTGTCGTAGTGACATCCATCGTGGCCCTCAAGCAGCCTGGTGACGCGGCAGCGCCGTATCAAGCACGCATGTATTGTCAACCGGGCAAACCGCCACGCATTGGGGCTCATCAAAGTAGGCGGCGCACTCGGTGCATTTCTCAGGATCGATCAGGAAAATGCCGGCTCGCTCGGAAATAGCGAAGTTCGGGCACTGCGTTTCGCAGGCCGAACAGCCCGTGCATTGCGAGGCGATGATCTTGAACGGCATTGTCTGAACCCATCCTCAGGCGGCGGAAATCAGCGCATTGCGGCGGGCCGCCGGATCGACCCGCTCAATGTGCTTGATCTTCCCCTCATTGACTTTATGGAGATAGAGTTTGAACCAGGCGATCGCCGAGCCATCAATGAACTCCCAGGCGTACTGATCGACCGGTTCGATTCCGGCCTTGATCAATTCGGCCTTCGGGCAGCCGCCGATCTTTGACACGAGCACGGCATGGCAGTCGTTGATGGCATCGATGGCGATTTCGAGCTTGCTGTCCTCGCCATCGCCGCCCTGGCAATAGGAATGAATAGGACGATGGCCAACGAATTTTGCGCCCGAAGTTGAGAGCTCGTAGATCTGGAACTCCTTGGCATGACCGAAGTGCTGGTTGACCAATCCCGAGCCCTTGGTTGCAACCGCCACCAGCACCTTGATTTCGCTGGACGCGCTGGCAAGCCCAGCAAGCTGCTCCTGCTTGGCCGCAAGCTTTGCAATGCGCGCCTTCTCGACTTTGGCCTGATACTCCTTTCGGGCCTGTTCATCATATTTGATGTCCATGGCCATGATCTTTTCCATGGTGAACTCGGCGCCGCGGTCCTCCCCGAGCAGTCCGACGGCGTCGGCGCGGCACTGGCGACAGTGGCGCATCATGTTCATCTCGCTTTCGCAGCTATCCTGCAATGCTGTCACTTCCTGTGCGGTCGGGCCGCGTTGCCCGCTGAGACCGAACACGGTGCCGTGCTCGGGTGACGAAATCAGCGGCATCACGTTATGCAGGAAGGCGCCGCGCGACTTCACGGCCTTGTTAACCTCAACCAGATGCTGATCGTTAATCCCGGGAATCATCACCGAGTTGACTTTGCACAGGATGCCGCGCGCGGTGAGCATCTCCAGGCCCTGGAGCTGCCGATTGCTGAGGATGCTTGCAGCTTCAATGCCGGTGTAGCGCTTGTGGCGGTAAAAGATCCAGGGATAGATTTTTGCGCCAATATCGGGATCGATCATGTTGATCGTGATCGTCACGTGATCGACCTTAAGTCTTGCAATCGTGTCGACATGATCAGCTAGCGCCAGACCGTTCGTCGAGAGGCACAGCTTGATATCTGGCGCGAGTTTATTGACGAGCTCGAAGGTCTTGAATGTCTTGTCCGGATTCGCCAGGGGGTCGCCGGGGCCAGCAACGCCGACCACGCTCATCTGAGGGATGGCGGAAGCGACCGCCAGCACCTTCTTGGCGGCCTGCTCCGGCGTCAACTTCTCGCTGACAATGCCGGGGCGCGATTCGTTTGCGCAATCGTATTTACGATTGCAGTAATTGCACTGGATATTGCAGGCGGGTGCGACGGCGACATGCATCCGGGCATAATGATGGTGCGCCTCCTCGCTGTAGCAGGGATGGTTCTTCACCTTTTCCCAGACCTCATTTGGCACATTGCCGATGCCGGCCTGAGATCGGCACCTGGCCTTGTCGCTCCCACCGACCGTACCGCAGCTGTTGTGCTTAGCCATGACTTGCATGGTCTCGCTGATGTCGCTGCCGCCGCAGGCTACCTGGTGTTGCGCTGAAGTACTCATTTTTCCAATTCTCTTCGCAAGCCGAATCCCTCCAGCAAGCATCCCCAGAGTTCTGAAAAGGCAAGAGCAACTGGCGTGCCATACCTGCCACAAACGTATTTTGTGTTTCGCTCCAAGCAGTTAAGCATCGTCCGTTCGAATGTCCGTTTTACCAACTCATGTTCGAAAGCTGACAGAATTGCGATCACAACAGCGCCCGGCAGCGCTATTACGAGGGCGGTACGCTGGTTCATCTATGCCCTTGGGCAAAGACATGGCGGCTGGTGTCGTTGAAAGTTGATCTTGTCGCCGAAATGTGACGCGTATGCAAAGCACAATCCGCAAAAGACGTTCCGGACGCTTTGAAGGACAACTTGAACCGGCGATGCTTCCTAGATGCAGACAAGAAACCCGTTACCGACCTATGTCGTGAAGATCACGCGGGCCCTTTCCTGACACTCCGGACGCATTGTCGGGCAGGTGAAGAGAAACGCCTGGTGCCCAGAGTCCCGACGGCCACGAATTGGACCGTGCGTCCAAACGTTGGTAGGCATCTCGAATAGGTGGTGCGGGTGTGGACGCCTCAGATTCGTAAAGCTGCAGCCGCCTCGGTCGACATCGCACGAACTGCCGTCCAACAACTACACTACGTCGCTCCCGTCCTCGGTATCCAGCCAGCCGATCCTGCTCTTCAGGAAACGCAGGCCCAGCACCAACAAGCCGGCGTGCTCCCTGTTGTCCTTGCCACAGCCGTGGCCGCCGGCGGCATGCTCGTATAAATAAGCCTCATAGCCCATCGCCTGCAGCTTCGCTGCCATTTTGCGCGCATGTCCGGGATGGACGCGATCGTCCCGCCGCCTGGTGGCCATCAGGATCGGTGGATAGGACTGCCCGGGTCTTGCAGCATGATAGGCAGAATAGGTCTTCAGCCACTCCCACTCCTCAGCGTTGTCGGGATCGCCATATTCGGCGAGCCAGTTCGCCCCGGCGAGCAGTTTGGTGTAGCGGCGCATGTCGATCAGCGGGACGGTGCAGAACAGTGCGCCAAAGAGCCCAGGATATCGCGTTAGCATGTTGGTAATGAGGATGCCGCCGTTCGATCCACTCTCGGCCCCGATCCGCTTGGCCTGTGTCACGCCGCGCTTAACGAGATCGGCGGCGACGGCTGCGAAATCGTCATGCGACAATCTCTTGCCGGCCAGCCGGCCGGCGTCGTGCCAGCGCGTGCCGAACTCACCGCCGCCGCGCAAATTTGCCTGAACCGTGGTGCCGCCGCAGTCAAGCCAAAGCTTACCGAGCGCGGAATTGTAATACGGTTTCACGGACGTTCCAAACCCGCCATATCCGCTCAGATGGACCGGCGCGTTGCCGGTCTGTCTGACCGGGCCGGTCTGTAGGTAGGGAATTCGCTCACCGTCGATCGAGACGGCCTCGTGCCGCGTGACTACGCAGTGCTCCGCGGCAAACGTCTTCGGCGCCTGCTTCAGCACGGCGGGACTGCCAACGCCGCGCTCCAGCAGGATGAGGGACGGCGGGGTGAGCGGATCCTCGACGTGAGCCAGCAAGTCGCCATTGCTCTCGGACGGATCGCGATCGAGAGACCAGATGTCGACGACGCCAAGATCAGGAAGCCCGCCCAATTGCTCGCGGTTCCAGCGATGATCGGATGGCGTGCAGATCTCGAACACTGGGCGGAGTTCGTCGAGAATGCAAAGCACAAGCTTGCCCGCACTCCAAAAGAAGCTCTGCAGCGCACGGCGCGGGCCCGGCTCGAATAGAATGTCGAACTGGCGGCTGCCCGCCAGGAATGCCGGCAGCGCGATGACGAGCACCGTATCCGCGGCATAGGTCTGCCCTGCCACAGACCAGGATTCGCGCGGCTTCAGGGCAAGCCAATTGCGATGCGACCGCATCCAGATGTTACTTGGCAAATCGAGCCTCGTCTTGGCTCCCGTTTCATCGCCCAGCCAGACCACGCAATTGGAGACGTCTGTCGCATCGAGGAACCAGATCCTGGGCGGCACGACAGTGTCGTCAACACTGCAACCGACTGACACATGAGCGGCCTTGGTCTCAAAGATCACTGCCGCGTTGTCAACATGCGTACCACGCCGCCACAGCCTCACCGTGCGCGCATAGCCGGTGGTCGCGGCCATGCCGTCACCATGGGAGCTTAACAACACCAGCGTATCAAAATCGAGCCATACGCCGCTGCCTTTGGCTTCCGGCAAGACAAAGCCGTCGTGGATGAAGAGCTTCGTGTCTGAGTCGAATTCACGCAAGGTGACGGCATCGCTTCCGCCGCGCGATAGACTCAAGATCCATCGCGAGTGATCTCCAGGCGGTGCGGCCGTGGCTTTCAGAAGCCAGTCTTTGCCTTCGCTGACCGCAAGTTGATCGAGGTCGAGCAGGATGTCCCATGATGGCTTCAGCCTGCGATACTCTTCCAGAGTGGTTCGCCGCCAGAGGCCGCGTGGATTATTGGCGTCCCTCCAGAGATTGTAGAGATACTCGCCGCGCCGGCTGACATAGGGGATATTGTCAGGTCGGTCGTAAATCGCCGTCAGCGCATCTCTGTCTCGTTCGGCTGCGGGTCCGCCAAACACCTCCAGGGTTCTGCTATTCTGCCGCTCGACGAAGTTCAGCGCCCGCGCGCCTTCTATTTGTTCCAACCACAGATAGGGATCATCGTCAGGAGCGGAGGGCGTTGGCCTTCCAGTTCGCGAGTCGTCGACGCTCCTTGTATGACGATGCGTCATTTACAACCTTAGTCTTCGCGCAATTCGACTGATTCAAGGATTTGCATCGCGACCGTTGCATCACGATTTGCGAGCTACGACTTGGCCCGGTGCGAGATCCAATCCTCTCGAAACTGTATCTTGCGGAGTTGCAGCGATTGGCCTGACGCTGTGAAGATGTGCGGAATGTAACGACCGGGCTGGCGATGTCAGCACAATGGGCCCTCGCGAGGCCTCCCCGGCAACGCCATCTCGCTGGCCCAACAGTGCAGGCCTAGGCCGAGTATTGCGTTTGACACCATGCGTCGGCGCCATCTTGGGTCCCAAGGACGGTTCGACCGCTTCCGGAGTCATCGGCAGGTTCGGCTGGAACCTTCGACCACGCCAAGCCAAAGCCAGGGATTGATGGCCTTCCTCGCAAAGGCCGGACCGCTACGCCAAGAACAGCTTCCGCATCCGCTGGTTTGGCGAGGTTCTGTGGAGTCGCAGCATTCATCATTCGGTTGCTTCGCCGCCGCGCTTTCTGGCATTGATCGTAATTGGAAGGATGGTGTCACTCGCCATCGCGGGTAGGTCGAGCACCCACCCGTTCGCGATTCTAATCCAACCACCCCACAGCGTCTCGTGCTCACATTCGACAATCGACTCCTCAAGATCCTTCTTGGGCACATAAATCGAAAGCCCCGTCTCGGGCGAACGGCGAATCATGACCTTCATAGGAGCTCCGCAACTTGTGAGCTCTCGCCCGCGCGCTCCTGACACGCACGCCACAAGGCTCTCTGTTTGGCATTGATGTCCGCCAGGACTTGCAGAACACGATCGATCTCATCCGGCGCCGTCTCGCGCGACAGCGAGAAGCGAACCGCACCGCGCAAAAAGGCCGGTGGTACTCTCATCGCGCGCAGGACATGGGACGGCTCCATCGAGCCGGACGCGCAGGCTGAACCGAGCGAGGCGGCAATTCCGTTGCGGTTCAGGTGGTCGACGATGGCCTCTGCTTCGAGATGCTCGAATGCGATGTTGGACGTATTTGGCAAGCGGTTCTTGATATCACCAAGCACGATGCAACAGCCGAGAGCGAGTATGCCTTGCTCCAGCCGGTCGCGAAGCATGCCAATCTGCGTCTGCTCTTGTATGAGGTGTGCCGCAGCGAGTTCCGCCGCCTTGCCCAGCCCAATAATGCCCGGAACGTTTTGGGTGCCAGCGCGGCGATGCCGCTCCTGTGCGCCGCCGAAGATCAGCGGTCGGAACCTGGTGTCCTTGCGCACATACAGCGCGCCGATCCCCTTCGGACCATGGAGCTTATGGCCGGAGAGCGACAGCATGTCGACGTCCGTAGTCTTCAGGTCAATCGGAATCCGCCCGACCGCCTGGACCGCATCGGTGTGAAAGAGCGCGCCGACTGAGCGCGCCATCTTGGCGAGGGATTTCACCGGAAAGATCGTACCGGTCTCATTATTGGCCCACATGACCGAGGCGATTGACGTCCGCCTCGACAATGCGTTGCGATAAGCCTCGATGTTCAATCGGCCGCTTGCATCGACCGGAATGACATGGGTCTTGATTCCGCGTCGGCCCAGCTCCTCGGCAAGGGACAACACGGCTGGATGCTCAACGGCCGTAGTGACGATCTCGTCGCGTCCCTCCTGCACGGCGAGCGCGGACAGGATCGCGGTGTTGTCGGATTCAGTCGCGCCCGAGGTGAAGACGATCTCGTGATCGAATGCCGCGCCAACGAGGGCCTGCAGCTTCCGGCGCGCTTGTTTCAATGCGAGCGCAACCTCAGTGCCGAATGCATGCCCGGACGACGCATTGCCGAATTGCCCAGAGAAGAACGGCAGCATTGACGCGACTACCGATGGATGTGCACGGGTCGTCGCGTTGTTATCCAGGTAGATCAGCTGCACGGACTGTCCGCTCTGCACTTAAGGCCCCTCTTTGGCAGCCGCGGCGAGCGGGATCAGGCGGACGAACTCGCCGAGCCGCTCGATCAGGCGCGCCTGATTGGCCGCGAGCGTCGTTCTCGCGAGCTTGCATAACATGCAGGCGCCGGTGAGCCTGACCATGATCTTGTTGCCTTCGATTTCGACGAGCTCACAATCCCCACGATCACGCCTGAGGCTTGGCCGAATCTCATCGAGCACGGCACGGACAATCCGCTCGCGATCGGAAGCCTCTGCACTCGAAGACTGCTTCGTTCGTTCAGCCTTCAGGCCCATGTTCGATGCTCCTTCCATTGCGAATGGTCCGAAGGCGGCTCAGCTGAACGATTTGCCGCAGGAGCAGCTCGATTTGGCATTTGGGTTATCGAAGCGGAACCCTGATCCTTCGAGCGACACCACGAAATCGATCGTGGTACCGTTGAGATGCGCCCGGCTCGCCTTGTCGACGAAGACTTTGATCCCGTCATGCTCAAACACGGGCTCATCGGAGACCGGCTCATGAGCAAGACCCATTTTGTACGTGAACCCTTGGCAACCGCCGCCTTCGACCATGACCCGCAAACCGCTTGCCGGCTGGGCCGTCGAGGAGATTGCGGCCTTCAGTGCGTTGATGGCGCTATCCGTTAGGCTGATCATTTCTGGCTCGCTCTCAGTTTCTGTCGGAGGCACAATTCGCAAATCCCATGCCAATCGAGATGCAGCTGAAGTCCATTGGTTTTGAACGCGGCGACCATTCGATTTGCGACCTGTCTGATTTGCGACAGGCGGTTTTCGGGCGTCCCGCCCTTATCCGGCCGAGACCTCGTGATGGTGCCAGCACGTATTATCCCTGCACATTGCGCCAATCCGCCGCTTACCGTGTGCGTCGCTGCAGACATGGGCGCACGGCAAACAACTTGCATAAGGTCAGCGGACACGCCGCATTGGCGATGCATGTACACGACAGATTGATGAGGAGCCTTCCATGACGTCGATCGACAACACCGCTCTTGGCCAGTTGGACAAGGAGGGGCGGTTGCTGAATGCGGTGCTTAAGACCGAGACAACGAAGCCGGGGCGATTTGGATTTCGGGGCGACATCGCGCTGAAGTTCCAAGCCCAGCTCGCCGACGAAAAACGACCGCCGGACTATTCCATTGAACAAGTTCTTGCAATCGCGCAGGAAGGCGAACCGACTATCCCAGTCCTTGCCGGATATCTGCATTCGTTCGGGTATCTACCTGAGGCTGCAAAGGTTCTGGATGGCAGGCTGAGCCCCAAAGGCAGCTATTTCATTTTCTGCAACAACATTGATCTGCTGGCGAAGTACCGCACCAAGATAGGCGACATCACCTTCCGCATTCTGCCTTGCGACGAATCAACTGTCTGGAAGGAGATGATGGACCTCGCCGGCGTCGACAAGAATGACATCAAGAAGCTCGGTACGGCCGGTAGGCTCGACTACCTGCTCGACGCGGCCAAGGACATCGGTGGATCATACAGGGAAGTTTCATACGAGGACGGCCTGGCCAAAATGGAGCCGGTGAAAAACAGAAGCGAAAACCGCCCCGTCTGAGGCAGACCTCTCTCTCGCCAGCTCGACGACTATGCCGCGGAGAGAGTCACCGCGCCCGCTTCACCGGGACTGGCTCTGACAAACCCTGGTGATGGACTACCGGCCTCCCTTTCGGGAGATCACACCGCCACTCTGCTAGTCGTGTGTCGGCCAAGAGCACTGTCGTCAACTGCACTGAGGGGCGGCTGGCCACGACCGTGCGCCTGACTGCATCCATGGGGATCAGGACAATCCAATGCTGATCGGCTGATGGTCGCGGTCACATTTCAGAGGGCGGATCGCCGATGTATGGTTCGGCTTTGGCGCTGTGCTCCAGGCCTTTGCCAGCCTGCGTGGCGCAGAGATGTCGCGCGTTCGATGCTCGCCAACCGATCAACGAGCTGCGCCCATGAATGATGGAGACCGAACCGAGGACTGAGTAACGCACACGTTTGCATCGTTCGAGAGAACCCAGGGAGCCAGTGTCAAGCGGTTTGCCTCGTACATGCAATTCCGCAGAGCCGTAAAACGCGACGGCGGGGTGCCGGTTGGTCGAGCCAGGCCAAGCGATAGCTGAGCAGACTTTGCCGCACGTCTTCAATGTTGTGAGAACGAAGCGAAGCTATGCAGCATGTCGCAACTGAGTCTGTCCTGGGAAGTTGCTCGAGGTCGCGAATCGCGCGGCCGACCCGCCCATCCCACAGACGCCACTTCACAGTTCTGACGTCCCTGCCGATGGCTGGAAGCACTCAAAAAGGGCCTGATCGGAATCGTACGATGCGATCGGCGATCTGCTGTATGGGCTGGATCTCCATGGCAATATGAAACCAGTCGATGATGTGGGTCGTTGGTTTCGGCATGGCGCGGGGCAGCCGCTTTAAGATTTCGGCCCCGTCCGAGATCACCGTCACATCCCCAAAGCCGCGATATTCCGACTTCCTAGAGAGGGCGAAGAGCACGATCGCGGATTGCCTGATGGTCGGTGCTGCCGGTTAAGAAATAGCAACCGCCCCTTTCTCCCCGTCCCCCGCGGGCGCATCTGGCCACGACGAGCTCGAAAATTCGCGCCGAATGTTGATCAGGCGCTACGAACGTACGCCGTATCGATGCTGATGACGAACTCTTTGCGCCGAGCTCCGGGAAGCTGCATCTCAAGGTGCCATCGGTCATCCGTTTGGGACCTCGCACGCCAGTTTCCTGCATGACCTGGTCGTCGAGCCGCTTGCCGATCCTGATCGTACCTTGCGCACGATCGCATGCGTCTCGGTCGGTTCAGTCGGCAGGAATCGGCCAGCACCTTTGGCGCCTGCCGCTAGGGCAGCATGCTTCCTAGCCGCGCCATCAGTTCCATCAGCTCCGGTGTCGTTCGATCGGCCTTGGATGGCAATCGGGGATTGCGAACCTCAATGGTGCCGCAGACGGTTCGGATCCGGCGTGTCGTCTAGTCGCTGACCGGTCGGAGTGTATGGCAGTCCGGGCAAAACCGGCGAGAAGGGCATATGTCTCCGCCTCATGATTCACGACCGCGCTCTGCAGCGCTGCCATGATCCGGCGCATCGACAAGCAAGATGTCGCCGTCGAACAGGCTCTCCCAGCTCTTTGTCTATGCGGACCTCCTCCGGCATGTGTCGTCAAATTCGTTCCGCCCTCGATCGTAACCTTCATTCCACCGCCACCGCTTTGTCTCAAAACGATGCTGACAAACTGCTTGAGCCTAACAACCTTGTTTGACACCACAGAAAGTCTCCTCACGACGGATCGCCCATGACTCGGGGTCGATCGCTACTCCTTCATTGCAATGGACTTGCACCATCTACTCCTTGCCGGTCTCCCGGCGCACCTTGTTCCGGCCCCGTCAGGGGCTCAGCTCGTTCGGCGTGGCCGATCACCCCGATCAAAGCATCGACATAGGCGCCGAATGCGGCTTCACTCTCGGCTGTCCAGTCGGGCATGGCGGGGCGCTTCCCTGGCACGAAGCAGCACCCGAGCAAATCCGCCACCACCGCGAATCCCCGCATCCGCGACTTTCTGGCTGAGTAAGACTAGGCGCCCGCCGCAAGTGCGGACGACGCCGCCATCAACCGGCGGGCAGATGCGCCGATGGCAACAAGCGCGCGTGACGCAACGCCGCCAGATCAGCCGAGCCGGTGCAGAAGCAGGCGACGGCCAACTGGCGGATGACGATCTCGAAATGCGCGACAACCGCCTCGGTGGATACCGTAGCCGCGCGCAGCACGCCGGCCGCCTGCCCGGCCATGTCCGCGCCCAGGCGAATGGCCTTGGCCACGTCGACGCCGTCGCGGATTCCGCCCGACGCGATCAGCTTCACCGTTGGCAGCGCCTCACGTACCGCCTGCAGGCTGGCTGGGGTCGGAATCCCCCAATCGGCGAACGCCATTGCCACTGTACGGTCGGCGGCATCGCGGGCGCGCTCGCCCTCCACCGCGGCCCAACTGGTGCCGCCGGCGCCGGCGACATCGATCACCGCCACGCCCGCCGCAACGAGCGCACAGGCCACCGAGGCGGACAGGCCCGACCCCACTTCCTTGGCCACGATCGGCACGCCCACGCTGCGCGCGGCGCGAGCGATCTGCGCCAGGACGGCGCGCCAGTCGCGGTCGCCCTCCGGCTGTAGCGCTTCCTGCAGCGGATTGAGATGGACGATGAGTCCATCGGCCTCCAGCGCATCTACCGCCCGGCGCGCCAGGTCCAGGCCGTCGGCCTCGCGCAGTTGCGCGGCGCCGATATTGGCCAGCAAGGGAATGTCTGGGGCTAGGCGGCGCAGCGCGCGCGTCAGCCCCTGGGAGTTGCGGGATTGCAGGCTCACGCGCTGCGAACCGACGCACATGGCAATCCCCAAGGCTTGCGCTGCCTCGCTCAGATGCCGGTTGATGGCCTCGGCGCGTGACATGCCGCCGGTCATGGAGCTGATCAGCAGCGGGGCGCGCATGGTCTTGCCCAGCAGCGAGGCGCGCAGGTCGATCTGCGTCAGGTCCAACTCGGGCAATGCGCAGTGTTCGAAACGGACGTACTCCCAACCGGGGGCGATCGTGGCCGGCGCCGTTCGTCGGTCCAGCACGATGTCCAGATGGTCGTCCTTGCGCCGGCTCAGGGCGGTGTCGCTCATGCTCGCTCCGTCCGTCGCATCGGGCGACGGCGTTGCGTCGGATCGGACCGACGGCAGCGCGCGCACGCCGCCGCCTCCCGCGCCTTCAGGCCGGCGCACGCTGGCCTCCCCCGCAGCGTCGCTGCGGTAGCGGCTGCTCGAGGTCTGGTAGTACTGCGCGCGGATGGCCGCCATGGCCTCGATCAACGGTCCCCACGGCGCGGGAAAGCGTTCTTCCGCCATCACCCGGTGCAGCATGCGCGTATGGCCGGCCAGCTCGTCGTTGAGGAACTCCACCGCAGGCATAGCCGGATAGCGCTGCAGCAGCAGGATCGCCGCGTTGTCGGCCTCGCCGGCCGACCTGTCCTTGTCGCGTCCATGCAGATCGTTGTGCAGGCGCCCTATCGCGCAGATGAGCCGCAGGACCTCGCGAAACGCCGGACGCGCGCGCAAGGTCGCCATGTCCAGCCCCCACAGCAACGACAGGCAACAGAACACGTTCGTGTAGGCGATCGAATCGATGCCGTTGTGCAGGTACTCGGCGTAGGACCAGCGTTCCGCCCCTACCGCCTGCGCGTGTCCGCCGCGCAGCGCCGCGCAGTAGCACCGGGTATCGTCAAGAAGCTGAACATAGTCGCGACGATCGTAGGCGAGCGCGGCCAGCGAAGCGCGCAGCACAGCGCAGCCCTCGAATCCGGGCAGCGCGCACGGCACGCCCTGCCCCAGCGCCTGCTCCACGGCAGCGAGCTGCTCCGGCGCGATCAGGCCAAGGTCGTTGCAATCGTCGAGCCAGAACAGCAGCGCCAGTTCGCGATAGAACGCCACGATCAGCGTTTCGTCGTGCGGATCGCGGCCGGTGCGGGCGCTGGTGTCGCGCAGGCTCGCCTGGATGCGCTGCAGGATGTACTGGCCGCCCCTGACCGCTTCCACGGCATGCTCGTCGGCGAACCCGGTCAGGGAACGCCCCCACTCCAGCACCTGCTGCAGCGCGCGTTCGGTCTGGATCATGGCGCCGCTCCTGCTCCCTCGGCCGGGACGCGCCGCCCCCAACCAAGCGCCAGCCACAACCCGGCGAGCTCGGCCACGCGCACGACCCGGGTGGGGCAATACAGTTCCTTACCGATCCACAGCGGCGTCTGCGGCAATGCATGCGCCGCATGGCGGGCGAGCATCCACTCGAGCGCACGCGCCACCGCCTGCGCGATGCGCCGGCGCCCTGTCGGCTCTTCGCTCCGGTCCATTGCGTACAACGCGAACAGCGCATAGGCGGTTTCCTCGAATGTGGACGCGCGACCGGCGCCCCAGCCGCCGTCGTCGCGCTGCGCCTGCAGCAGCGCCGCCAGCGCGCGCTCGTCGCGCCACTGGGGCTTGCCTTGCGCCAGCGCAGCGACCGCATGCGCGGTGGGATACAGCCACGAAACGTGCCATTTTTCGTTGTCCCATACACCATGCGGGTTGCGATTGGCCTCGACGTAGGCACTGGTCCCGGCGGCGGGCTTTCCCAACAGTCGCAACGCATGCAGAGCATGGATGTTGGTCGACACCGAGGCATTGCGCTCGCCGGGGAAGGTGACGAACAGCTCGCCGAGTTCGAAATGGCGTAACGCATCGACCGCCGGGTCGCGGCCTGCAAGGCGCAGGACGCACAGCGCAACGGCGGTGTCGTCCGCATCGGCCGCGAAGTGCAAGGCCGGGCCCAGACCGCGCACGCCCAGGCGCGCGTCGAGCTGCGCGACGATCACGCGCACCGCCTCGGCGAGCGCGGGATGCGCGAACAGCCCGGCCAGATGCAGGGTGTACAGCGACCAGCATGGCTCGAACACATTGATCGGCCAGACATTGGGAACGACACCTTCGATGCCGCTGCGCGTCGCCCGCGATGCCGCTAGCAGATACGCGTCGGCGCGCCCGACCTGCGGCGTGCTCCCCTGTGTCACGGCGTGCGCACGACACGCGGCGGTGGCCGCCGGACTGATGCCGATACTGCCGTCGTCATCCGGGCATGCGGTGCTCAGCGAGGTTCCCCAGGCTTCCCAGGAGTGCAGCAACGGATGGCCGCTCGGCAACGTCGCTACCGCCCCCAGCTTGACCAGGCACGCTTGCCGCAACGGCAACAGCGCCGGGTGGCGCGGAAACGCCACGCCGCCCAGTAAGGATGCGGCCTCGCCGCGCAACTGCGGCAGGATCAGCTCCGCGGCGATCGGCGCGTCTTCCGGCACCGTATGCGCGTAGGGATCGGGCTCGCGCTCGAGGAACCGTGTTGCAGCCTGGACTGCGTCGGCAGCGCCGGGAAGAGGATCGGCACGCTGCAATGCCAGCAACGCCGCCCAAGTGGGCGCATGGCGGAACAGCGGGAAGTCCGCGCTTCCCCATCCGCCATCGGCCTGCTGCTGCGCGATAAGCCATGCGTATGCGTCCTGCCGACCGGTGACGTTGCCGCGGAACTGTAGAGCTCGCGCCGTGTCATAGACCGACGGGCCGACGCTGCCGCCGTCGCTCATCTCGCTCAGCAGGTGGCGCAATTCGGAAAGGATCTGTTCGGAAAGCGCGTTCACTCGGGATTTTCCTTCTGCAGACGGTCCGGGCAGACGCCGCGCACGTCGCCGCGGGCCGGTCGCGGCCCCGCGCATGGGCAGCGCCGGACGGTCGCCCTGCTCCGGTGCGGCGACGCGCCGATGCTGGCGCCGGTCCGCCGCATAGGCTTGCGCGCAGCGCGCCGCGGCCGTTCTGGGCAACCGCTGCGATTGGCGCCGCGGACTCGGACACAGTGCAGCATGCATCGCTCCCGCCCGCCGATCGCAGCGGCACAGGGGCGACTCCACGCAGACGGGCGCGCTCATGCGCATGGCGCGTGCTTGAACAGATACGCGTTGGCCCGCAGCAGCATCTGCGCCAACCGTTCCGCACGCGGCCCCAGTGGGGCGATGGCCTCCCCGGCGTCGCGCAACAAATCCAGCGCGAACTGGCGCGCTGCCTGCAGCCCCATGATCGACGCGCAGGTCGGCTTCTGCGCCGCCGCGTCCTTGCCGGGGGTCTTGCCCAGCGTCGCGGTATCAGCTGTCGCGTCGAGAATGTCGTCGACCACCTGCAACGCCAGGCCGAAACAGGCGGTGTAGCGATCGAGCGCACAGTACAGCGCAGCGTGCGCGGCATCCTCGGCGATGGTGCATAGCGCGCCCATGCGAACGGACGCGCGCACTAGCGCTCCGCTCTTCATCCGGTGCATCGCCACGATCCTGTCCAGCTCGACGTGCTTTCCGACCAGCGACAGATCCATGGCCTGCCCGCCTGCGGCACCCTCGGCGGACACCGCCTGCGCCAGTTCGCGCACGAGCGCGATACGGTTGTCGGCCGGCACATCCAGGCTCGCCAGGGTCAGGAAGGCGTGCGCCTGCAGCGCATCGCCGACCAGGATCGCAGTGGCTTCGCCGAACTTGACGTGCACGGTCGGAAGGCCGCGGCGAAGCACGTCGTCGTCCATCGCGGGCAGGTCGTCGTGGACCAGGGTACAGGCATGGATCATCTCGATGGCGGCGCCGATGTCGTCGAGCATGTGCGCCGGCGTGTCGGCCAGTGCGCCGGCAGCCAGACAGAGCAAGGCGCGGGTGCGCTTCCCACCATTCAAGGTGGCGTAGCGCATCGCCGCCATCAGCTCGGCCTCACCATCGTCTTCGGCGCAGAGAAGACGCGCCAACGCCTGTTCGACCCGCTTTGCGCCGTCCTGCATCCAGATCTCCGGCAGCAGCCTGCCGGATGCGCCGCGCACCTGCGCGCCCAATCCGCCGAGCGCGGAAACGCCAGTTCGGTCGTCGTGTAGCGTAGAACCGGTCTGCATGTTGTTCATGTCCTTGTACCTGACACGGCCACGGCGAGCGCCGAGCCGCCGCGGTGTTGCCGGCGTCGCACCGAGCGCACGCGCCCAGTGCAGCAATGCCGCCCGTCGCCGGCGCCGCTGCCTCGCCACACGGGGATGCGATGCCAGCTCATGAGAAGCCGATGCGGATTGTCATGGACGGATGTGCGGTTGGGTAATAGCGCCGGCCTTTTTCGACGCCGCTCAGCAACCGTGGCCGCACCCCGGCCTTGTGCATGGTGAGCGCCAAGGCGATGCAGAACTGCACTAGTTCCAGCCATACCAAGTGGTAGCCGATGCAGACGTGTGGGCCGGTACCGAACTGCAGCATGTCCACCGGCTGGATCGGCTCCGTGCGTTGCAGCCACCGCGACGGGCGGAACTGATCAGGCGCCTCGTGCAGCAGCGCCGAGGTCGAGAAATGGAGCAGCGGGATGCACAGATGGGTGCCCGCGGGAATGCGCCGTTGGCCGAGTTGCAATTCCTGCAGCGCGCGACGCGGCAGGAGCGTGGCCGTCGGATGCACGCGCAGCGTCTCGCGGAACAGCGCCTCGGCGACCGGACACTGCGCCAGGTCCGCGTGCCGGGTCGGCACCGCGCCCACGCGTTGCGCCTCCTCGACCAGGGCGTCCCACAGCACAGGCTGCCGCGCCAGCTCGATCACCATCCAGGCCATCGTCGAGGCAGTGGTGTCGTGACCGGCAAGCAGCAGCAAGCGGATATTGGCGACCAGGACGTCGTCGGACATCCCATCATCGCTGCGATCGAAGGCGCTCACCAGGTCGTTGATCAACCCCGTGCGCGCGGCATGCGCGCGCACGTCGCGGACGAATTGGCGCAACTGTGCGTCGATCCAGTCGCGGGCGGCGCGGCCGCGCCGCAGGGGCAGTCCGGGCAGGTCGACCGGGGGCGCGACGATCAACTGCACCAGTTGCCGGTACTTGCGATGCCATTCCGGCAGGTCCTGCGCGGGGATTCCCAAGAGGCTGAAGATCAGCTTGAGCATCAGGTCGCCGGTTTCGCGCAGGATAGTTACGTCGCCGCGGTCGCGCCACGCCTGCACCCGCGCTCGGATGACGGGCACGAACAGGTCGCCGATGCCGGCCTGGGTCAGCCCCTTGGGCAGGAACGCCGCCTTGATCGCATCGCGCGCCTGCCGGTGCGCGCCGCCGTCCTGGGTAACCAACGTTCCGCCAAGCAATTCGGGCGCGATCTCTTCGATCAGCGCCGAGGACACGTCCTTGTGCCGGAGCAGTGCGAACGCATCCGGATCCACGCATGTCATCATGTGTCCGGCAGGGCCGAAATCCAGCCAGAAGTGGCTGCCCAGCATCCCTTCCGCGCGCCGCAGCAGGCGCGGCAGGTCGCAGACGATGGCGGGAAGATGCCCCACCAGGGGGAAAGCGCCGGGCACGACCGGGATGTCGTGCCGCAGCCGGTGCCGACGGTCCAGCGGGTTGAGCAGCATGTCCGTCAGCAGCGCGGCGCCGCGGCCGCTTCGGCGGTGTGCCGGCAGGCCGCGCGGCGCGGCTGTTGCCACGCTCGGCGTACGTCGGCACATGCGCCAGCATGCCGCCGTCGATGCACACGACCCGGCCGGTGATGAACGCAGCATCGTCGTAGAGCAGGAATGCCACCAGCGCGGCCACGTCCCTCGGCGCAGCCGATGCGCGGCAGGAGCTGGTGCCGCCGCAGATGCCGTTGCATGCACTCGTCCAGCTTGGCGAGGAGACGCTCGGTCATGACGAGACCCGGCGCAATCGCGTTCCAGCGGATCTGCGCATGACCGCACTGGGTGGCGAGCGAGGCCCACAGCATTTTCATCGCCGCCTTCGACGCGGCGTAGGACGTCTGCGCGGGGTCAGCGCTGAGCCCCTGCCACGACCACATGTTGACGATCGCGCCACCGCCGCGAGCGATATGGCCTGCGGGCAGCAGAGCAGCGTGCCGCGCAGATTGGTCGCCATGGTCTCATCCGAGACGGTCAGGGCCAGGTCGAGGATCGCGCAGTGGCGCGGGGTCAGATGCATGTCGCTCGCGTTGTTCACCAGCAGGTCAACCCCACCGAAGTGCCGCTCCGCCGTCTCCCGCAGCGCTGCCACCGACTGCGCGTCCGCGATGTCCATGGCCACGGCCAGCTGCGTGGCCCGCTTCGGCCGCGATCTGCGCGGTGCAGGCGATGCCCGCCGAGCCATCAATGTGGACCACCACCACTCTGCCGCCCTCGCGCGCGATGGCGAGGGCGCTGCCTTGCCGATGCCGGCGCCAGCGCCGGTCACCACGGCCACCTTGCCTTCAAACGGCGCCATCGTGTCCTCCTGGATTGCGTTGTTCTTTCGCGGCATGCCGCTCGGCCTCTCCCGGAGAAGGCGCAGGGTCGGCGCTGGCGCGCTCGTCATCGCCAACGTCGCTTTCGATGACCCGAATGGCGGCGACTGGGCATTGGCTGGCCGCGAGCCGCACGGCGGCGTGTAGCGCCTGCGGGACCGTCGCCACGCACACTTCGGCCACGCCGTCCGGTTCGCGCTGGCGAAAGGCGCCCGGCAGCGTCAGCACGCACTGCCCGGTGGTTGCGCACAGATCCTGGTCGACCACGACGCGCATCTCAGCCCCCCTGCCCACGCAGCCGCACCGGCAGCGCGCGGAACGTCCTAAGGAACTCGGAGGGCTCCCGGGTCGGCGGCTCGGCCAATGCCAGCGTGGGGAAGCGCGCCTGGATCCGCGGCAGGCTCTCGGCCAACTGCACCCTGGCCAGTTGCGCACCGACGCAGAAGCGGATGCCGTGGCCGAAGCTCAGCATGATCTTTCCGTCCGTCGACATGCCGGGACTGGTGCCGTAGAACCGCGCGGGATCAAAGCGGTCGGGATCGGCGAAGGCGTCCGGGTCGCGATTGCCGGCCGCGATCAGCACGCGCACGTCCGCGTTCTTCGGGATCACCACGCCGCCCAATTCGATGTCGCGCTGGGCGATCCGCATAGTGGTGCTGAACATGACGGGCGAATCGCGGCGCAGGACTTCTTCGACGAATGCCTGCACCCCCACGGCGTCTCCCTCAAGCCAGTGCCGCTGTTCGGGATACGCTAGCATCGCCAACACCGCATGGTCGATGGTCGCAGCAGTGGTTGAGAAGCCGCCCAGCAGCATGCCCCAAAGCATGCTGATCAACTCCGCATCCGACAGCGTGTCGGCATCGTCGTCGTGTGCGCCGACCAGCATCGACACGACGTCGTGGTGGGGATCGGTGCGCTTACGCTGTATGAGGTCCCCGAAGTAGGCCTGCACCCTGGCGCTGGCCGCGTCGGCCGCGGCGAGCTGGGGGTCGCTAGCGTGCGGGCCCAGGCCTTTCAGAATGGGGTCGATGACGGCGGCGAGCCCGAACATGTCGTCCTGGGGCATGCCGAACAGTTCGGCCAAGACCAGCATGGGCAAGGCCAGCGCGAATTCCCGATGCAGGTCCACCGGCTCCCCGCGCTCCAGCGCGGGCGCCATGCCGTCCAGGCGCGCTGCGACGATGCGCGCGATGCTCGGCCGCAGGTTTTCGATCTGGCGCATGGTGAAATCGCGCGAGATCAGCCGGCGCAGACGCGTATGCGCCGGTGGGTCCTTCATCGCTATTGTAGACGCCAGCAGATTGAGTGACCGGCTGGTCGCCGCACGCGGAAAATAGCGCGCCAGTTCGCCCGGCGCCGGTGCCCGAAACGCATCGCCCGTGGCCTTGAGCGCCCAGTAAATATCGGCGTGGCGGCTCAATAGAAAGAGGCCCGACGCCGCGCGATGCACCGGATCGTGCTCGCGCAACCACCGCATAAACGGATACGGGTCGTGGGTGCGCGCTGGCGACGCCAGTTCGGCGAAGGCGTCCCGGCATGCTGCCGTGGTTTCTTGCACGTCCATCTTCCTTACCTGTTGGCTGGCTGATCCGACCGGCGCGCGCCAGGCGCTCGGGCAAACTGCTGAGAACATCGGGGCGATTTCGCCGAGGCCCCCTGCCCATAGAATGCTGTCTGATGCGGATTTGACATTTTGCTTTTCTTTCTTCGTTCCATCGATCGCGGTGTCATCCACGAAATGAAGGTCGGTCGGCGGCTCCCGGCTCGCAACGAAGGAGCTTCAAAACTCGTGCCAATTTGGCCGACCCAGCAGAAGGAAAAGATTGTGATTGCTTTCAGCGGATTAGCCTGAGGCCAGACAAGAGCTCGCGAACTAGGCCAGTGTCGCGGACCAACAAAGGCGACAGAACAGTGTCGGATAGTCGTCAGACGCCAGACTGGCGACACCTTCTTTATCAGTTCTCCTGAATGACGATTCCAGTTGCTGGAATATATGCGGCCTCTCGCAAGTGGACTGCTGTTGCAGGCAGGCCATAATGAGATCCGCGCACACGCGTTCCCAATGAAGGTTTGGGGCACGAAGCCCGCTTTTTTGCACAGGGCTTACGGTATGCTGATCCACTGTTTCGTCATCACTATCGCGAACCTTGCAATCGAGCCAGAAGCGTCAGGCAAACGCGGGATCTCTGCCTTCGTCGCCACGCATCTGCTCGAAGCGCTAACAAAGACAGTGCTCCAGATCGACTTCACGTCCGTCGCGATGTCCGGGACTGTTAGCATTCTTGCTCTTCGGGGGAGCGCTCCACGTCGATCTCGCAACGTTGGTAAGCCGCGCCGTACCCCGAATCGAGCTTGCCACCTTCGCCACGATCACGTCGACGTTTATCCTTGGCTTTCTATTCTGGCAGCCCGCTGGTCTCCTTGGTTAGTCGCTGCCGCTGTCTTTGGCGCTCGTGTCTGGCGGCCTCATCAGCCTGACCGATCCGGTAGCGGTCATGGGTACGCTCAAAATGTAAAGGCACCTGAAAGTCTCGAGGTCGAGATGCAGGGCGAGTCACTCTTCAACGAGGTGTCGGCATTGTCGTTTTCACGATCCTGCTGGCCTTCGCCGCCGGCGGTCCATGCGAGGTCGCGGCCCGATTCGGCAACTGCCGGCTTCACGCCAGAACAGGTCGGATCTGGGAGTTCCCTACCAGCTTGTATCTGACAACTCACTCGTCGATCTCGTCGGAGAAAGCTGAATCAACGAGGTGGTGTGTGGGTCTGACAGTTTGTTGGGCACACCCGGGCGCAGGCGCTGCAGCCGATGCAAGCGCCTTCGTCCTTCAGCACCATGACCTTCTTTTCGAGCTCATCGTCGTCCTCGTCGAGATCGATGATCTCGCCACCCTCGCTTAGCCCCTTCAGCGTCATGACCTCACGGCCGCAGATCTTGTAGCAGCGGCCGCAGCCGATACACTTGGTGGGATCGATAGAAACCAGGTAGTCCGGCCTCCAATTGCGACCGTCGCGGGTCTTGAATGACATGGCTAACCGTCCGCTATGTTTTGTCCAGCGCCTCGAGATATTGGCGCTTGCTTTCGAGCTCGCTGAAGGCAGCGTGGGCCTTCTGGGCCACGCTCAGGATCGACGACCAGTTGACCGGCAGCTCCTCGGAGAGGTCGTGGAGGTCCATCTTGGCCTGGGTCGCCTTGGCCGACAGCTTCTTTATTTCCGCTTTCAGAGTTTCGATATCGCTCACACTTGCCTCAACAACTCGCCACTTCCGGGAACTTACGGATCATCTCAACGCCGCTGTTGACGAATTTGTCGCCTTGATTGGCGAGATCAGAGAGATGGTCGAAACCAAAGCGATGCACGTCGCGCAGCTGCTTGCTCACGACAACGAGCCGGCCGCCGATCAGCACGATCCGACCGAACCCTTCGTGATGCATCTTCAGCATTGGCGAGATCATCACACCGGTTGCCTTCTCGATAGAGAGCGCAACGGCGTCGAAGAACAGCTCCAGCCGCCATGTCGTGTCCGGGTCGGGATTGCCGACGATCGGCAGCGCACGGCGCTTGCGCTTATCGAGAACGTAGGGTTCGAGCAGCTCAAGATCCTTTTTGCCCTCCCAGGCGCCGTGGGTGTCCTGGGCGCGCCAGATCTTGATGAGCTCTTTCAGAAATGGCCATTCCGCGGCGGCGGCGGCTGGAGTGACTTCAGACGGATCGGCCATCTTTATTCCTTCAGGCTTCGAAATCCACCGTACGATCCCGGCTTTTGGTGAGCAGCTTCCGCAGCCAGGGCGGCGGCGACCCCTTCAGCACGGTTTCGAGTTTGACGCAAAGGTCGTGGATGGGCTCTGGCTGCAGCACCTTCATCGGATGGATGTTCCTGGCGACGACTCGCGCAGCACCCGAGCCGCCAATCGCCGCAACATAGAGGATTGCGCACTCCCTGATCGCCTCGATCTTCGGCGCGAGCTTATCCTCATTGCCGTCTTCGGTGAGGTCACCGTCGAATTGGATCGCCTCGATGAACCGATGCCCGTCCGGGCCGACCTCGTAGATCACGATGTTCTTGGCCCAGCCGAAGTGGGCATCGACGTGCTTCAAGTCCTGAGTGGCGAATGCAACTTTCATCCGGGTTGTTTTCTCTCCCTGCTCAATGCAACTGGGGTGGATGGACCTGTGGGCCGCCGCAGCTTGATCGCCAGGTGTCGGGCGTCGGCCCATGGTTCGCTTCGCGGTCGGTGATGATCAGATTGGCAATGTCAAAGATCAGATCGCGCGTGCCGCGATAGCCAACCATCGTGAGGTGCGCAGCGCCAAGGCGATCGAACATCGGAAAGCCTACCCGGAAGAACGGGACATTGAGTCGCGAAGCGGCCTGGCGACCATGTGAATGCGACATCAAGAGGTCGCAGTCACGCGACCTGGCAAGCTCTTCAAGGTCCTCCAGATCGCCGATCAGGACGTCCTCGGTCCTGACCCGCTGGAGCACCGGTGAGTTCGTCGTCGTCACCGCAGCACTTACCTGTGCGCCCATCTCGTGGAGCAAGCTGGAGAGATCGAATAATAAGTCCGGCTCGGCGCCGATCGCGAGCTTGCGGCCGCCGATATGGAAATGTGCATCCAGCATGGCGTCTGCCAGCTGTCCACGCTGCCGGCGATATTTCCAGGGCACCGACCGGCCGCTGATCTGGCTCAGGAAGGCGATGAATTCGTCATTTGGGATAAGGCCACAGAGCCGCTCGAACAGGCGGAACGGCGCGCCTGTCTGCACCTGCATGGCCTCGGCCGCACGGCGCATCTGCGCGCCGATCGCGATCGTCCAGGCCACCTGCCCCATGGTCGCAATCTCGTCCACTCCAATGCCCCCGATCGTGGTGGGCGTGAATTCGTCGGGGATGTGACCGTCCAGCGAACCGGCGACGTCCGGCAGGAACGAGGGCTTGAGCCCAAAATCCTCAAAAATCGTGCGCAGCTCGTCGAGATCGCCGGGCGTGAGGTGGCATCCAGGTAGCACGTTGACGCGGGAGATATCGCGCGGTCTCGCCGTGTCGACGGGAGCCACAAGCATCTCGATCATCCGCGCCACTGTCTTGCCCCAGCCATCCTGAAAGGCATCCTTGAAATCCGGGGTGGAGACGTAGACAAGGGGCAGCTTTTCGAGCTTCGGATGCTTCTGTCGGATCAACCGGATGAAGGCTTCGACGTCATCGCCGTTGGTCTCGGTGACGCCAGTCGAATTGATACCAATGATCTCAGGCTCGAGCCGATTGTAGATGTTGAGGATCGCCTGTTCGAGATTCTCGTGGCCACCGAGCACGGTGGCAACCTCGCTCATGGCCGTCGTCTGCATCGGCACGGCTTCATTGAAATGGCGCACGAACAGCGTTAGCCCGAAGGAGGTGCAACCTTGCGGACCGTGCAAAAGCGGCATCGCGCCGCGCAGTCCCAGGAAGGCAAATGAGCCGCCGATCGGCTGGCTCATTTTGAGCGGATTGACCGAACAGGCTTTCTTCGAGGTAGTGACGATCGCCATGCCGTTCCCCTACTCCGCCGCCTGCAGCGCAGGGGGCTGCAAATCGGAACGAATGTCCTTACAAGCAACGCACCGTGAGGTGGAATTGGTGCATGGCTTGGCGAGGTTCAGCCCATGGGCCGCAATCGCGCTCTCGCCACCGCTGGCCTCATTTTCATTCGCGAGACTTATCGCATTGACGCCGTTCTTGCTCGCGTCTCGAACCGGATCAGCGGCTTGCGCATACATCTGCGCAACCGTCCTTCCCTGACGCTTTCGGTCGAACTCATCCCATGGCGCGGCTTGGCGGAGCTGATCCCATATCGGATTGTAGAGCGCTTTCTCGATCTCCTCCATGAGCTTGACAATCCCGATATAGCCCATATAGGCGTAGCAGCGCTCCTGGTTGATATCGAGCCACGGCATCGCCGCCTTTAGTGCGACGAATTGCGACTTGCCGCCGGAGAGCATGATGTCGGCTTTTGCGTCCTTTAGCATCTTGTAGATCTCGCGAGGCGACATGTCCTCGATCATGTGGGCGTGCTGGCCCATTAACTCCTTGATACGTTCCTTGTCCTTCTTGGTCGATTTCTTCACGGACGTGCCGACGATCTCGAGCCCGGCCTCTTGCAAAGCGGACACCATCGACCAGGATTTCACGCCACCGGTGATGAGAACAACCCTCTTTACGGCAAAGCGTGGCTTGAAACGTTCAATCGCAGCCCAGGCTTTGGTCTCTTCGCGTGCGATCAGGGCTTGCGTGCGTTCCATCAGCTCGGCCGGCGCGCCGCGTTCGATCAGCATGCGCGCGATCTGGCGTAGTGAATCGCTGGAATCCTCAATACCGTAGAAAGAGCCTTCAAAAAACGGGATGCCGTAGCGCTGCCTCATCTTGCGTGCGACGTTGATCATTGCCTTTGAGCAGACCATCATCGCGGCTTTGGCTCGGTGCGAATAAGCCACCTCGCGATACTTGCCGTCCCCCGAGATGCACGACAGGATCCGGATTCCGAGCTCATCGAGCAGCGGCTTGACCTGCCAGAGCTCGCCGGACAGGTTGTATTCGCCGATGATGTTGATGTCATACGCAGTGGTGTAATCGGGCTCTCCGGTACCGATGACGTGCTCCAGCAGTGCTTCGCCTGCGAGCTTGTTGCCGAGGTTCTTCGACCCCACAAATCCCGGTGCATTGATGGGAATGACCGGTTTGCCAAGTTTGGCGGAGGCTGCCTTGCAGACCGCATCGATGTCGTCACCGATCATTGCGGGCACGCATGTCTGGTAGACGAAGATGGCCTGCGGGTCGTATTTCTCTGTGATCTCCTTGACTGCCCTGTACAGCCGCTTCTCGCCGCCGAACACGATGTCGGTCTCGCTCATGTCCGTGGTGAAGCTTCTGCGCCAAAGATCGGAGCCGGAGGAGGCGGAACCGCGATTGTCCCAAGAATTGCCCTCACAGGCGATTGGACCATGCACAAGATGGGCGACGTCGGTGAAGGGCTGCAGTGCGACTTTGGCGCCATCGAAGGCACACCCACCGGCGACGCCGCCCGGCTTCAGCTGCTTGGTGCATCCATTCTTGCGCTCGACGTTCGACTTGCTCGCATTCCTGGCGCAGCCCGGTTCGTTAAAGAGGTCCTGTATGGTCCTGGGAAGCGAAGTCATGGTGTCTCTTTCGGGGATGTCAAGACATTCGCACAGACCAAGAGGATGGCCCGGCGGAAAACCCGGGAACCCCGCCACAGCGCCGCTGTTCCTGCGGACGATGAGGCGGGGCGCTCGCCTCAACGTATGATGTCGAAGCTGTAGTCTGTCTTGCCAACCGAGCTGGTTTTTCTATCGATCTCATCAAAGATCTTGTCGAGAATCTTGACCAGCACATTCATGCTACCCTGATAGCCCCACACTGGATAACGATGGTGATGATGGCGATCGAAGATGGGAAACCCGATGCGGATTAGCGGCGTTCCAGTGTCACGCTCGAGATACTTGCCGTAGGTGTTACCGATCAGGAAATCGACTGGTTCTGTGAACAGGAGCGAACGCATGTGCCAGAGATCCTTGCCCGGGAAGGCGCGGCAGTTTCTACCGAACGGCGAGCTCGCGAACAGCGCCTGCATCTTCTGCTCCCAGCCCTTACTTCCGTTGGTCGAGAGCACGTGCGTCGGCTCAGCGCCAAGCTCCAGCAAGAATGCGGCAAGGCCATAGCAGAGGTCGGGATCGCCGTAGATCGCGAACTTCTTGCCGTGAACATGCGCGCTAGAGTCAGCCATTGCGTCTACCAGACGCCCGCGCTCCCGCTCCAGCGCATTGGGAATTGCCTTGTTGGTGATACGCGACAGCGTCATCAGGAAATCGTCCGTGGCGCTGACACCCAGAGGGTGATTGAAGGAGACGACCTCCTGGTCGTGCCCCTTGATGAAGGGCAACGTCTTCTCCGTACAATATTGCTGCATGGAAATGGTTGCCTTCGCATGGACTGCGTTCGCGGCATCCTTTAGTGTCGTGCCGCCATCATACATGCGGAACTCGCCGTCGGTGGGGGTATCGAACACATCACTGTTATCCGCGAGGATCGTGTAGCCGATCCCCATCAGCTCGAAGATGCGCTTTATCTCACGGATGTTTCCGACAGTGTAGCCGTCGAAGCCACCGATGAAGTTGATCCAGTTGTTCGCCTTGCGCTGGAGTTTAGGCGCCGTGCCGGCTTTGCCATCCCAGAAATGCTCGAGGATGCCCTTGAGCGCGTTGTCGTAGCCCGTAATGTGACTACCGACGAATGCAGGAGTGTGAGCGAATGGTACGTCGTAGTCCGCGGGGACTGAACCTTTTTCCTTTGATGTTTTGATGAAGGCGTTGAGGTCGTCGCCAATGACTTCCGCCATGCAGGTCGTGGCGACCGCGATCATCTTCGGCTTGTACATGTTGTAGCTGTTGGCAAGCCCGTCGGTCAGGTTGTTGAGCCCCCCGAACACAGCCGCGTCTTCCGTCATGGACGAGGAGACGCACGAAGTCGGCTCCTTGAAGTGCCGCGACAAATGGCTGCGATAATACGCGACGCAACCCTGGGAGCCGTGGACGAACGGCAGTGTGCGCTCGAACCCGAGCGCGGCGAAGACCGCACCTAGCGGCTGGCAAGCCTTCGCCGGATTGACGGTTAGCGCCTCGCGGGCGAAGTTCTTCTCGCGGTATTCGGGCGTCTTGGACCATTCTCCGATACGGTCGACTTCGGCGGGATCGTGCGGATTCTCAAATAGCGCCTTCTTATTGGCCAGCATCTGCTGGTATTCGTCTCCCCGGAAAAGCTCAGAGTGGTCGAGGATGTGTTCGGCGTTCTGTGTCATCATGGCACTCTTCAGGTTCTTGTGTTCGTTCTCCTGCCCTTCCCTCCTCTGCGGAAGAAAGGGCCCGAGCGTCGGCTTTCCTATTCCGCCGCCATGAGGCTCGGCCGCGGAGCGTCCTTCCAAGGTGCGGTGGTCTTCCCCCAGATCGGGGAGTTGATTGCCATGTCCATGTCTCGGGCGAAGATCGCGAAGCCGTCATAACCGTGGTAAGGACCCGAGTAGTCCCAGGAATGCATTTGGCGGAACGGCACGCCCATCTTTTGGAAGACGTATTTTTCCTTGATACCGGAGCCGACGAGGTCGGGCCGGATCTTTTCGACGAAGCGCTCGAATTCGTAACCGGTGACATCGTCGTAGATCAGCGTGCCGTCCTTGACGTAGTGCTGGGCGGTGCGCTGATAGTCGTCGTTGTGACCGAACTCATAGCCTGTGCCGACAACATCCATGCCGAGGTCCTCATACGCGCCGATGACGTGGCGAGGACGTAGGCCGCCGACGAACAGCATTACGGTCTTGCCATCGAGCCGCGGCCGGTATTTCGCGGTGATCGCATCGACCAGCGGCTGATATTTCGCGATGACGCGCTCGGCGCCCTCCTTGATCTTATCATCGAAGAAGCTTGCAATTTTGCGCAGCGACTCCGCGATTTTGGAAGGCCCGAAGAAGTTGTACTCGCACCAGGGAATCCCAAATTTTTCCTCCATGTGCCGTGAGATGTAATTCATCGAGCGATAGCAATGCAATATGTTGAGCTTCGCCTTCGGCGTCGCCTCCAATTCAGCGAGAGATCCATCCCCGGACCACTGGGCGATGACGCGCAGGCCCATTTCTTCGAGCAGGATCCGTGACGACCAAGCGTCGCCGCCGATGTTGTAGTCACCGATGATGGCGACGTCATAGGCGGTCGGCTGAAATTTAGAGCTGGCTTCTGGGGCGCTCTTGTCGAAGATCCAATCTCGAATGGCGTCGTTCGCGATGTGATGGCCGAGCGATTGTGACACGCCACGAAAACCCTCGCACCGCACAGGCACGATGGTTTTGCCGCCATATTCCTTTGACTTTTCTCTGGAGACTGCCTCGATATCGTCACCGATCAAACCAATCGGACATTCGGACTGAATGGTAATGCCCCTGTTGAGAGGAAACAGCTCCTGCAGCTCGTCGATGAGTTTGGTGACCTTTTTATCTCCGCCGAACACGATATCCTTTTCTTGGAAATCGGAAGTGAACTGCAGTGTCACGAACGTGTCGATGCCGGTCGTGCCGACGTAGTAGTTGCGCCGCGAGCCCCATGAGTACTGACCACAGCCGACCGGACCGTGGCTAATGTGGATCATGTCCTTGATCGGCCCCCAGACCACGCCCTTGGAGCCCGCGTAGGCACAGCCGCGGATGGTCATTACGCCCGGAATGGACTTGATATTGGATTTGACGCCACAATCCGACTTCCCCGCCTCGTGAACACTCAGATGCTTGGCGCGCCTTTTGGCGGTCTTCTCTGGGTAGACCTTCAACACCTCATCAATTAGCTGCTTGTTGCGCGCCTTGATCTCTGCGACGCTTTCGGTAGTTGCTCGGCTCATACAAATTTCCTTTCCATTGTCGTCTCAAATGAAGAAGCGACGCTTTTCCGGTAGACCGACGGATTTCCAATCCGGCGTTGAGGTGTAAAGCGTGCAATCTCCCTGGCCGGTCCGACCGGACGCAACTCCGCGGGGTTCTGGATCATGCCGCAGCGGCCGGTCAGAATGTTGCAGCTCATCGGCTAAGCGCTTGCGAGCGCCATGTGTGACGCTGTTGATTTGTCGACGGAATGGCTGACCAACACGCGTCTCGGTGATGTCATGCCTGCCCTCCAGCCTTGGTCATATCGGCATCTTTACTCGCTCGCGTGCCATCAGGGGGCGGCCTGCCCCTCTGCATGTCGATGCAAAGGCTAACAGCCGCCTGTTGCGCAGGGGTTTGCAACGAGTGTGCCAGCGCTGATTGAACACAAAAACCCACGTCTGTAGAACTAGATAGCTGGCAGGATGCGGATGTTAGAAACCCGACCCTGCGTGGCACCGACAGGCGTACCCGCTAACGCTCTGTCTGAAACAAAACAATCACTTGCGCTCTCCGCCAGCGAGATAGGTAGAGTCTTCGCGCGCCGGCGTCACTCCGGTGCGCAGCTTTGCTTGGCGCCCCCATCGAGCGATCGCAAACACGATCGGCTCGAGAGAGTTCAGCGCACGTAGATGCGCCCATGGTGTTTGCGATCGATACGGAGCAAGTGATGATTGAGCGCTGCAGCACCTCTTCTGGATGACTAAGAGAACTCAGTTGTCAGCAGACGGCGTTGTTTCACTTACAGGCGATCTTTCGGTTCGCTCGTCATTCCAGTTGATCTCGTGGAGACGCGCTCTAAGTGGCGACACCCGATCTCGTGGAGAGCATTGGGGCTGATCGATTCTCAGCCCGCGATAGCCTTAAAGGCGCAAGCTCGTGGCCCTTGGTCATTCGGGGTAAAGAGGTCGGCGTTCTACAATGGCCCGTCCTTGTCATTCGGCAGTCCAGTTGCAGCTCGCTCCAGCATCTCGGTAAGACAGGCCGCGACGCAATTCGGCGCTTCGATCGGGCGCGCGTCGACTTTTTTTATCACCGCTTGCGGAAGCGTGACGCGGTGAGCCGACGCCGGCACGCGGCACCGAGTGCAGCGACAACGAGGCCTGTCTGATGATGAGCGCGAGGCGCTGCTCCCACTACAGACGGACACCACTAGAGCGGCTCGATCAGCGCGGGCTACCTAGGGGGTGTTTGGCAGGCCGTCCGCAATGACGCTCCCGTGCATCCGACCCACCGCCATGCAACGGCCTTGGCAGGCGAACTCTATCCCGTCTGGGCGGACAGCGCGAGCCGCGCCCGGAGTGTCGCCATAGCTCATGCGCCCGGTGTCGGCTGGACGCGGACACTGAGAGTCACGAGGAGCAGGAAGCTCACTGGGCGGCCGTAACGGAGATGCGGGAGAGGGTCGGCCAAAAAATTAGAGAAGCTGCTCGGGCCCATCGTGGACCGCGTCTTACTGACCAAGGGCATCCGCGGCGTGGACAGCGAATCGCGCGCTCTCTTGCTCACCGGCTTTTGATGGCGCTGAGGGACGCGATCGCAAGCCGGCACCACAACGCTGGCCGAGACTATTCGTCCGACCCCAAGGCGGGCCTCTCGCACCCGTGGAAGCGACCACAGACACCTGCCAAGCGCTTGATGCAACGTGGGCTCGATCAAGCGCGGGCATGGCAGTCGGCCTTCAACGGCCGCGGCCCCTGGTGGAATGCCGGGGCCAGCCCCATGAACGACGCTTATCGCGCCGCCTTTTTTCGTGCATCTCGGTCTGCCGTTCCTCATTGGACTGCACCGCCATCTCAATCGGGCTTGACTAACCGCGGTATACGGGTCCGTACGTAGGGTGGTGTGGGAGGGGGAAGCCGCGAGGCTTCCTCCTACCCGATCGCTTGGTTATGAGTGACAGCACGGGATCATTCATTTTAACGTCATTGCGGGACGCCGGGTTCTTGCGTCGCATCTGTTATCATTCGGCAAGATATGAGGCCGGTGCTGATAATCCTATCTGTCTATTGAAGGCTTTGGCGTCGTGTTCGTACGGGTGGGTAGTATCGGATACTCGATCTTAGGTAGCCGCCCGGTAAGCGAATTCAGGAACGCGACAATGTCGTTTTCTTCCCCATCGCTAAGCTTGGCGCCGAGCTGGATTTCACTCATCAGGGCAACAGCTTGCTTCAGGCTCCAAACCTGGCCCGAATGGAAGTAAGGGGCTCGCAAAGCAACGTTCCGCAACGGCGCAGCGCGGAAGACATATTCGTCGCCGACCGCCTTGGTGACCGCGAATCGGCCCTTATCGGCTTGCGGAAGCAGGGTTGCGTCCGGCTTCTTCATCACGCCGAACTGGAAGTAGGCCTGTCCACCAACATTGATTCCATTGTGGCAAGAGGAGCATCCCTTCTCCATAAACAGCGCCAACCCTGACTTCTGCTGATCATCGAGAGCATGTGTATTGCCCTCCAAATACTGATCGAACGGGGCCGCAGGTGTGATGAGAGTGGCTTCAAAAGCCTCGATTGCCTTCGCAAAGTTTTCAAAGCTGACCGGTCTAGCCTCGTTCGGGAAAGCATTTTTGAACAACACGACATAGCTGGCCATTGAGTTCAAGGTGTCGAGCACATGATCCGGAGTCGCATTCATTTCGGCACTCGCCTGCACAGGGCCAGTTGCTTGCGCCTTGAGGTCCGCGGCGCGTCCGTCCCAGAATTGCGCCGCATTGAAGACCGCGTTGTAGACGGTTGGGGCCCGACGTAGGCCGACCTTCCAGCCGTGACCGACTGAGGTCGGACCGGCATCGACTCCGCCGCTGCCGAGATTGTGGCACGTATTGCAGCTAATGATCTCGCTTGCCGATAGCCGTGGATCGAAGAACAGAATCTTGCCAAGCTCGACCTTTTCATGCGTGACTGGATTGTCCTTTACCGCAGGAATGACTGAGGGGATCGGATGGAAGATCTGCCTGGCGGCTCTCATCAGATCATCGTCCGCGCTAGCTCCTGACGACATCAACAGGCCAATCGCCAAAACAGATGCTTCAGCCACAAGCCGAAGCTCCCGGATCGATTTGTTCATACACCCGCCTCATCAGTTCTGATTCACATCAAGAAAACAGTCGAAAGCGATGCCACACTCTGTTCCCTCAACGGGCCGGCGCAGCATGCACCGGATCCTGTGAAGCGAGGCTGCATCAAATGTTCGATTTCGAGGTGCTCGCTGCCGGCGTTCGCCCAAGAGGCTTTAAGCCGTTATTTGATTCGCGAATTCGCTTTGAGCTTAGATCACGACCTTGGTAGATCAGACTAGCGCCTCACCCTTCGGAATGATGGCCGATCTGACAACAATAAGCGTGCCGAAAAAGGATAATCTGTCCGGTGGCCGCATCGGTTCTCCATTGAGCGATTGGGTGGCCAATACGCTCCAGCGAAGTTGATCTATCCGTGTTGCACCGCTGGTCGCGCTCAGCGCTCACGGTGCCGCTGGACAATAGCAACCCCCATGCCAGTCTTGCATCTGACATGCAAGCTGCTGATTTAGTTACAAAACGAGTCCGGGCTGCCGAACAACGTCGGATGTCTTGCTTTGATGAATACATACAGTGTCACAGATGCGACAAGCGCCAGCCCGGCTAGTTTTGTGATGAGATCCGATTGCCAGGCTTGCCGGCCACACGTGGCACGGCGGTACAAAGATCAACGCTGGCCTACGGCGAGACACTGAGCCGAGGCGCCCGGCGGTGCGCATCGCTCACGATTGCGCCTGCCCTGCCGACTGAAGGCTCGCCGACTCATATCCGGGTCGGCTCTTTGCGCGCCGCCTCCAAAATCGCGCTCGTTTGTAACAGACGAGCCCCGAAAGCCTGAACATGGCTTGTCTTGAATCCCACCTGGGGTTCGCTGGCATAGCAATTGCCCATCTCAAATCTGTTACCTAGACTAGAGTTTGACGGTAAGACCGTCCGATTTACTTCGACACCAGCTGAAGTGCCGGCCTGACACCTGATCGGGCCGCGTGTGGGTTGGGATAAGATAACCATTTCGACCCACTCAGGGCCGAGTGGCAGCTTTTGAAATCCAGCGCGCTGGTCGCAAAAATCGCTGAACTTCTGCAGAAGCAATGGTCACTTCGTGCTCTTGCGTTGAAAGACTTCCGTACAACTGGCTGGTTCAAGTTAGATATGGCGTCGGTGATGGCTTCGATTGACGATCGATTAAATGAGATCCGACACGTGCGGAATGACATTTGGCGCTGTCGAAGAAGGCTTAAAAGCGAGCTGAGTGATCTCGAGCGTAAGGTTCTCGAAGATCGCCTGCTTGAGCGGCAATCTGCCTTTGAACGGCTCCTAGCGACCACGTTTCCTTTTACATTGACACTGTCAAGCAAAATTCGGGAGCCGCAGGTCATTGGCGCGCAAAATGGCGTCGGCTCATAGAACGCATGCGCCTGCGTCAGAAACGTAGGCTCCGTCGCCGCGGACCGCCGCGCCATCATGGCCGCCGCCGAGCTGAAATGCGTCGGTCCTCAGCCTTTTCACCGATGTGCTGGCCCGTGGCGCACCGTGAGCGCCGATAATGAAACCGTTCGGGCCGGCCATCCAGGACCACGGCTGGGGGACACCGATTGCGCCGTTTCTGCGAAACCGCGGTCACCATGAGCAGCTTTCATCGACAGAGCGATCGAAGAAAGCTTGAATCGGCCGTAGCGTCAGATTGTACAGAGCAGGCGAACGATACTCCAGACTAGGTGTAGCCGAATGAGAAGAGCCGTTATCGCTTTTGCATTATGTTCCGCTCTCGAGCTGCTCGGGCTAAGCGCGAGCGCGGTTGCGGACACAAGGCGGTACGCGTGCACGATCACTGCCGCCGATAGAGAGCCGGTCGGAGTTCGGAACGAGCGGGTCATTCTCACGGTTCAATATGGCTGCCGGATCGCGGATGGTCTCTCGAGTGACGCGGGGATTACAGCAGTGTCGGTCAGCGAGTGGGCTGCTGATAAAGGAACGTACCTAGCGTCCGTGGAATTTCACCGCGCGCTGGGGGGAGTTGCAATTGGGCAACTCTCGGAGGCGACCGGCTTCTCTAGCATGGAAGGCGAGCAAGGCATTGCGGTCGCAACTTCCGGCACGACAGTATTCAAGTTCGCATCTGGCTCATTGGCAGCCCTTTCAGGGAAGACCCTTAAATTCACCACCAAACTTACTGGCCTACGTAGCTTCGAATTGGAGTTCACAGATTGGCCAGAATCTCTTTTTTGGAAGTGACTCGTGTCGTAACCGTCCGGTGAGGCTTTCAATTACCCACATTTCCAGCCGCTCCGATTTTGGCGCCGAGTTCGATATCGGTGAGTCTGGAGAGTCCGCGCCAGATGACAACATTTCCGGGTGGCGGATCGGCGGCGCTGGCCAGGTAGCCACCCAATCGTGCAAGTTTGGTCAAGTAGAATGCGAGGGTTCCAGGGCGACATCGTCGATCGCCAACGTCGCTGATGAGTTCATCGAGCAATGCGATCTCGGTGTCCGTCAAGGCCATCTTCGGTGACGCGTCTGGGGCCGTGCGATTGAGCATGGTGAGCCAGAGGACGCGCCAGCTGAGAATGCAGAAGACCGCCATCAGATTAGCGAGGCGCTCCGCGGTCCGCAGTTTCGAGTCTTCCGCCCTGCAGCCCGATTTCAGGATCTTGTGGAACATCTCGATTTTCCACCGCATGGCGTACCAGTTAATCTTCTCGATTGCCTCGGAGCGTCCGCGGACGGGTAGGTCCGTGATTAGCTTCCACTCAATGGGTTTCCGGCCCTTCGGCGCACCGCGCTCGCCGGCGTGGATTACCCTCAGGTTGAGGGCGGGATAGCGGTTTTGCTTTCCGATCGGAGGCAAGACCGCAATCCGCTTGAACTTGATCTCCAGCGCTGCTTTCGTCATCTCGCCCTTGTGGTCTCGCACGTCGATGTAATGCAGGCCCTTGACGCTAGTCTCTTCTATCTCGATCGCAATCGTATCGCCGCCATCGCCTGCCAGCCGATCGACGCAGGCGCGGACAAGGAAGTGAGCGCCAAGCTCTTGCGTCAGGCAATACAATTCGTAGATGTCGCTTTCGCGGTCGCCGATATGAATTGCAACGCTCCGGCTGTCCGAGCCGTTCGATCGATTGCCTGAGATTGTCGAGCCATCGAACGCTCTCCTTCTTCTCGATGGGAACGCGGGTCGGGTTGACCTTCTTCTTGAGTTGGGCCGTGCCCTTGAATTGTTTCCGTGTCCAGAACTTCACCGCCGCCAATCCCAGGGGGAGGCCCTCTACGGTCACCGCGAGGCTCGAATGCATCAGCATTCCGCAGACCGTGTGATGGCGCCAACGGCCACCTTTGTCCCGGCCGCTATTGACGCTCTTGGTTATGCCGATCGCGCTCGTGTTCGCGCGTTGGTAGGAGAATTCTGTGGTGTCCTGGATAAGGAGAATCGGGCCTGTACAATCATCGTAACGGGTGCGCGTGGCGGCGAAGTGGCCGCTAAGAATGTCGGCTTCCTCCACGCGCTCGTTGGCGAAAAAGCGGTAGGCTGCCTTCGTGTTCGCCCAGTCTTGGCACGCGAACGGTATGCTCCCGCCCATGCCATCACCAATTTGCCTTAACAGCTCGCCAAATCGTTGACCAAGACGGGCGTCCTTGAAAGCCGTCTTGTCGAATCTCGCGCTCAGTCCAGTGTGCGACGGCGCTTTCATCACGATCATCCTGGTGATCATCCGGGCCCGCCGACCGACGAGATATCGCACCGCTCGAACACATGAAGGCACCTCGCCGTCGCGATTCAGGTGCTCAACAATGAATCACAACCGAGTCATCTGATTCAAGATTCTTCGATCGAGCCCTCCCGCAAATGAATCAAGCACTTGTGGGTAATTGAAAGCCGGCGAGGGCCGCCTTGTTGGATTAGTCCAATTGGTGCGTAACAGTTCTTATGGACATGTGTGGACGCCCCCGTTGATGCAAAAGGAATCTTTCGAATGAGTCTAGAGCGCGCGGTCGGGTGCGGACATGTGTCCGGCCTCTGATGCGGCCGTTATATGCCGCCGGCCTGTATGGGAGTTCGCGGAGCGGGTCCAATTCAGTGATGCGCGCTCGAGGCGCGTGTCCATAATCTGGTTTTCCCGATCCCGTCTCTGACTGTTGCGCCATACTCTCCGTTCGACCTTCTCACATCGTAGACAGCGGGAGAATTAGCCCACGACGGCCGGAGCTCGATATATTCCGCCTCTCGCCATCAATGCCCAGACTATCCGCGCCATCTTGTTAGCTAGGGTGACAATCACCAGCATGGGCGGCTTACGACTTAAAATATTCATGAGCCAAGGGTTAGAAGAGCCCTTGCCCTTGCGCCTTGCCCATCGCACGGCAGCACTTGCGCCGATGATCAGCAGCCTGCGTAATGTTCGCTCACCCATGCGAGAGGTTTCACCAAGCCTCTGCTTTCCTCCGGTCGAGCGCTGCAGCGGCGTTAGACCAAGCCACCCAGCAAAATCACGGCCTTTCTTAAAGGCCTGGGCAGTCGGAGCTAACGCAACAAGCGCCGTCGCGGTAATAGGTCCTATTCCGGGAACGGTCATCAACCGCTTGGCTTGCTCATCCTCTTTAACACGATGGGCAAGTTCTTGGTCCAATTGGGTGATCTTCTCATCTAATGACCGTAATTGATCGGCGAGCAATTGCAGGATCGGTTGGGCCATCGTGGGAATGTCCGCTATCTTAGCCAGGAGCTTGGCGACGTGACAGGGACCCTTTGCGACGATGCTCCCGAACTCGGCCAAGTGGCCTCGTATCGCATTAATGATTTGGGTTCGCTGACGGACTAGAAGATCGCGAGCACGAAATACGATCGCCGCTGCTTGTTGCTCTTCTGTTTTCATCGCCACGAAACGCATGGTCGGCCGCTGCGCGGCTTCACAGATGGCTTCCGCATCGGCTGCGTCGTTCTTTTGCCGCTTAACAAACGGCTTGACGTAAGCCGGTGCGATGAGGCGAATCCGATGTCCGAATTTTGCGATCTCCCGCCCCCAATGATGACTACTAGCGCAGGCTTCCATGGCAACCGTGCAGGCCGGCTGCGTGGCGAAAAACTTAAGCACCTGCTCTCGCCGCCGCTTCTTGCGGAGAGTCACGGTTCCTGAGACATCAGAGCCATGGACTTGAAACACGTTTTTCGCCAGATCCAGCCCAATCGTGCTAACCCCTGACATAGGAACCTCCGTTTCAATGATGTTGGACGATGCCACCTTGCCACAAGGATGCTGCGAGGGGGCATCCACCCCATCAGCCATAAGCGCAGTACTCAGCTTGAACGGCTTGAGGTGGTCGAGACTGGTCGTCGTCGGCGCTGGTCGGATGACGAGAAGCTGCGGATCGTGAGCGAGAGCTTTGAAGCGCCGCGCGCTATATCGTCGACGGCACGGCGCCATGGCATATCACGTTCGTTGCTGATGACATGGGCGACGCGCGTTCGGGCCCGAGCCGATCAGCCCTCAAAGCGAACAATCTGGCTTTGCGCGGGTCGTCCTGGCCGCTGAGGTCGAGCCGGCGGTTGCTCCCACACCGCCGAGTGGGCAGATGGTGATCGTGATTGGCAGGGATCGTCGAGTGATTGTCGACGCCAGCGTCGATGCGGCAGCGCTGGCGGGTGCTGCAGGTTCTGGAGCGTCGATGATACCGATCTCTTCGAACGCACGGATCTGGATTGGGCTTCGAAATCCCAGTGCGTTAGGGCGGCCAGAGGCCTGCCTCTCACCTCCGCTTAGCGCCACGTAGGGCAGCCATACCGCCGAGGACGGCTACGAGCAGATCGGCATCTTCCGCCGTGCCGTCCCACACGGACAGTGCGCTATCGACGATGCGCTTCTTGGCGTCCTCATCTCCGTGAACACGCCCGACGAAACGCAACGGGTCAATTCCAAGTTTTATGCAAATTTGCAAGACATTCTGGCTAACCGCCCTGAAGTCTTGTGCGAGAATCCTGCTGACTTGGCCTTGGTTTACACCGGCTATTGTTGCCAAATCCGATGCAGAAAGCTGGCGCGCGCTCATCTGATCGCGGATTTCGTCCACCAGCGCTCGCTTCGATTCGCTTGCCAACTTCATGCAAATTTGCATATATAGCGGCATTCGATTTTGCAACCTTATTCAAAGGCACGTGTCCTGCGCCCGACGCCAATGGAACAAGGTTCGCATTTCGGCATATACTCGGAGGGACTGATGCCTTGGGAAGCGAACACAGTGGTTGCGGTCAGGATAGATGTCGGACCATCGATCATGCTCCAAAGCGGGGCATGGTTCGACTTCGCTGCGCCTCACGCCAGCCCCTTCACGGTCGAAGACATCGCTCATGGACTCGCTCACATCTGCCGGTATTCCGGGCAGTGCAGGGAGTTCTACTCGGTAGCCGAGCACAGCCTCCTCGTCAGTGATGTGGCCACTGGCTTCGAGTTCGAAGCGTTGATGCACGACGCTGCCGAGGCGTTCCTCGGTGACATCACCCGGCCGCTGAAGCAGATGCTGCCCGACTACAAGCGAATCGAGGGCGAAGTCGAGCGGGCGATCTTCTCCCGCTTCGGGCTTCAGACCCCGATGCCGCGCGAAGTGAAGCAGGCCGACCTCCGCGTGCTCGCCGCCGAGCAGCGCCAGATCATGCCAAGGGGAACCGACGAGTGGCTCCGGGGACTGGACGTCGTTCCCGCCCCCGTGACTGTGCGCAACCTGTCTTCGCAGGAGGCAAAGCGGGCGTGGCTGGAGCGTTTTGAGGCTCTGTTTTCGCAGCGATCGAGAGTCAATCCCCTCAGATCCGCTCGGTGAAATGCGGTGAAAACCGCTTCCCCGTCTGGACGTGAGCCGATCGCACCTGTAGCACCCGCGTTAGTTTAGTTCTGTATCGTTCTCGAGACGAGGTCTTGCATATGTCGCTCAGGAAAGACCAATCGCTCGACGAACTCGCGCGGATCGGCAACGTCGCCCAATTCGTGAGCTACTCGCCGGGCGGAAAGACACCCAATCAGCAGTTCTGCCGGATCGCCGGCTATGAGCCGAACCACCGCTTCACAACGGTACGTGACGGCCTCTACAGCCTCGTGGAACGCAGCCCCGAAGGCACGATCAATCTTCGGAGCTTCACGCCGGAAAGTCCCCGTAGCAGGGACTTCCACTACGGCCTGGGTAACGTCGATGAAGCGGAATCCTTGCTGACGAGGATGTCGGCGGAGGGTCTTTTCGTCATTGCAAACGAAACGGTCGACGTCTCAGACGGCGGCGTGTCGGGCGTCATACAAGGCGGGGTCGCGGAGTTCGCTCCCGACGACACTCCTCGTTGCGTCGAGAAAGAAGGCACGGCGTCCATGCCGTCCGATCTGGCGAAGTCGATCATCCGCATGGTTTTCGGGTTCGAGCCGGAAACGGTCGCGGCCGATCGGGGGCGTCTGGAGTTTAGCATCCATCCGAAGCCCCGCGGCTGGCGTCGGTCCCATACCCTGATGTGGGAGTACGAGGGCACCGAGTCCGCGCCGGCGCAGGCTGCAATGAAGTGGCCGAACCGGTTCAGCCAGCACATCGGCGACAAGACGTTCGGTCTCCTCGTCGCACACGCGATCGGCCTGCCCGTCCCCCGCACGACTTGCTTCTCGAGAAGGGTCGCGCCGTTCACGTTCGGTCAGGATACGGCTTCCCGCGAGGTCTGGACGCGTACTTGCCCGCGGGAACAGGAGCCGGGCCGATACACGACCGTCAAAGGATGGGCCGACCCGTTCAAGCTATTGGCGATCGAAGACCCGCAAGGCACGCAGATCCCCGCGATCCTTTGCCAGGCCGCCGTTCCGGCGACCCATTCGGGCGCAGCCATCACGGACGCAACCGGCAAATTGGTCATCGAGGGTACGGCCGGTGAAGGCGATCACTTCATGCTCGGCCGGAAGATGCCGGAGAGAATTCCGACTTCGGTAATGGCCGATGTCGGGGCTCTCTACGATCTCGCGAAGGCGTCTCTAGGCCCCGTTCGTTTCGAGTGGGTCCATGACGGTTCGAGGGCGTGGATCGTACAGCTGCACAAAGGCGCGACTGACAGTGCCGCATCGACGATCGTGCCGGGCGACGCACGGCGCTGGGAAGTTTTCCAGGTATCGCGCGGCCTTGAAGCGTTGCGTGGCTTCCTCGATGAACTACCGGGGGACGTCGGCGTGAGCATCGAAGGCGAAATTGGATTGACGAGCCACTTCGCCGACCTGTTGAGGAAGGCGCGGCGCCCGGCTCGCATCGAGAGCGCAGCGGCCGCGGGCCACTGACTACGGCCCCTCGTCTGCGGCCGTTCCTTTCTTGCGCCAAAGCTCAGTCTGCTGGCCGTTGTGGACCGAGTGTACCGCTATCGCGTGGTCGGTGATGTCCAGAACCCCGTCGAGTACTGTAAGCTCGACGACGGCGTTGCTGGCTCTTCGTTTCTTGCGCCACTGGTCGAACGGGTAATCGGCGATAGGTAGAAACGTATCGACTCCGCGCGGAGCCGGCCTGTAGATCGTGGCACCGCTATTGATCGGACTGAGCCTGATGCGATCCCGGTTCGCCTCGACCAGGCTCTTTGTGTCGAGCGTTAGCACGGTCTGCGGTCGCCCTCTGTAAGCTCGCGCACCAAGCAGTCCTCTCAGCCTGTCACGCGAGAGCCAGAAGAAGACGCGAGCATTGAGCGTTTCGAACCATTGCTCCGGCGTCGTGCCGTCGGTCAGGCACTTTTCGAGCGCGGACGCGGTCATCGGTTTCTGGTCCCGAACCACCGCATGAGGCATGCCGTCAGCGGCGATCAGAACGGACTCCGGACGCCGCGCGGACTCGAGATCGTGTCGGGCCTTGCCCTTGTACTTGTAGAGATCGAGCAGCGAGGTCGTCGACAGCAGCCCATGCTTCCGGATCGAATCCCAACTACCGTCCTCGGCCATGTGCCACAGCCGCGGGTATTGCCGGAGCAGATCCTCTTCCTTCAACGCCAACTCCTCCGGTCGATGACGCCAAAGCGCTCGAAGCGCGTGGAGATCAGCGAAACCGGCGCGTTGGCGACGCGCTCGACCTCTGCGATGAAAGTCTTGGTTTCGTCGGTGAGCTGGTCGAAACGCCGCGCCAAGCGGTTCTCGACGTTGATGTAGTCGGAGAACGAGAGGGCGATATCGGTCGCGCCGTTCAGGACGGCCGAGCGTCTAAGCTGCTCCCAATCAAATTCGGCTACCCGCCTGGGATTGCCCGACACAGAGCCGATTTCCTTTTCCTTCAGCTCCGCGGCCGGAATTCCGGAACGCTCGGCGATCTTGTCGAAGTTGATGACGATGTCCATCGGGCCCGAGGCGCCGCCGACGCGGATCGGGTATCTCCTAACCACCATGACGATCCTTCGCACCCGAGTGGGCGCAACTCCGGCATCGGCCAGACAACCGGATGCGGTCGTCTCTCGCGCCGTCACGTGCGGGTAACTGCCGTGGTGCAGGCTTAGTCCCGTTCCCTGCGTGCCCTCGATCATGATCCGCGTGCCGTTCGCATAAGCGTTCTCCAGCTCGCGCTGCACGGGCTTCACATATGGAAGCAAATCGGGATGGTTCTTCGCAAGCCGCACGCTCGGTCCGAGCATTGGCTTGTCGCTGCGATTGAGGATCTTGCGGGCGAGCGCGGCACCGGCGCCCTGCTTGGTCGAACCGATCGATCCCAAGCCGCCCTCCTGACGCTCAAACTCCCTGTCCCAATCCTCGATCACCATGGCCTGCTCGTCGATCACGAGCCGATCCGGCGTCAACCCGCAGTCCTTAATCTCCTTCAAAATCCTCTCGGGAAGAATCGTAGAGCCCGCGGCGATAAGGATCTTCGCCGTGTCATTGGACTGCGTACCGGACGGGAGCTGCCGGTAGTTGTAAGGCGGGAAAGCCACTTGATGGCCAGCATTCGGGCCTCCCACCCGCACCAGAATGTCATATCCCTGCGCTATGTGTGCGCAAACGTGCCCCTTGCCCTCGCTGCCGTACTGGCCGCTGATGATCACGTCCACGAGCGGTTCGGCGACCGCGGGGAAGAGGCCCATGCCGACGACGGCGCGCGCAAGCAATGAAGGCGGCTTGCACCTCCAGTTCTCGACCACGCGATCGGCGACGCGATCGAGAAGCCAGACTCCGCTTTCGGTGCTGTCAGCCCTGACTTGATCGTATTCCAGGCCGGTGTCGGCGACCGAGCCGCGGTCATCGTATTGCTTCTTGATCACGTCGTATGGCGCGGTCACATGGATGTGCACGAACTTCTCGCCGAACGTATCCCGCAAGTGCCCGATCTGGCCGGCGGTCCTGACGGAATCGACCAGGACGATCTCCTTCTCACCGTGCACGCGGAGATGGTCGACGACGCCGTCACGAACCCATGTGCCCCCAGTCTGCACATCCAGACGTTTGCCGGCTTCGATGAGTTCGGAGCGTTCGTTCTTGGTCCCCGCCGCGATGAGCAGGGTACGTGTCGAGATCTTGTATGCGCCGAAACGCCTTTCGAATTCCCCCGCAAGCGCGGATTTGCCGACAGCGACGGGGCCGGATAACGCGATGACGTACTTCACAAGACCTCCCTCCTCGTCCTGACGACAAGGCCGAATCCCACTCGTATATCCAGCTGATTAATCGGCGGGCAGTGGATGACAACCTAGGTATTCCCCGAGGTCTTCCAAGGCCTCCATCATCCTAACGCGCGGCTTTATTCTTCCGACGATTCAATCCCTTGTGCCAAGTTCCGTCTCGGACACCATCGCTAGCGGTTTAGTTCGCGATGTCTGGCCTGGCGAGCGATTCTTGATCGGCTACCCGCGAATCCGCTCAAAAGCTTGCTGTGCTTTGGAATGGTCATCAGGAAAAGATCGTCTCCGGTGAAGTCGCCAAGATTGATGCTGGCGGCAACATCCATGTTCAGGAGAACATCGACAAGCATTTGCGGTCGGAGATTGAGACATTCTTGAACGCCGCAACTCGTTGCTTGAAGACGGGTATGCAGAATATTGCCCAAGAACTCGGCGTGAAAATTGGTTATCTCTTCCAGCAGAAAGACTCTTTCGAACGAGGTATCGCCGCTCTTCAGGCCACGGACCCTGATCTCGCGTCGTATCTGCAGCAGACGCGGGTTTGGTCAGAGCCGATGTTGAAGAGCCGGATTGATCTCGAGCACGGCACATGGGTTCTTCCTCGAACGGACTATACGGTGACAAACGGAGCGGTCGAGGCGAACGAGCCGACCGTGGCAGGGAAGCCCGTATCGGAGTTTGCGGACTTCACTTTTGATCGGCTTTGCTGCTTCGTTGAGGAGTTCTCATCACATTGTCTGCTTCGGAGGATGCCAGGCGGAGTAACACTTACCGAAATTCCGTTAGCTGAACGAGTTCCGGAGGTCCCGGAACGTTTTCGAATTACATTGGCAGATGGCGGGCAGCCTGCGTGGCGCATCGCCTTCCATCGGTCGCGTTTCGAAAACACCTGATCGTTGCCCACAATCCCTTGCTCTTAGGGGGCACAATCGATTTCTGCCTTGGCCCGCAACGTTCATGCCGAGCGAGCTGGACGGAGTCTGCATTCGAGCGCAAAGCGGAGGCGGCGGTCAGCCGGAGCGAAGTGGCCATCTGACGCCCTCGCCAGCGCAAATCTGGTCAACGAACGGTGGACTCCGTGTTCAGTAGCGACCGGGTCGCGAACTGCCCCGTTTAGATCAAATTCGATGAAGCGTTCAGCGATTGATTGAGGGCACGGGGGAAGCCAGCGAGCAGCCGCCACTAGGTCGTGGCGGTAAGGGGGGAACAGGAATTCGCCGCCACGAGGGTCACCCCTCACATTTGGGAGCCCTGCCGATTTTTTTTCCGGGATCATCAGCGAGAAGCCTGATCCAGGAGCTAAATCAGAACTGCTCACTCAAGCGCTCGGCTGCAAAAACGCACACCATCAAATGTAAACAGATAGATCAATCGACAGCTTCAGCCGATCGACTGAGGGTGGCCTTCCCGATCGCAACCGGCCGCGCTAGAGTCGATGCGGGCGCGAAATCGTACACTTCAAGAGGCTAATCTCCCGCCTTCAATGCAAGCTGGCTACGTACGGCGCCGTTTCATCGATTACCTTGGCGGCATTGCTCCGGTCTGGGGTTCCGAAATCAGGCGGGGCAGACCATTGCGGCTGCCGCACGCAACCTTCGGCGCAGTCATACGCCATAATATCTCGAACATGCTGTGTAGGTTTAAGGAAGCCGTGTCCATACGCAAACGGAACGCCCGCGCTGTCCTCCTCAGGGTTGTGCCTGGCGCCTTGAAGGTGACCGATCTCGTGCGGGAAAGAGAGGTTGGTCACTGCACAGTCGTAGTAAACGACCGCGTAGGCATTGGCGGGGTTGGCGTAGATCTGCGAAGCTAAACCACAGGCTTGGCTTTCATTTACAAGCACCACGACGACGTTTGCATTCGCTGAATGCCTCGCCTCCCGAAGCGACTGCATGGTTCTTAGCGCAGCGAGATCTTTGGAAAAATTCCCGCTCTCCACCAAGTTGACCTCGACCGTGCCAGCCAAAACTGCCTTCGCACGAATTTTGGAAGCCTGGTAAGATGAATTGGTGGCGTCAATCGCAAGGCCAATCAAACCCGCTGGTGAGTCGACAGCCGCTTTCACAGCTGGTGTGTAGCCAACCAGTACCCTTATGTCGTAGACCTTGCTGTCGTTAGGCTTCCGAAGTTGGCTATTTTGAACCACCCCTGCATCTGGCGGCAGGTCACCACGGTTGTCAGGCCGAGACGCTGGCGGGTGCTCAGGAGGGAATTTAGTTTGGTCTACTTTTATCAGTACGTGCGCTGATCCGCCCGCAATAGGCCGTATATCGTATACAGCGTCGCTGGCAAAGATGCTTCCAAAAACGCGGTTGCCTTCGACATGGAAAATTGACTTGCGGGGAGTGGGATTGTCGCTGCTTGGCGAAATGGAGCCAACCCGCGCAAAGTCCTGTGATGCAGCCGTAGTAGTACCTAATGCACTACTCTTGCTAAGCTCACCGTTGGGACCTGCGATGTATTTGTCACTAGATCCCGAAGACGCTGTCTGTAAGCCGCCCAAGCCAATGTCGGTTGCGCGAGAGCTGTCAAGGCGAACCGTAACCGTCGATGCAGACCGCAATGCTTCAACGTCCAACGAGATCACCTTCGCGTCGACGGTAGTCTTCAGGTTACGGATCTTCTGAAGGTCACGGCTCTGCTCGGGAGTGAGGTCGCCTTCGTTCAATTGCTTGAACAGCTCGGTATTAGCTCCTTGCGGCCGCGCATCTTGGGCTAATGTAGCGCTAGCTACCAAAGAAACGACAATTATCGAGACGCCCATTCTATAGAACATCGCTGCATTCCTCGTGAAACAATGTTGTCTGCTTTGAGCCTACGTGCTGTGCGCTATGCACGCCCTGTCGCCCGCTCAGAGACGACAAAATCATGTGCGTTTCGCCAAAAGACCTATCCTAATCTCGCTAGGCCGAGATTTTCAAGCAGGATCCCAAGCCGCCCGAGAAACGCGCCGGCAAGCTGCCGCCTCATTAGCGTTTTTAGATCGCGTTAGCTGTCCCTTCGTATGGCTGCCTAGCGGGGCAAAGAGCCCGCTATTAGAATGAAAGAGCACGTGCGTCAGGACTTGCCACAACCATTAAACGGTGTATCTTTATAGTTGTGTCCCACCCAAGTCGGGTCGGGAGCCGCTAAGTATTGATAGTACGGCAATCAACACCATTACTCCGTTTAATTGCGCAGCATGCGGACCATTTTTACTGCCCGAAAGTACACATTGTAAATTTCGTTGGAGATGTGCCATGCCACAACTTAATCGCAGAGAATTCGTTCTCACCAGCGCTGCAGCAGCAGCCGTATCGGGATTGCCGTGGTCACATGCGCACGCCGATGAGTTGCCGGCCGCACTCGCAGACTTTCAACAGAAGTACTACAACTTTCTTGGGAGCTTGGTCTCATCACCGAACATCAAAGACCCGCTGTTGGTGATGAATAATACGATCACTCCGCTTGATGCAGATCCAAAGACGCCCTACTACAATCAAGAATTGTTTAGGCTGTATGCCGACCAAACTTTCTCGAGTCCTACGACCTCTCTCATTGCACCGGGAGCAATGAACCAGTCTGGGCGCTTCTCGACAATTTACCGCGACACCGTTGGGATCGCAGCATCCCAGGTGGACCAGGACCACCCTGAAATTGCTCAGGTCGTTACAGATCTGCAAGGCAGATTGACTGATGCTCAAAAAGCTTTTCAGGAGAAGGACAAACAATTCAATGAACAGTGGGCGGATTTATCGCGATCAAGGGGGCTGCAGCCCGGGACACGCGAGTACACCCTGAACTATCTTAAATGGTTGGAAGACGTCCGTTATAATGATCAGATGGCCACTTATTCCACTGCTATCGACCGGCTAAACTCGCAAATAAGAACAGTCCGAAGGTCGAAATACACAGCGTCCCAGGTCGCGCTGCTCGACAATGTCGACGCTCTCGACTCGTCATTCGATATAGCGCGTCCCCGCTATGCACAGACGGAATTAGATCAACTCGAAGCCGGTCAGAGATTAACCGATTTAACGCTTGCCGATCCGCATCAAACCCCCGCCGCTTTGTTCGATCGGTCGCCGCTAATCCTGCCTATAGCGGATCTGAAGAAATTTCTAACTGGAACGGGAGGGCGCAGCTTCGACTCTACAACCCAATCTGCGGCGATTAGCTCGGGATCTTCCAGTTGGTCTGGTTCAGGCGGTGCAAGCTTCTTTGGATGGAGCGTAGGCGGGGGCGGCTCGGGTAGCTCTTCATATCGGAAAGACGTCGAGTCATCCAAGGCTCTGAAGCTGTCCTTCAAGAACGTCGACGAAATATATATCGACCGCGGTCAGTGGTTCAATCCCGGTGTCCTGCAAGACAAGAGCACTTTCGAATTAGTAAAGACACTAACCCAACTGCAATACTTGAAATATGTAGCGGTGTCTCTGTTCATCGCCCGCGGGACAACTCTCTCTTTAGAGCTTAAGAATAATGCAAGTTCAAGTGATTGGTCTACACAGTCATTCAGCGGTCATGGCGGCGGCTCATTCTTCGGGTTTTCCTTTGGAGGCGGAGGTGGGTCGTCCAGAACGAGCTCGAACTTCACGTCGGATGCGAATGGGACGACAATTACATTCGCGGACGGTGAGGATGTAATCCGGGTTCTCGGCGCACGTGTGGAACCCTTCCTCCAGATTCCTGCATCTAACGCGCTTGCCGCTTCTGACATCCCAGACTTGTCGGGAGCAGTCGCCGACATGAAGGCCGGCAAAATCACATATCTAGAGTATCAGAAGAGGCGGGCCGCTATCCCCTCTCGTACACTGCCGTAGCTAGAATGCTGCGGATTGCTATTTTCCTCATTTACCTGCTTAGCGCTTCAAACACCGCGAGCGCGAAGACAAGGCTTTATCCTATCTGCTTCTTTGGCAATGCGCGGCCGGATCAGACCGAGATCAATGATCATTATGTGCCGATGTTGATCTCTGCCTTGCGTGCAGCCGCTTATCTCGCGCCCAAGGCTAAGGTCGTTGCATCGCCCGATGGAAAGTGGCTTATCGCGGATACTTCAAGAAAGCAGAATGCGAGAATTGCTAGCATTTGGTCGAGGCTTGCTTGCATTGGGAATGCAACCAATAGTGACCGAATTCGGGTTGAGCAGGCCTGTTTCGATTACGTTCACAAGGTGGTCAGTCTCGGCCAATCTGAGCACGTTGATCAAAATGAGGTAGGCGGGACAAAAATATCGGCGGATGACTTGCTGAACAATTATTCCTTGTACTGCAAAACTGTAGGCACCAATTCGGACCCGTAAATGTGACTTGATCTTGTTTCGACTGGCACACTGAAACGACGGTCGCCGCTGCGTGCCTTTTGGCTTGACGCTGGATGCGCCGTTTCATGCGGTCCACCGATGACCCCTATAGAGAGTCTGTCACGGCATCACCCCGCAGCTGAACTCGACCCTCAGCGTGAAACAGATAGAGATCGCGAGCCCTGCGGATAGCGAAAGCACAACCTTGGTGTAGACGAGTTCGTTTCCATCGCAGAGACTGAGGACTTCGCTCGGGTCTTCAACCGCTATCCGGTGCGTTATCCTCGCCTTCAACAAGCACTCGGCAGAACTCTCGCGAACGCGCCCGTGCAGGCAATGGAGGCTTACATCGCGGCCCTTAACTTGTACGATGTGTCATTCGATGATCAAGGCAGAGACATTGCAGCCACCTGCCTGCGCACATTTCGAGATCAAGCAGCTCGAGACCAACGCCAGGCTATGTGGCGGCTGGCATATGACCGCTGGTCGGCGTGGGATTTTGCGAGATCCGAGACTGATACCCATCTCTTACACATACGCGCCTCGATACTCGATTACGCTATCGTCGGATACGCCATCGAATGCCTGGACACAAACGCCGCTGCAAGAGCCCGTTCCGACATTATCGCTAGATGTCTTAGGTTACATCAGATGTGGCATGTCTCAGCGAAGGCCATGACGACCGATTGGAACCGATGCCTATCATTGTTTCAGCCATTCGGGCATGCCGAACATGTTCTTTCAGCCGGAAACGAAGATTGGTTGTGCAAGACCAAGAACTATTTGCCGGGCGCAACGCAAACCGATTATTTCAAGGTGAAGTACCGCATGTCTTGATTGCCAGTAGATGCCCTTGCTGCGGCGTCAAATTCCGGTGAGAATCTGCAATTATGCCGCTTGGGAGGCCTCAGCTTATATCGCGGTCGAGCTCTGAGCGCATGCCTATATCACCTCGATGAAAGGAAACTTCGCCATAGCGTTCGCCTTCGCCTTGACGGTCACGTCTCCGTAGCCCTCCGAGACATTGCGCGGCGCATGCCCCTGAATGGCGTCAAGCACGCGCGTTTCGACGCCATGATCAATTCCGACGGTCTTGAAGCGATGCCGCCAGCCGTGGCTTGGATCAACGTTCTTATCCTTTACCACCTCTCGCACGAACGCATTGACCTTGTTACGCGCCGTCTTCACCGCATTGCGCACGCCCAGCTCGCTAGCTTTTGGATCGATGAACAGATAGCCACCCTCGGATTTCTCAAAGAATTCGAAAAAGCCTTCATCGATGATTTGCCGATGGAGCACGACATCACGCGCCTCGTCCGTCTTCACCGGGCCTGCTTCGGGCGTTACATGCAGCACCAAGAGCTTGCCTTCGCGCCGGATGTCCTCTTTGCGAATCTGGATCATTTCACCCCCGCGAGCACCCGTGAAGGCGCATAGCCACGGCACCCACCGCTTGGCCGCCCCCAGCTTCGAGGCTTCCCGGCCGGGCACGAACTCACGGGCGTGCTTCAGGATCGCGATGGCCTCCGAATCATAGAACCCCTTGGACCGGAGCTTGCGCGACTTGCCGACCTTGATGGTTATCCCTTCGGCCGGATTGCTGGGCAGCCGACGATTGACCACCGCCCATCCAAACACGGTCTTCATGCCCGCGAGGTCGCTATCCTTCACGGTCTTCGGGCTCACGCCGCTTTGCACGCGATAGTCCTTGAAGCGAACGATGGCCTGAGCGCCCTCGCTGGGCGTCACGAAAACGAAGCCATCCCCAAGCGGAATCGCCAGTTCGAAACCGACCGCTTTGCGCCGGACATCAGCCGGAATGCGCTGCACAAAAAGAGGAAAGCGAGACCCGTCCCGGCGCATCGGCCGAACAACCCTGAACAGCAATGTTACCTCCCATTGTTACACAGTCGGGGCCAACGCAACACTCTGATTGGGCTTATCTATCTGGATTTTGTTTGATATCCAGAACTGTATGGTGCCCAGGAAAGGACTCTGACCTCCAAGTCATCGACCGGACAGCACTCCGGTCGAATCGCGCCAGTCACGGCGGTCCGCGCCATACCTGGCGCACCAAAAAACAGCCCGGCCTCCGGAGGCCGGGCGAAAATCACGCAGGAATGACGCTGCTTTACGCATCGCACCAGCTTTCGTCGGTAGGGAGGACTTACCGGCGATCGATTTTCGGCGAGGGCATTCGCCGTCGAAACAAGGAGAAACGGATATCACTCCGCGCGAAATCTGGAGCCGTTTGCCTTCCGCTCCTGTCGGAAACTTCACGACTTGTCCACCACTCGCCCGCTGTCCGGTTGGGACGGCGGCAGTGCCTTGATCGAGCTGAGATCCTACGCGCAACCGGTTTGGCTGCCGTGCCCTGAAACACAAGCGGCAGTTTGCCGACGCGCAGCAGCATTTGGCACGTCCCCAAAAACCAACAACGCTCGATTACCTCTCCCGAAGGGCGTGCCAGGGCGTGAATTTCGTATGACGTTCCGTAAGGACCGTAAAATAGATTGTTGTGATGAGACGCATCCACGCGATGGATAAATGAAAAAGTAGGGCTGTGCTTCGCGTCGAGCGTTAATGACGTCGCAATAGGACCTGATCGGACCTCGCCGGCATGCTGTCGGTCGTCGGGTCGAGAATCGAGCTTGTCGCCGGCTGTATGCGACCGCCTCCGCCCGACGCCCGCCCGCATTCCGCGGCGCTGGGAACTTTGAAAGCTCCCAAGGGCATTGTAAGCCCCCAAAGCGCGTGCATCTTGTTCACAAACGCGTTGGCGAAACGCTCCGGCCCATCATGGCTCGGCCCGCAACTCGCGTGCGGCGGCCACCATATTGACGAGCGCGGGACGCACCTCCTCCCACCTTCGCGTTTTCAGTCCGCAGTCGGGATTGATCCAGAGCTGCCGATCGGAAACTCGCTGCCGCGCCAACACAATAAGCTGCTTGATTTCCGCCGCTGCGGGAATGCGCGGTGAATGAATGTCATAGACGCCGGGCCCGATCTCATTGGGATATTTGTAGCTCTTGAAAGCCTCGAGCAATTCCATCTTAGAACGCGACGTCTCGATTGAAATGACGTCGGCATCCATTGCTGCGATCGCATCGATGATTTCGTTGAACTCGGAATAACACATGTGAGTATGGATCTGAGTTCCGTCGGCGACCGGGGAGGAGCAAAGGCGGAAGCTGTCCACCGCCCAATCGAGATAGTTCTTCCACTGCGATTTGCGTAGCGGCAATCCCTCCCGCAACGCAGCCTCGTCGATCTGGATCATGGTCGCTCCAGCCGCCTCAAGGTCGATGACCTCATCTCGGATCGCGAGAGCGATCTGTCGGCATGTCTCGCGCCGCGAGATGTCGTCACGGACAAACGACCAGTTCAGGATCGTCACCGGTCCGGTCAGCATAGCCTTGACGGGTTTTTTGGTCAGAGACTGCGCATAGCGCCACCATTCGACGGTCATGGGCTTCGGCCGGGAGACATCTCCGAACAGGATAGGCGGACGAACGTACCGCGAGCCATAAGACTGAACCCAGCCATGCTTGGTGAAAGCGAAGCCCAACAGCTGCTCGGCAAAGTATTGAACCATGTCATTGCGCTCGAACTCACCGTGTACGAGCACGTCCAGGCCGATATCTTCCTGCCACTTCACGGTACGGGCTGTCTCCGCTTTCAGAAGCTGCTCGTACTGCGTGTCATTCAACGTTCCCCGCGCATGAGCCGCGCGCGCATTCCGGACATCGGCCGTTTGCGGGAAGGATCCGATGGTTGTCGTTGGAAACATCGGCAATGCGAACGCGACGCGCTGGACGTCGGCACGCTGGGTGAACGCACTGCGACGGCGAAGCATGCTATCGTCGATCGCGGCGATTCGTCCGGCGACATTCGCATTGTGGATCTCGGGCGATGTTTCGCGGGTGACGGCTGCCCCCTCCGAAAGCGCAAGTTCATCGGCCACCTCGGCAGCATGGCCGGCCAGCGCTTTGCCCAATATCGAAAGTTCCTTGATCTTCTGAACTGAGAACGCCAGCCATGTCTTCAGATTGGGATCGAGATCGGTCTCTAGCTCAATGTCGATCGGAACATGAAGCAGCGAGCAGGAAGGAGCAATCTGAACACGGTGCCTGCCCAATTTTTGGACCATAGGAGCAAGTTGGTCGAGCAGCGCCGGAAGATTGGAGCGCCACACGTTCCGACCATCAACGACGCCTAGTGAGACCACGAGATCTCTACGGGTTGTGGCGACAATTGCGTCCAACTGGTCAGGTGCCCGAACCAGATCCACATGAAGCCCGGCAACGGGCAAGGCCAAGGTTGTTTCAAGATTGTCGCCGATAGCCCCGAAATATGTGGCCAGCATTATTTTAAGGGCCGGCACAACCTTTGCGAAATGAGCATAGGCCCGGCGGACAGCCGCCCGCGATGCTTCGTCGACGTCCATCACCAGGCATGGCTCGTCCAGCTGAACCCATTCAGCACCGCGCGAGGATAGTTCGCGGAGAACATCGACATAGACTGGGAGGAGCCGATCGAGCAGCGACAGCGGATTGAATGCGGGATTTGCGCTTTTGCCGAGCTTCAGGAAAGTGACTGGGCCAACTAGGACGGGGCGCGTTTGGTAGCCGAGGCTTTTTGCCTCCTCATATTCCTCGATCGGCTTTCGAGAGGAATACTTAAAGATCTGATCCCGGTGAAATTCCGGCACCATGTAGTGGTAGTTGGTATCGAACCACTTCGTCATTTCCTGTGCGGCTACGCCAGGCCCGTGCTGAGCGTGACCACTGTCCTGAGCGCCACGCGCCATGGTGAAGTAGGTCTTGAGCGACACAGGACCTTCGGTCCAGCCATAGACGTCGGGAATGGCGCCGACCATTAGGCTGGTATCGAGCACATGGTCGTAAAACGAGAAGTCATTCGAAGGAATGACGGTCGCACCGCGGGATTTCTGCCGTGCCCAATTAGCGGCACGAAGTCCACTCCCCGCCTCGAGGAGCTCGGCTTCGCTGGAGTTTCCCGCCCAGTAGCTCTCGAGCGCGACTTTGAGTTCGCGTCGTGGGCCGATGCGTGACGTCCCCAGTGTGGCAACGGGAAGCGAAAGAAAAGACATAGCTCAGACCCCATGATTGGGGCAAAGGCCATGGCGGACGCATGCAGCGAATATCGCGTGAGCGACAGCTGCTTGGCGCACACCGGGACACCCCGCCCGTGGACGATATATTGTCGAGGCAGGTCTCCTGGCTCGCGGGTCGTCGCTGCTGTCCGGCCTTCCCGAAGCCGCATGGCTTCAGTGACTTCGTTGGACAGCGGCTCGCCGCTTACAGTTGCGGGGGCAGCGCCGGCATTGCACCGGCTTCCCTCTTAGCTCCGGATCAAACGAATCCGAAGACCACGACGACTGGCATTAGGCGCACGAGGATCGATCCGTCAACCTACTAAGTGTCGCCGCGATATTGCCCAAGCGATTGCGAGCTGTACCAGCTAGGGCACAACGGTCTTACTCCCGGCCTGGTAAAAACGCCTAGATCTGTGGAGCCTCCGCTTGTGAATGCGTCCGTCAACACCCGCTTGGCGTACTCGGATGAGCCAACGCGAGCAGAACGAACGCGGTGGGCGCTTCGACATCTGCGTGATCGCGACAATCCGGTCTTTTCCGTCAGCAGCTTCTCGAACTCGCCCGCGAGGACGTTTGCGATCATCCTCGGCCGGCATCCGCTTGATCACAGCGCCATGAGGCTTCTTAGGAATTGTCAAGGCCGGGTTGCTCCAGGATCAAACGGATGATCAGGCCGGACTGCCCGGACTGCCTGTGTTCGGCGGACCCCGCGACGAGCCGTGAGCTCGATCGCTCCGTGGCGTTGGTCAAGATGATCTCCTTCGGTGTGCCAAGCATTTACGTGCTGAGCGACTTTGGCCGCGCATTCGTTGTTTCCGTCGCCGCTGGCGAGTAGTGCAGCCTGGACGTTGGCCTGCGCGGCATCGCAGGAACAGTTCCGGACGTCAGGATGCGCGCTAACTTGCGAAACTGGAGTAAGCAGCGAGAGCGCGGGCGGCGGGGATCCTGTTACGACCCTAGCTCCATGCACTCGTGCATGGTGACCGTGGGCAAGCGGATGCCGAGCTTCTCGTACGTCTTCAGGATCTCCGGACCGATCTCGTCGCGCGTGGAGACCGTCTCTTCGGCTTCGAAGTGACCTAGCTTTAGATATCCTGCAAGCTGATCTTGGGATATTCGACGCCCGTCCACCTCGCCTCGGCTCGTCAGCCAACGACGATAAGCCTCAACGCGACGACCTGGAGCATCGAGGCGGCCTTGTCATTATTCGAAACAAATTTGACGGTCTCCTCTGACCGAGCCCTTCGAGCGTTTCTCGGAGTCGATCAGCGCCTTAAGCTCATAACGATGTTGATCGACCTCGATACGCCGCACGCGGACGGCGGCCTCCACAAGCTCGACATCTAGTCCTTCGTTCGCGAAATCGAGCGGTGAAGCCTTCTGGACGCGGGCTGGTTATGTTGTCTTAGACGGGACACAGGTGTCAGGCACCGGACAGACCACAGCGCATTGCGGCGTGTCGGAATGGCCCTCGCACTCCGTACACTTTTTTGCATCGATAACGTAAATGTCGCGCTTGAGGCTGATCGCCGCGTTGGGACACTCGAACTCACATGCCCCACAAACGGTACATTGCGAAGCGACGATCTTGTAAGCCATGCCTTCCGACTCCTTAGGCGAGCGATGCCATTGGCGATCCCTTTCAAATGCCGTGCCAAGGACAGGCGCGCTCAATGATGGGCAATTTGCCCAATGGTGCTGTGCGGGGTCTGAGACCATGTTGCATCTGCGACAGCATGGGCCGCTTCAATATCAAGCCGTGCGAGCCCTCGGGCCCCTACTCCGATAGCCAGTCGCGACTCGACTGCAGCGAGTTTCCGTCGGTTTGTCTGGCATGGCAGCGCGGGGCCAAGCGACGCTCGACGATTCCCGAAACCGGCAGCGCGAGTAAAAGCCGCGAGCCGACGCACGTCTACGCCGGATGTCGGCAAACCTCCGGTCACACGCCCTGACCGGAGATTTTGTCCAAGCCGCGCTCACGCCTGCAACGTTAACTCCGCGGATTGACTCGCTGGAGCCTTGCCAAAAGGGCTTTGTGCTACAATAACCTTCGGCATCGCTTCGGAGGGAAATGAAGTTCGGCCGGGAGGAGCGATACTGGGTTTGCAAAGTGACCGATTAAATTGCAGTCAGCCGCATGCCTGGTGCCGAGTAGGCATGCCGCGCGGGCCAGCGCTGGTACGCTTTGCCTGGCTGTGCTCAGTCACTCCTCATACAACTATTTTGGACGAAGTGGAACAGGGCTGAAAGATGAGTGTGCAAATTGCTTCAGCGGCATGGCCTTTCCGAACAGATGGCCCTGCGCAAGGTCGAAGCCGAGTTCGGTCACAGCGATCAGGTCGGCGTGGCTCTCCACGCCTGCGGCGACGGTGCGCACACTGTACTCTTTGGCTAGATCGACGATATGGCGGCACACCGTTCGCTTCAGGGGCCCATTTCCGCAACCGGCGACGTACTGCCGGTCCACTTTTAATTTCATGAACGGGAATTTTTCGAGCCCCATCAGCTGCGGCCAATTGGCGCCGATATTGTCGATTGCAAGGCCAATGTTGTGAAAGCGAACCTCACGCGCGACCTCGATCAGGAGATCTAGGTTCTGGATCGCTTCCTCGCTCTCGATTTCGATCGTCAAGCCGCCGAAAGCGGGGTGCGACGGCATGCGCTGACAGAGATCGCGTACCGCCTGCGGGTCAATCAGGAATGCTGCCGGGAGATTGATGGAGAGATCGGTCGAAGTTTGCTGCTCCAGAAGATACTTCCAATCCTTGATCGCGCGGTCGATCACGAACTGCGACAAGTCCCTAAAATGCGGATCGTGAGCCTCCGGGATGAAATACGCTGGTGGAACAACGCCCCAGGTCGGATGCCGCATTCGCACAAGCGCCTCGGCGCCGCGGCGGCTGAGGGTACACGGGTCAAAGTTCGGCTCATACCAGAGCTCAAGCCAGCCAGCGTGTAAGGCTTCTCCGACATGGACTGCGGGACGGGGCGCCGGCTCTCTGGGCAAGAGCATGGCGACCCGATCGCGCAGCGTCTCGGCTGCAAACGGCGTCCTCAGCGGCGGCAGCATATCAAGTCCATATTCGCCCCCGACCTGCTGCACTGCCGTCATGACGATCGACTCGCGGGCGCCGAACGCCAGCACTCTGCCTGCAAATTCTTCGCGTACGAGTATCTCGAGCAATCGTCCAGGCTCGATGCGATCCGAGCCAATGCCGAGCAGGATCAGATCAGGGAAGTCCGTGCAGAGTACGCGCGGCAGCTCGTCAGCAGTCCCGCATTCGCTGATCACAAACCCCATATCCTCTAGCACATCGCGTAGAAAGGCGCGCAGATGCCGCTTGCCCACGGCCACGCACGCTCGCGGCCGCACCTTACGCTGGCCGAAGATTACAGGTTTCCCTCCGACCAGTTCGGCCTGCCCATGCTCCATCGCAACCACTCCCCTTCCGTGAAGGTCCCTTAAACGAGGAGCGAAGGTCCAAACAAGCAGTGCTTGCCATTATCTTTCGATTCTTCGAGGTAAGCTTAAGATAGTGCATTAGCGTGCAAAATCTTTTCGCGATGTTGTTCAGACGATTTTGTCGGGCGCACGCGTATGATACCTGTCCCGGCTCGCGCAACTTTGTACGAGTGACGCACACGAGTGTGGGGAATCTCACCTTCGGACGCGCCGAGCTGATGCGCCCTATGCCACGGCAATGATCATGCTGCAAGATGTACTGAATCGACTCTCGTGAGTGATGATCAGCAATCTCTCCTACGAAATGTTTGATCGCCATGGCCGGCCTGCCCACGCGCGAATGTGCCGTCTCGTGGATTCCCTATCTAGTCGAAGGAGATCCAACTGAGTTCGCAGCGGGTCAAGCCGCGGTCGATTCTGAGAACGGCAACAGCTTGCACTTACCTCACCTCTGTTGGTTATAGCGAGTGCGGACGTCCTATTCCCTATCGAGCTTGATAGTTTCTCTCAGTTGCGTTCTCTGTATCCTTCTGAACATGGATATCCTCAAGAGGGACTGGAGGGACTAACGTGACGGGTGTTCGTGTTGGCGCTGAAGCGCAAGGCTTGCCCCACGGGGGCACGGCTTTGCGCAAAGGCGTGCCAGGAGATGAGAACGCGATCGTAGAAGCCGTCGGAAAGCTACTTTCTGAATTAGGTGGTCCCGGACCAGAGTTCAGCCTTGAAGGCGCAAAGCAGACTGCTTTGCGCCTGATTCAGGATCCCGAAGAGGGCTTTATTTTTGTCATCGAGGAACAAGCCACCGGGCAGATTGTAGGGATCGCTGCCATCTCCGCCGTACTGGCCGTGAGAGCAGCTGGAGCGTACGGCGTGCTTCAGGAGCTATGGATTTCTCGGGACTTCCGAAGCTCTGACCGCGGTGGGCATCTGCTCGAGGCGGTACGTTCGGAGGCGAAGCGCCGAGGCTGGCAGATGATTGAGGTTGCGTTGCCCCCTGATGGCTATCCGGCCTTAGAACGGGTACGCCGTTTCTACGAGGAGAGGGGATATCGGGTTGGAGGATTGCGCGCGCGCAAGAGGCTATGACAGTACTGCGACCTCTGCTCCACACTTAAAAGCGCTCCTGGTCCTGTCACTAAAGACTTTCAAGGCAGAAAATCCTGCTGCTTGTTGCTTCTCAAAACGAACGCTCCAACGCGTGCGTCGCGGCCGAGGACAATCGAGAACCTCGGCGCTGATGCGGTGCTTACTCCCACTGCGAGCGGGTTACCTCTTCGACTTTTTTGGCGGGTATCAACCATCAAATCGTTCTTCATGGTGCGGAGCGATACGATGGTCTTCTCAAGGCTCGTGGACCGCGAGCGGAAACCTGCCCGGCTAGAAGGCGCGGAGCCAGGTCGGCGGCGGCCCGTTGCGGGCGAAGCCCGACCCAGCCTTACAAACGATAGCCGAGTCGTTCTTTCGTGCTTCCCACACAATGCCGCCAGTTTGGGATCACCGCACACAAATGCGATCCATTCGTCGCCAAGTCCAATGCCTCGGCAACTGGCAAGCCAATCATCTATGGGGCTTCTTCCTGCAACTTGATTCGGTGGACCGTCGCGTAAAGGGATTCGGTACCACGCTGTCGCTCCTGCTGGCGAATGTTCAAGGAAGGTGACGAAATCAGCCATCAACACTGATTCGGTAGAGGATTCCGTAATGAGCAATGTGCCGTTTGCCGCCTCCAATACGAGGTTCGTGCAGGTCGCCCCAGCGCAGGACTTGATGCGGGCGATCGTTTCGCCGTTCGGCGCCATGACGAAGACGTGGCCGAGGGAGGCGAGCGCGACAAAGAGCCGCCCGTTTTGATCCATCGTCAGCCCGTCAGGACCGCTGGTCCCGAAGGACAAGCTGAACCGTCCCACCTTCGCAGCCCCGCCGTCACGCATCAGCGGCACGCGCCAGCTGCTGTTGTCGCGCGTCATTGCAACGAACAACAAGGCCTCGTCGGCGCTGAGCACCAGCCCGCTCGGGCTTGGCCAGTTCGAAATCAGGCAATCGAGCAGGCCGGCAGGACACAGTCGGACACCCAGCCGGTCGGATCGTGCACTCCAGTTCGCCCCTGATCGGTGAAATAGATGTCGCCGTTAGTCGCGGTATGCAGGTCGTTGCAGCCTCTGAAGGACTCGCAATTGCGGTTGCCCCAGAAGCGGGCTGATAGTATCCCGCTGCGGATCGAGCTCCATGAGGCCGTTCATGTAGTCGGCCACCAGCCCCCGGCCATCAGGTGCGATCTTCAGACCAATCGGCCAGCCGTCATATTCGATTATCAGAGACCAGATCCCGTCGCGCGAAATCTGGAAAATGCGGCCGAAGGGGATATCGACGACGTAGAGATCCCCGGACTTGTCGAACGACGGCCCCTCGATGAAACAATCCACCGATGGCCTCCGCGGTTGGCATCCGGCCCATTTCGAGGAAACACCACGGCGACGAAATTCCGCGGCATCGACGAGAACACGCGGGTCTCAGCCAGCTGAGGCGGCTTGTCGAGATACATCATGACGGGCCTCCCAGCGTGCGGCGCGGCTGTCCCTCATATTTGTAGCCAAACTGCTTGGGCATCGGTCCCTTGTTACGATCCTTGCGCCTGGTCTGTTCCCAGGCGTGGGCCAGGATTCCGACCGCTCGCGACAGGCAGAAGACGCCGCGCGCCAGCGGTGGCGCGAATCCGAGCTCGCCGTAAATGACCGCGGTCGCGCCATCAATGTTCATTGGGATGAGTTTGCCCTTGCGCTGCTGCATCACCCGCTCGATCGCGCGGGCGGCCTTGGCATAGTCGCCGCTGACACTGCCCTCAGCACTTGCGTCATCCACCAGCGCCAATAGCGGTGCGGCGCGGGGGTCGACCGAATGAAACCGGTGGCCGAAGCCGGGCAGATATTTGCCGCACCTTGCAGTGAAATGGTCAATTGCGGCGGCCGCGGCCTCGCCGATCTCTAGGCCATCGCGCCTCCGCAGCACATCTTCGTAGAGTTCGACCGCCTGCTCCCCTGCTCCGCCGTGCACCTCATCGAGTGTATTGATGGCGGACGCCATCGCACCATTCAGGGGCAGCCCACAGCTCACCGCCATCTGCGCAATTGCGATGGAGGGCGCGTGCGGACCGTGGTCAACGGACGCGACCAGCGCAGCTTGCAGCAGCCGCTCCTGCGCTGGCGTCGGCAGATCGCCGCTCAACATCAGCCAGATCATGGCGGGAAAGGAAATCCGGCCGATCAAATCTTCGATTGGATAACCCCGATAGGCGATGCGACCGGGCGCGATGTCGCAGATGGAGGTTCGCCACCAACGGGCCGCTTGCTGCCGCAATTCTTCTTCGCTCATTTGTGGTTCCGCCCCTTCAACCCTGCCATTGCCGATCGGCGCAAGCCGTCGAATATCATGATATTGGTCCGTCCGCGGCTACGCGGACGGGCAGGAAATCAGCCGCCCGTTGCTTTGGCGTCCCGACGGCCCGGGTTGAGACCAGCTGCTCGACCTCCGCATACGAATAGCCGAGCCGCTGCAGCCATCGCTCGGTGTCTGCGCCGAGCGTCGCAGGTGGCGAAGGCACCGAAAACTCCTCATCCAGCCGGAAGCCCGGCCGCATGATTCGTAACGGCTGCGCACCATCTTGTTCTGGGGCCAAAGTCTCGACGAATCCGCGCTCGAGGAGCTGTGGCTGCTGCAAGATTTGGGAGACCGTCAGCACGCAGCCTGCGGGGACTCCAGCCAGATTCATTTGGGCCTCCCATTCTTCAGCGGGCTTGCAACTCAACGCCTGGTTCAACTCCGTGTTCAGCGCTGCGCGATGGACCTTGCGCATCTCGCGCTCAGCAAAGCGTGGATCCGTCTTCAGGTTCGGTCGGCCAATCAGGTCGCATAGGGCTTGGTACTGCTTCTGCTCGTTGGCGGAAATGTTCAGCGGGCCTGTTGCGGTGCGGAACGTGCCGGAGGGAGCCGCGGTGAAGTTCTCGTTGCCGATGGGCTGCGGTTCCACACCAGCGTTCAGGTGGTTGGAGACGACCCATCCCATCGCTGCAACGGTGGCTTCGAGCAGGGACACGTCAATGAACCGACCGCGGCCGCTATGCCGCTGTTCGACCAGAGCCGCGGCGATGGCAAAGGCAGCAGTGAGTCCCGCAATCGTGTCCGAGATTGGAAAGCCGGTGCGCAGGGGAGCCGAGGCCGTATCGCCAGTGACGCTCATGGCACCAGACAGACCCTGAACGATCTGGTCATAGGCCGGACGGGCGGACCATGGCCCGCTCTGCCCAAAGCCGGAGATCGCGCAGTAGACGAGACGCGGGTTGTGCCTGCTGAGCACATTAAAGCCTAGGCTAAGCCGTTCCATCACCTTCGGCCGGAAGCTTTCGAGCACCACATCGGCTTCCTTGACGAGTCGCAAGAATACCTCGCGGCCCGATTCCGACTTCAAGTCCAGCGCCACGGATTGCTTGCCGGCGTTCACCGCGACAAAAGAGAGGCCCTGCAAGCGCTCTGCCCTTTGCGGATCGGCGCCGAGGCGCCGCGCGAGGTCGCCGCCGTTCGGATTTTCGACTTTGATGACCTCCGCGCCAAGACGCGCGAGATGATAACCGCAGAACGGACCGGCCAACACGTTCGACAGGTCCAGGACGCGGATGCCGGTGAGCGGCAGAGACATCTGAAGACGCCTTCCTTTAGGTGATCCGATGGTGAGAGCTTGCCGGCTGGCAGCTATTTCAGTTGTTGTGCGGCGCGTTCCGCAAAACGATTGGTGAAGGTTTTGTTCAAGTCGATCTTTGCGGCAGCAATTTTTGGATCAAAGTCGCTCAGGACGGCCAGCGGGACCTTGGCCGCCTCGATGTCCATCTGTCCGGTTGGCGAGAAGAGCGCTTTCGATGCGTTCATGATTTCGATATTCACCTCGCGATTGTCAGTCTTGTAACCAGGAGGAATCGTATCGACGAGCTGCTCCGTCGGCGTTGCGTTGATCCAACGGTGAGTTTTGAGCAAGGCGTTGACCAGGCGCTGGACCGTTTCGGGATTTTTGTCGATGAAAGTCTGCTGAAGGTAGAGACACGCGGTCGGATAGGACCCGCCGAAGGCCTGCTTTGAGCCTTCGATCGTGCGCGCATCGAACAGCGCTGTCGCGTTCTTTTTGCGCGCGAGAAGCGTCGCGATGGGATCGAAATAGACCAGGGCATCGACGTTCATGGCCTCAAGCGCCACCATGCCCGGTGCGCCGCTGCCGACGGCAATGATGTTGACATCGCGTGAACCCAATCCTGACTTCTTGATGTAGTAGCGCGCCATACTCTCCGTCGATGACCCCGGCGCCGTGATCCCGAGCCTGAGCCCCTTCAGGTCGGCGCCGGTTCTGACCTTGTCGGCGAGGTCGCTGCGGACACCGAGCAGGACGCCGGGAATGTCATTCAACAGGAACACGCAGGAAATTTGCTTACCCAGCACCTGCATCTGAATGGTATGATCGTAAAAGCCGATAGTCCCGTCGACAGAGCCGCCGATCAGGGCCTGCAGAGCCTTTGAGCCACCGGCCTGGAAGTTCTCGACGGTAACGTCAAGGCCTTCTTCCTTAAAGGAGCCAAGCTTCACTCCAAGTTCGACAGGCATATAGTTGAGGATTTTTGACCCCACCGCGATCTTCAATTTTGTTTTCTCGGGCGCGGTGGCATGCGCCAAAATGACCGAGAATGCGGCCAGCGCCACCACCGGCATCAATCTTATGGAAACGTGCATGCGAACCTCCATAATTGATGGGAGAGCGTACGATCAGCTTTCGTGCGCAGGCGCCGGCCGCCAGACCAGGAGCCGCTTTTCCGCGCAGTCGACGATGGCATCGAGGGCAACGACGAAGGCGGAGAGAACGATAATTCCTGCGAACACTCCGGTCGCATCGAGGACGCCTTCGGCCTGCGCAATTAAGTGCCCCAATCCTGCGGACGAGCCGAGATATTCCGCGACCACGGCTCCCATCACAGCCATGCCGACGGACACCCGCAGGCTCGACAAAATCCAGGTCGTGGCGGACGGCAGGTAGACGTGCCGTAGCAGGGACGACTTCGATGCACGCAGCAGGCGGGCATTCGCCAGCACGACCGGATTGACCTCGCGGACGCCCTGGAATGTATTGAAGAATGCGACGAATAGAACCAGCGTGACGCCGAGCGCAACCTTGGAGGTGAGGCCCAATCCGAACCAGATGACGAAAATGGGTCCAAGCAAGATCCGCGGGATGGCGTTGAACATCTTGATAAAGGGCTGAACGACTTCGGCAGCAAATGGGCTTAAGCCCAGCCAGATCCCAAGCGCTGTGCCGATCCCGATGCCAGCCAGGAACGACAGGACCGTCTCCAGCAATGTTATGCCAATATCGCCCCAAAAGTCCGCCGTCGACATCCACTCCCCGATCCTTACGACAAGTGTCGACGGTGCCGGAAAGAAGAAGGGATCGATCAGTCCGGCCCAGACGCCCAATTCCCAGATCAGGATCATGCCAAGCAGGATGGCGAACTGCGTGAGAGCGACCCTACCCCTGCGTGACATAGCTTTTCTCCACTTCGGCGCCGAGCAGCGACCAAATTTCACGATAGAGCGCGACGAATTCGTCGGTGGTCTGCAGCGCAGAAACATCGCGCGGACGAGGGAGCGTGATCCTGACGTCGGCAACCATGCGGCTGGCGGGACCGGCAGACATCACAACGACGCGGTCCGCCAGCGTGATCGCCTCATCGAGATCATGGGTGATGAAGATGAGCGAGCGCCGGTCCGCCTGCCAGAGGTCGAGCAGGATGCGGTGCATGAGTCGGCGTGTGTGAACGTCCAGCGCGGAGAACGGCTCATCCATGAGAACGATTTTGGGCTCCATGATGAGGGTTTGTGCCATCGCAACGCGCTTGCGTTGGCCGCCGGACAATTGATGCAGATAGCGCTCCTCGAATCCCTTCAATCCGACCTTGGCGAGCCAGGGCCGTGCCTGCTCGCGCGCTTTCGCGACCGACCTGCCCTGAAAGACGAGCCCGAGGCCGACATTGTCCTGGGCGGTCTTCCAGGGCAGCAGCCCTTCCTGTTGAAGCATGTAGCCGGACTGACCGTTCAGGCCCGTAAGAGACTTGCCGAAAATGCGAACGTCGCCGGCGGCGGGCTTCAGCAGTCCGGTGACAGTGTTGAGAATGGTCGATTTTCCGCAGCCGGTCGGCCCCACCACTGCAACGAATTCCGTCTCGGCCACCTGGAGGTTCATGCTTTTGACTGCCGTGAAGTCGCCGAAGCGAATCATGACGTCGTGCAAGTCCACGGCAAGTCCCGGCCGCCCCATTGTTTCGCTCCATAGAACTTGTTCTGAAACCTGGAACCGAGTAGCTCGCGTTCTCACGAGGAGTCAATTGTATTCTGGCGTGCAGGATTGTGCTCGCGCTAACTTGGGTGGACTCCTGGCGTCATTTTGACTATTGGTTCTGCAGAGCAGAACCAGAGGTAGCGATGGTAAGAACAGGGGTTGATGCGGTCGGGCGGGCACTGGCAATCCTTAAGGCATTCGACCCGGAGCGCGCCGCTATGACGCTGACGGAGATTGCGAATGCGACTGACCTCTACAAGAGCACAGTCCTTCGCCTTGCCGCATCTCTGGAGGCGGATGGCTTCCTGGTGCGGGGTACGAACCGGCTATTTCGACCCGGACCGGAGCTATGGCGCCTTGGGGCGCTCTATCAGCGCGGGCTCGACCTTGGTGACCTGATCAGACCCTCGCTCCATCGTCTGGTCGAGGCTACCGGAGAGACCGCATCCTTCTACATCGCGGAGGGCGACGAGCGCATCTGCCTTTATCGCGTCAATTCTCCGCGTTCGGTCCGGCATCACCTCGAAGAGGGTCACCGACTGCCGATTGACCGCGGCGCTGCCGGCCGTGTTCTTACCGCCTACCGCGATTCTGCATCAACTGATGGAAAGAAGGTCAGAGATCGTGGCTTCTACGTCTCGATCGGCGAGCGGGATCGTGAGGTCGCGGCCGCAGCTGTGCCTGTGATCGACGTTCATGGCCAATTGCGCGGCGCTCTCTCGGTCTCCGCCATTCGGAGTCGGTTTGATGCAGATGCTCGGAAGGCTGCGATTCTAGTTCTGAAGTCGGAGGCTAAAGCGCTGATCGGTCTGCTGCCCGCAAGCGAGCGCTGAACTACAATGGCAGCGTTCCGTTCATGACGCACAGCTCAGCGGGTGCCGCCAGGGCCTCTCCTAAGCGCAGCGTGCATTTTTCACATTATTGAGGAGCATCGGGGCGCGAATCGGCGAGGCGTTCTTTTGCAACAAGAATTTGGTGGTGGAAGGAATGCCCTGACAACGACAGAGCGTCGTGCAGTGGTGACGCCCCTGAAGCCGTTCCTGGAGTCGTCCAAGTGATCCCGCCGCAGATCATCCTCGAGCTCGACGCCACCCACCTGTACACGGGCATCAGGAGGGAGGCTTCTTCAAAGGCTACGCTGCTGGATATATGTGCTGGTGTTCTGGAGCCGGCATCTGCTGAGGGCCAAGCTGCGGCGCGCTGACATCGATGCAAGCGCGGCCAGAACGTTGCGCAGATTGTGCGGCCGTTCGACCCATTTGGCCACCATCTTCGGCGTGGTGTTGAACTGGCGCGCGGCGGCGTGCATTGCTCAGTGCCGTTTCCACACACCGCACCATGGCCTCTCGACCTTTCGGCGCTCCTTGAGAGCTTCTGGCAGGCTCGACATCCGCCTGATACGCCGCCTATCTCAGTCCGTCATCACCCAGCTTATTCAGAGATCGAAGTGATCGATGATGATCTCGGTCGTTCAGCCGCCGGCGGCTTACACACGCCGGCTTCGAGCGAATGGTAGCGGAGGTTTGCCTTGGTAGGGTTGGTGCGGTTTGCGCCCGCGACGTCTCGCGCTTCGCTCGCAACAGTCGGGATTGGCAGCAACTCATCGAGATGTGCCGCGTGGCCGATACCGGTTCTGGTCGATCAGGAGACCATCTAAGCGCTGAGGCATGGCAACGACCGCCTGCTGCTCGGGGTAAGGGGCAGCCTCAACGAGTACGAACCGGATCTGTTGCGCCAGCGCTCGCTCTCGGCACGCTGTGAGAAGGCGCTCCGGGGCGAGTTGGTTATGGCAGCGCCCGTGGGCTTCATGAAGCCCGGCGACCGTTATGAGAAAGACCCGGATCGGCGCGTCCAGGATCAAGATGGTGTTCGACCAGGTCGAGGAACTGGGCGGATCGCGACAGGCGCGTTGCTGGCGCCACGGGTCCAATCTCGATCCCGGTGAAGCAGACCAACGGGGACACGGCCCGGCGGCGACCACACTACTCCGCCATCGGCAGGCTTAAACACCGGGATATGGTAGTTCGAGCGCATTGATGTGACGCGCTCGGGGTACGCGATTGCCGTTGCCGGTCTTGAGGCCATTGCGATTGAGGGGGCGGCAATGAGATCGTCGCTGGCGATCAGCACCAGTCGGCGCGCGGTTGGATGGTGTCGGCGGAGAGCATCACGCAACTGATGCCGCCGTTCTTTAGCTCTCTTGCCGGCCGCGGTTGCAGCGGCGATCGCCCCGGGGACCGACGACACCAAGCGGCGCTTCCTCGATCACCGCGCTGAACGATGCGGAGTTGCATGCCCTACACCGGCGTATTGAGGGGCGATGGGACAACTGTTCGAAGCGCGACGCCCTGTCGGACGATAGCAGCGCAGACTGTCAGTCTTGAGACAAATGTCAGCAACTTGACGCTACACACCTCACGGAGTGCCTGCAGAGCTTCGAACTCTCTTCGGCACGAGGTTTGCTTTACTCAGTCATCATCATCACCACGCAGTGCGATGGTCTTCGGGACGGGCTCGGCGCATCGCCGTTAGCGTCTGGTCCGCCCCGACGTTTTGCTGCGGCGATAACTTAAGGGCGCTCGGTTGTCGACCGAGAAAATGCAGGGAAGGAAGTATTGGTGCGATCTGGAGTTTTTCTTTCGGGAGCCACAACAATTGCGCTCATCGCAACCGGTGCAGCCAATGCGGCGGACCTTGAGCCAGAAGTGAAACTGCCAGCAGCGGTGTGGAGCTGGTCCGGAGGCTATATTGGCGGGCACGTCGGCGGTGGGTACGGCCGAACCTCCTTCGGTAATCCCTACGGTCCGTCAATCTATGGCGGCGTCGTCGATACCCCAGTGTTCCTCGCAGGAGGCCAGATCGGCTACAATTGGCAGAAGAACGGCTGGGTCTTTGGCGTCGAACTAGATGCCAGCGGCGCTGTCTCCGATGGCACAAATACTTGTCTGGCCGCCTCCGGCTTTGTTGTGAGCGCAAACTGCACGGCTGGTCCAAACCTCTTTATCACCGGGACCGGTCGCGTCGGTTACGTGTTGGACGCTCTCGGCCATACGCTGGCCTATCTCAAGGGAGGCGTGGCTTGGCAATACAATCAGGGCAACGTCCTCAATAACTACGAATTCAATGACCTCGGGCTACAGAAGAAAACTCATTTCGACTATGGTCAGGTCGGTGGCGTCATCGGGCTGGGCGTCGAACAAGCGCTTACGCCTGCATGGTCGGTCAACGTAGAGTATGACTATCTGCATTTCGGTGGGCCAAGCGTCGCAACGCTTCCGACGGTGCAGCTTCCGCCGTTCGCAATTCTTCCGGCGAACACAACGAGCCTGTCCAGCAGCTATCACATCGGAAAGATCGGGTTGAACTACCATTTTGGCGCCGCCCCATGGGCGGCGCAATGGGCCGATGCGCCGCTGTATGCGAAAGCACCTGCCGGCGCGCCGCCGATTGCTTACACGGCCGGTTGGTCGTTCGAAGGCGGATCGCGGCTCTGGCTCAGCCGGGGACGATTCCAATGGGACGCCAGCGCTGTTCCCCATGGGATCGCTACTGGAGATCCTAACATTCTTGTATCAAGGCTCACCTACCATGGCCTCGACGGACTTTCCGGGGAATTATTTGGCCGTCTTGACAGCCCGTGGGGAGTGTTCCTGAAGAGCAACGTCGGCATCGGGCGCTTCGATAAAGGAAAGATGAACGATGAAGATTGGAGCCTCCCGAGCGGGGTCTCTTATAGCAACACGATTTCGGGCCAGGCAAACGGAAGGTTCACCTATTATACGGTCGACGCGGGTTACGATTTTTTGCGCGGCGCCAACTACAAGCTAGGCGGATTTATCGGCTGGGCCTATTACGCCCAGAACTCCGACACGATGGGATGCATGCAGATTGCCAACCCCATGACACTATGCCCGGCGTCGGCTGATCAAATCATTGGCAGCCAGGATACGCAGTGGAATGCACCTCGCGTCGGCCTGAGCGCCGAAACCATGCTTACCGAGCGTTGGCGTTTAAGCACGGATGTCGCTTACCTGCCTTGGACCGATTTCGCTGGTCGCGACCACCATCTCTTGCGCCCGGGGACGACCTTCGTTGATCAACGCGGCAACGGAGGCGGGGGTGTACAGGTTGAAGGCGTGTTGTCCTACTTCATTACCAATAATCTCAGCATCGGCGTCGGCGGGCGCTATTGGGCAATGTGGAGCGAAAAGGACAGCGAAACGACGTGCACAGGCTGTTATCGGGGAACCACTGCGACTCAGTTTTCAAAGTTCAGCATGGAGCGCTGGGGTACGTTCTTTCAGGCCTCTTACAAGGTCAATTGAAAAGGCCCCACCTTAGTCAAGCTCCAGACACCAGCCCTGCTGGACGAGCATCCTGAAGCCGTACGCGTTTCCCTGGCAGAAGTAACTTGAACCGTCCCAGGCGTTTTCGAAGCTGGAAGTCATTACCGGCGTGGCCCGCCCGGATTTACGTTGGATTCCGCCGCCAAATAATAGTGAGATACTGTCGAGCAGCTGATGGAAACGTGGAAGCGGCGCCAGGCTGAAATCGGTAACTTCAACAAGCTCCGCATTTGCCTTTGTAGGACGATTCGCGAAGTGTGACGGGTGAAAACAAGGTTCAATTCTGATCGACGGGCGGTTCGTAAGACGCACGCACTCATTCACTAGTAAAGAAGGGGCCGCCGCCGTGAACTTCGGCGGTGACCCCCCTAGGCCTACGGTGCAGAAACTCCGGTCCGTCATCGGCCCGGCATATCGAACTGGATAACAAAGACATTCAGCGAGATCACACTAATGGGGAAACCGTCCGCGTGTTTCTTTTGCTCCACGAACGCGCTCGACATCTATCGCGATGGCTGCCGTGCGATTGTTTTCACGTTTGCTTCGCGCCAAGACGCGCTCGAAAGCACGATCCAAAGTTGATACTCCCTACTCGTGACTTCCTCCTCCTCCCAGAATAGTCGTTGGAAGCCCTGCACCCCATTCAAAGTAGCTGACCACGACACCGCCCGAGTTGCGGAGAATATAGGGATGAGAAAGATCTGCTCCTGATGGCCTTGCTACTGGCTATTTCGGGGTCGATGCCCCGTTCCGGGCAGCCGGAACAAGCACGTCACACGGGATCGTCAGCAGCTCGCCTGGGTCTAGAGCAAGCTCGCTGGAGTGGCCATCCAGGCTACCTAGGAGGCAGCATGTCCGACCAGCTGTGGTATATCGAGCGCCGAGGTCGATAAAGCGCGCCCGTGTGATCTCCGACTCCGATCACTTTCGCTCGCATATTGTGTAGCTCGAGTGCGGTGATCGAACCGACATCTCCAAAGCCTTGAACAATACCGTGACAGATTCCTTCGGCATCAGCAGGCGGGTTCTTAGGTCGTCTGGTATCCTCGGGATAATTCGCGATCAGTTCGAATTGCTTTACGGCCATCTCAAACACTTGCCCAGTGCAGACAGTCACGATAGCTCCTGAGCCTGGATATGAAACGTCGGAATGCTTGTGCTTCAGAGCACCGAGCTCCCTGGTGCGTGTTGCGCGTTTCAGACGCGGGTGAGACAACTAGTCCAATCAGCAAGATTGCGTCTCGCGGTCACGCCAGAAATATCACCAATGCGATGAAAGCGAGATTGACCGAGGCGGCCACGACGGCCCAACAGCAAATCGTGGCAGGCGAAAATTCAAGAGCGTCCTGCGAAGTGTCGACCCAAAGCGGCGGCATTCAAGTCAGCTCCAAAGACGCGGGTTAAGAGACAAACCTGCATAAGCGCAGAAACCACCCACTCTGCTAAAGCCGAGCCTTTCGACCTTGCGTAGAGCCCTTGCCACCCCGCCTGGGGAGCGGGAGCACATCGGCTATCGCTCGCCGAACTGCCCGATCCGTCCGCTAGGCGAGCCGGTGCGATCCGCGAGTGCGAGGAGCACGGCTGGAGGAAGGACCGCGCGGATCGCACGCCCGCGAGCCCGCAAAATCCGTGCCCACTGGCAGCCCGTCTTGCCGCGAGCTTCTCGGGAGGCTTGCGCCCAATGCTCTGGGTTCGATGACATCCATTCTAAGGTCAACCCGCTATCCCGATCGCTCTTGAGCCACGGTGCCGGAGCGCTCGTCTGAGCTCACCGAACTGATGGAACATGACGAACAGAGCGATCATTCCGGCGCCCAGCTCAGCGATTGCTTGACTGGCTAACAGCCCATCGAAACCCGCAACCACCGGGAATAACAGTACGGCCGGTATGAAGAGATAGCCCTGCCTCGCCAGGGCCACAATTGCACTGAGGCGTGCTCTCCCAAACGCTTGAAGCATTGCCGTCACGAAACTCTGAACCCCAAACAGTCCAAAGAAGAGATGGAACACGATGCAGGACGAGACGGCTATTTCCGTGACATTCTCGTTATCGCTAAATAGACTCACCAAAGGCCTTGCAAAAACAACAACGGCCGCAGAATACGCGATGGAGAATGCGACCGTCACGAAGAGCATGAACTTCGCAGCCTTCAGAATACGAACATAGTCGCGTGCGCCCCAACCGAAACCCAGGATAGCTTGAGCGCCTATGCAGAACCCGGTGATAGGCAGTGCGCCGACCATCAAGATTCGCACAGCTATTCCAACTGCAGCGATGGAATCATCGCCGAACGGTGCGGCAGCTCCGTACAAGAGCATAACCGCAAGAGCCGATAAGATACTCGTCATTGTCGCTGGCGCGCCCACCAACGCGAGCTGTCTGATGCGATCTGCTCGCAATGATATGTGAGATATCCTGACGAGAACTGTCCCGCCAAGCTTCGCAAAATACGCAATATAAAGTCCAATAGCGGCGATCTGCGATACCAGCGTTGCGAGGGCTGCGCCACGCACGCCAAGGTCAAACAAGAATATGAAGACAGGGTCAAGCACAGCGTTCAGTAGAAACGCGGTAAGCATCGCCCACATGCTGAATCGCGTATCGCCTTCGGCTCTGACAATGAACCCGCTAACGATGTTTAGAAGCATCAGGGTGTTCCCGAACAAAAGCGTTCCCGCGTAGTCGAGCGCCACGGGCATGATGGTTGGAGTCGCTCCGAGGATTGCGAATATCACTGGCAGACTTGGAAGCAGAGCGACGGTAACTATGATGCCAATCGGAGCGGTGAGCGCGAGAGCTGTACTTGCGCCTCGACTCGCCTCTAGGTACTCACGAGCGCCCAGATGACGAGATATGAAGGACGCCGTTCCAACACCGATTCCCTGTGCGGCTGCCGCGAGCAGGACCATGATCGGCAAGGTCATGCTCACAGCTGCGGTCGCCTGCGCGCCAAGTGCGCCAACAAAGATCGCATTGACGACCTGCTGTAAAGCATGGATCGATAACCCAACAACAGATGGAATGGCGAGCCGCAGGATAAGGCTCGAGAGATTCGGGTCCGATAGATCGATGTGCTGTTTCTTCTGTGGCATCAAACTTCGCTCGCTCTCGAGCGCGAATTCCGTATCCGGCTCATTCATGCATGAACGTGTCGCTACTTTCCAAATTCGCTGATCGCGCACTCAGCGCAAGCTTTTCCGATCCGCTCTTGCACAGGGGTACATAAGTTTATCTGCGCCGATCGATCGTCGTGATCGCGTGGACCCGTTTGACGTTTCACAAGCTGATTTTTGCCTTGGTCGATTTTCCCTAGGCATACGCCTCCCGCCAATCGCAGGCTTCTGCGGCTCTTAAGTAGAACAACGAGGATCCTGATTGAGGTGTCCGTGCGTAGCCACCTAGGTTCTGCCAGTCATATTGTGCCGTTCTGCCCTTTGTTGACTTCTCATCCGTTGCGTTTTTCCTCGATGATGATCGGCGGGGGAACGCGGCCGGACCCTAGAGCCTCAACTTGGCTTTGGCATCTACCGGATCTTGTAGTAGACGCTCCATCGTCTGCATGGCACACGCAATGAACGTGCCCAGAACCAGTGTTAGGTTCGGCGACGATGTCGTGCAAACGCTCCATGATCTCGGGTTCCTTGTCGCGATCGAGACGAACGGCAGGCTGCTGGTCCCGGCCGGCGTGGTAACTGGGTTTGCGGCAGCAAATCGCGCCGCACTGGCCATCGCTCGCGGACACGAACTCAAAATTCGTGTAGCCGCAGCCGTGTGCCGGCGGTTCGATGAGAGGGCTCGGACGATTTCTGCTTCGGCCCACAGACGGCCCTGGCGCCGTCGACCACATGCGGCAGGCCGTCGCGCAACGCCTGACTCATCGGAAATGGCGAATCAGCGTGCAATGTCACAAACATCCCGGCATCAGATGAAGATATCCCAGGTATTTAAGTTCGAGGCAGCGCACCGACTTCCAACCGTCCCGCAGACACATCGCTGTCATCGGACGCACGGTCATTCCTATCGCGTCGAGGTCGTGCTGAACGGGCCCGTCGATCCGCACACGGGGTTCGTAATGGATTTCTTCAGCATGGAAGAAGCGTTCGGTCTTCTTCTAAAGAAGCTCGATCACCATTGCCTGAACGAAGTCCCGGGACTCGAAAATCCGACGGCGGAAAATATCGCCATCTGGATCTGGCAGCACGCGAAACCGCGCCTTGCGCAACTCTCGAGCTTGAGGGTGTACGAGACGACAGATTGTTGGGCCGAATATGAGGGGCCCGATCGCTGAATTCCGCGCTCATTTTGGGCTGTATTGATGCGGCGCGCCTGTCCTTCTTCGGCTCCGAAACCGACGATCTGCGCTTCGGCTCCTCATCGGCCCGATCCGCGGGCAGATTCCCTCGCTCACGGGAGCCCCTTTGGATCTCGCGGGAGGTCAGACGACGGCGCCCTGCAAGGCTAGGATTTCAAGGAGCGCGAGGCAGCCATCGACAGCGCCATGAGCCGCCGCCTTCATCAGCAAAGGCGGCAGCTGTAGGCCTCCGAAGCCCGCCGGACCAATTGCCCCGGTTGAGCCGATTTATGCCTCCCGCGACGACCTGGTGTATGTGCCTGCATGGATGATGATCAGGACCTTTACGCGAGAGGCGGCCTTGAGGGACGACCGGGTTTGACGGGAATCTGAGTCGAGAAGGCCCTCATCATAGGGCACTTTCGGCTTCGGTAGGTTCCCCTTCCACGCCACGCTCGTCGAGCGCTTGACGCGCCGCGCCGGTGAAGCCATCCGGCGTCAGCCTCGAGGGACTGGCACGGCCATGGGGCGTGGCCGAGCCGTACAAGACGGCCCTTGCCCAGAGGGGTGCGAAGCGCGCGCAAGGCCTGATCTTCACCGCCGAGCTTGGTAAACTCACACACTAGGAAGACAGCGTCATCCTTCTTGCGCTCGATCTTTTCAAGCGAGGTCTGATGCTTTGGCATCGTGGTCTCCGTTCCCACAAAACATGGACGCATAAACGCGAAGACGTTCAATAAAATAGGACAAAACATAATTACACCACTCCGACGCACCGAGGCGGCCATCCTAATGCCTCGACGGAGCCGCGATTCCCGTTGCGGGCTGGCTGATTCCTCGTGGAAAACGGCGAAGGTATCCTGTCCAACCCGATCTTGGCCGAGACGGCAGACTCGGCGTGCTCTTCCCACCACAGGCCAGCGGGTCGCGTATATCGCCAGCGCTGGTGAGGCGCCACGGGGCATCGTCGACGGTGTCTCGCCAGCCGACAGGGAGGAAATCCGCGGGGATCCAGACGCCGGACGGGAGCTGAAGCGAGTTCAGTTTTGAACTGCTTGGATGCCGGAACGGGAGGACTCTGTCAGAAGTAAGCGTTTTTCTGACAGTGCTTTTTCGACGCGCGCTTGCGGAGCTCACCCACACGCGAGTGCTTGCTCTTGGAGGCTCGACGCAAGGGTCATCGAACCAACGGAATAAGAAAGCCCCAACCAGCGACGGTTCCTTGGGTCGAACCACGGCGTCTGGGCTGTGCGCGACAATCCGTCCGCCAGCGGTTGATGGACGAGCCGGCGCTCCGCGCCGGCCACTACACATCTGTACGAGAGCCTCATGAACCGAGAACGGGTCCGCTAGGCACAGCTCACGCAGCACGGACTTCGTCGCCGTCACCTGCAAGTATTTTTACTCCGCTTTGCTTAGCGTATCTGCTCTCGACTACGCGCCTCATCGCTAGGAATGCCCTCACGCGCGCCGCGGCACTTCAACAATTTCATTTTCATTCGACGCTGCCGAAGTCAGCATGCGAGAAGCGTTGCGAGTAATCGCTGCGGCTTGGCTGTAGCGCAGCGCAGAAATTTAGGCTAGCTTCTGCTCGCGAGTTTGCAAATGCGTACCCGCACCCGATCTCTCCGAAGACAACGAGCGATCATTCGACCGCTCGCCCCCTCACATCCTCAGAGCTGGGATAATCCGGACAATGAGGAAATCTGGTTTGAGTTGGCGCGCGCTATCGGACGTCAGGTCGCACGGGATGAAAATCACGGCTCGGGGCAGCCGATAAAGGACCGACATGACGACAGCGTCATCGAAGAAAACGGCCGTACTATACGCCCGCTATTCCAGCGACATGCAAAAGGCGACCTCGATTGATGGTCAGCTATTGCTCTGCCGGAAGGTCGCATTGCGCAACGACCTCGATGTCATCGGCGAGTTTGTCGATGCCGCAAAATCTGGTCTTACCGAAGGTGCGCGGGACGGCTATCAGCGTTTACTCAACGGTGTGAGAAACCGGGACTTTGACGTAGTCGTGGTTGAGCATTTCGACCGCTTGTCGCGCGATCCCGCAACCATCCAGCGTCTCAAGCAGGTTTTCGAGTTCAACGGCGTTGAGCTGATGGATCAGAAGGGGGTCTATGCGACCGCCACTGATATCAGCATCGCAAGTCTCTACAACACGATTTACAAGCCGCAGCTCGCCGAAAAGGTTCGGCGCGGCCATGACAACGCTGTTGCCAACGGAAGAATTCCTGGCTCATGCGCCTATGGTTATCGACCGAGGCCGGGCGCGCCGGGCGAACGCGTGATCGATGACAACGAAGCAAAGATTGTGCTCCGCATCTTCAGCGAATATGCAGCGGGCCGCTCGACCCGAACTATCGCCGCTGATCTCACCCGCGAAGGCGTGCCCTCACCAGGGGCAACTCGTCACGAGAACAAGGCTGATCGTACCACCTGGAATCACCAGTGCATTACAGGCGGCCGGCATGGTCGCGGTATTATCGGCAACGATCTATATATAGGCGAGATACATTGGAACGTTCGCTCGACAATTCTCAACCCGGAGACCCAGAAGAAACAGAAGCGCCGCAATCCAGAAGAGCGCCACATCATAGTTAAGAAGCCGGAGCTACGGATCGTGCCGCAAGCGCTCTGGAATCGAGTGCATGAGGTTCGTAGCGCGCGCGCCGTATCTATGTTCGGACCGACTGGCAAGCCGCGGCGTCGCGCCGTGATCCCGCGCAACAACGAGCACCCGCTTGCCGGTGTGCTCCGGTGCGGCGTCTGCAATGGCCACATGCGAATCGCTCAATCCTCGCGTAACGGTGCACCGCGCGCGGCATGCGCGAGCGCGCATCAGCGGGGCACGTGCGAGCACACCCGTAGCTTCGACATGGACGTTCTGCTCGAGGATGCCTCCGACAAAATCCAACTGAAATTGCTTTCGCCGAAAGCCATTGAAGAGGCGATGTGTGCCTGGAAGGAGGAGCGCAAAAATGATCGGAACAAGGGCAGCGAACACTCTAAGCTAGAGCGTCGACGCCGCGTGTTGACTACCGAGATGGAACGCCTGTCATATGCCATCGCAAATAGCCGCCGGAAGCCGGACGAGTTGCTCAAGCGCATCGATGAGTGCGACCTGGAGCGGGAAAGCGTTGAAGAGCGCTTGCGGCTGCTGGGCGCTGGCGGCGAAAATGTCATTGGCTTCGATCACCCGAAATTCGGTGACCGATACCGTTCGGAGGTTAGAAGACTGGTCACCGCGCTCAAGGCCAATCCGAAGGCGATCGAAACTCGCGTAGCCTTCCGCAACTTGATCGAATGCATAGTAGTGCATCCGGTTCGCAAGCGGATGCCCTACGAATATACGCCCTACCTGAACAGCTCCGCGCTTTACGGCAAGAACCTTTTCCCAGAAAACCGCAGCAAGGCGCGAGAAATCAGCACGTTTGCCTACTACGACAATGGCAAGTCAGGGAAATCCGTGTCCTCGTAATAGACGCGGACCTGCATATGGTGGCGGCCGTCGCGGATCTCGCCGTCGAGATGAGCTGTCACGTCGCGAGCCTCTTCGCTTTTCGGTAACCAGCCCGTTTTGCGCAAAAACGGCCGGCTGCGCAAGCGTGGCTAGACCACCGCCGGCCCACGCCCCAGCGTCACCTCGACGATCTCCGGCGGCACGCCGACGCGGAGCGGCATGATGCTGCAACCGAGGCCGCCGGAGATGATGACGTCGCATTTCAGCCGGACATGACCATAGGCGAGCCGGATGCCGTGCTGCGGCGGAACCGCCGGCGACCAGCCGAGCAGGCGGACCTGGCCACCATGGGTGTGGCCGGACAGTTGCAGCGCGACGCGGGCGGGCATGCGCGGCGCGATATTGGGCTCATGCGCGAGCAGGATGATCGGCGCGTCGTCGGTGACCTTGGCAAGCGTCGCGTCGAGATCGTCGGCGCCGAAGCGTCCCGTGCTCCGGAAGCGTCGCGCCGGCAGAAAGGCGAGTTGATCGCCAAGGCCGGCGAGCCAGAATGCGCGGCCATCCTTGGCGAGCCGCACGACGTCGTTCTCGTAGACGGGAATGCCGGCCGCCTCCAGCGCGCGATGCGCGACCGTCGGCCCGTGGCCGGCCTGCTGCACGGTCCTATCGGCCCAATAGTCATGGTTGCCCATGACGGCATGGACGCCGAGCGGCGCTTTCAGGCCGGCCAGCACCTTGGCCCATTCGCTCGCCGGAATGATGCGCGTGACCTGGTGCAGACCGGCAACATAGTCGCCGAGCAGCACGATGATATCCGCGCTGAGCGCATTGGTGCGGTCGACGATGGCTTCGATCCGCTCCAGCGGCATCCAGGGATCGCAGGCATGGATGTCGGCGATCACGGCAATCTTCAGCGGGAAGTCCGCCGGCCATTGCCGCGGGGTTGGATGATAGCGGGTGACGCGAAGCCGCAGCACCGGCTCGACGCCGACGCCGTAGGCCGCGGTCGAGACGGCGAGAGCGGAGAGGCCGCCGAAGGAACGGATGAGGTGACGGCGCGTGATCATGGCAGCCCGATCGTGATGCAGCTTGTTGATGCGACCCGATTGAAGCGGAAATGGGGTGCGCTTGTGCAGACCCTCTGCACGAGATCACCGGAAATTCATGACGGCCCGACCGTCCGTACTTGCGCAGATCAGTCGTCGCTCTCGTCGGTGCCGAACAGGCCGAACTGTGCCGCCGCATCGCGCGATGGCTCGCTGATGCCGAGATGGCGAAAGGCGTGCGAGGTGAGCAGGCGGCCGCGCGGAGTGCGCTGCAGATAGCCGCACTGGATCAGATAGGGCTCGATGATGTCTTCGATCGCATCGCGCGGCTCCGACAGAGCGGCGGCCATCGTCTCGACGCCGACCGGGCCGCCGCCATAGTTCTGCGCGATGGTCGTGAGGTAACGGCGGTCCATCGCGTCGAGGCCGGCGGCATCGACCTCGAGCGCGCTCAGCGCGTGGTCGGCAATCTTGCGATCGATCCTGTCGGCATCGGCCGCCGAAGCAAAATCGCGCACGCGGCGCAGCAGCCGGCCGGCGATACGCGGCGTGCCACGCGCGCGTCGCGCGATCTCGTTGGCGCCATCCGCGCTCATGCCGACGTTGAGCACGCGGGCACCACGGGTGACGATGCTTTCCAGCTCCTCGATGGTGTAGAAATTCAACCGGACCGGAATGCCGAAGCGGTCGCGCAAGGGATTGGTGAGCAGACCGGCGCGGGTGGTGGCGCCGACGAGGGTGAATTTCGATAGCTCGATCTTGACCGAGCGCGCCGCCGGACCCTCGCCGATGATGAGGTCGAGCTGGAAATCCTCCATCGCGGGATAGAGTACTTCTTCCACCGCCGGGCTCAGGCGATGGATCTCGTCGATGAACAGCACGTCGCGCTCTTCGAGATTGGTGAGCAGCGCGGCGAGATCGCCGGCCTTGGCGATCACCGGGCCCGACGTGGCACGAAAGCCGACGCCGAGCTCCTTGGCCACGATCTGCGCCAGCGTGGTCTTGCCGAGGCCGGGAGGACCGACGAACAACACGTGATCCAGCGCCTCGCCGCGCTTGCGCGCCGCCTCGATGAAGATGGACAGATTCTTGCGCGCCTGCTGCTGGCCGACGAAGTCGGACAGCGATTGCGGACGCAGCGCAGTGTCGCCGACATCGTCGCTGCGGCGCTCGGGCGTGACCATGCGGTTGGCCTTAGGATCGCTCACTTCGCGAGCTCCTTCAGGCCAAGGCGAATGAGCTGCGCGGTCTCCGCATTCTCACCCGCGCTGCGCGATGCAGATGCAATGGCCGCGGCAGCTTGCGGCTGGCCGTAGCCGAGATTGACCAGCGCGGAGATCGCGTCCGCCACGGGCCGCGGCGCGCGCTGGTCGTCGACGGCGCCGGCGAGGTGCACGACCGCCGGATCGACATTGGCAAAGGCCGGCGCCTTGTCCTTCAACTCGGTGACGATGCGCTCTGCGACTTTGGGGCCGACACCCGGCGTGCGCGCCACCGCAGCCTTGTCGCGCAACGCGATCGCGTTGGCGAGGTCGGACGGCCCAAGCGTGCCGAGCACGGCGAGCGCGACCTTGGCGCCGACGCCCTGCACGGTCTGAAGCAGGCGAAACCATTCGCGCTCCTGATCGCTGCGGAAGCCGAACAGCTTGATCTGATCCTCGCGAACATAGGTCTCGATCGACAGCACGGCGGCCTCGCCCGGCGAGGGCAGATGCTGCAGCGTGCGCGTCGAGCAATGCACCTGATAACCGACCCCGCCGACGTCGAGGATGACGAAATCCTCGCCGTAGGAATCGATCAGGCCCTTGAGCTTGCCGATCATAAGCCTGCCACCTTCAGCCGCAGCGCGGTGCTCTGGCGATGATGGGCATGGGTGATGGCGATGGCGAGCGCGTCGGCGGCGTCCGCGGACGGCGGATCGGCCTTCGGCAGCAAAATCTTGAGCATCATCGCGATCTGCTGCTTGTCGGCGTGGCCGGCGCCGACCACCGTCTTCTTCACCTGGTTCGGCGCGTATTCGGCAACACTGATGCCGAACATCGCAGGCGCGAGCATGGCGACGCCGCGGGCCTGGCCGAGCTTCAGCGTCGCGACGCCGTCCTTATTGACGAAAGTCTGCTCGACCGCGGCTTCCATCGGCTTGTGACTGGACAGGACGGCGGCCAGCCCCTCATGGATCGCGAGCAGCCGGCTCGCCAGCGGCAAATCGTCCGGCGGCTCCACCGAGCCGCAGGCGACGTAGATCAGGCGGTTGCCCTCGGCCTCGATCACGCCCCAGCCGGTGCGGCGCAGGCCAGGGTCGATGCCGATGATGCGAACGGGGCCACGAATCGGGAGCGTCGTCATGAGCCAGTGATAGCGGCTGGCCGCCGTGGGGGAAACAGAAACAGAACGGAAGTAACAGGGGAAGTGCCCCCCTACCCGCCCATCTTCGCCAGCAGCGCGTCCGACACCTCGAAATTGGCGTAGACGTGCTGGACGTCGTCGTGCTCGTTGAGCAGGTCCATCAGCTTGAGCAGCTTCTCGCCGGTCTCGTCGTCGACTGCGACCGTGTTCTGCGGCTTCCAGATCAGCGCGGCCTTGCGCGGCTCGCCGAACTTGGCCTCCAGCGCCTTGGCGACGTCGCGATAGCCTTCGGTCGAGGCGTAGATCTCGTGGCCGCCTTCGCTCGAGATCACGTCGTCGGCGCCGGCCTCGATCGCGGCATCCAGCACCGCATCGTCGGAGGCGATGCTGCGGTCGTATTCGATGATGCCGGTTCGGTCGAACATGAAGGAGACCGAGCCGGTTTCACCGAGATTGCCGCCGGACTTGGCGAAGAAGGAGCGGATGTCGGAAGCCGCGCGGTTGCGATTGTCGGTCAGCGCCTCGACGATGACGGCAACGCCGCCCGGGCCGTAACCCTCGTAGCGGATCTCGTCATAATTCTCGCTGTCGCTGCCGAGCGCCTTCTTGACGGCGCGCTCGATATTGTCCTTCGGCATGTTCTCCTGGCGCGCCGCGGTGATGGCGGCACGCAGGCGCGGGTTCATGTTGGGGTCGGGCGTCCCCAGCTTGGCCGCGACGGTGATTTCCCGCGCCAGCTTGCCGAACAGTTTCGACTTCTGGGCATCCTGCCGCCCCTTGCGGTGCATGATGTTCTTGAATTGGGAATGTCCGGCCATGCGTGATCTTCTCTAGGGACTCGTGCGCCAAGGTGAGCGTGGGAAGCGCGGCCTTATAGGCCGCGACCCCCCTGGAAAGAAAGAGGCTCTACGACTTTAAGGTAACACCGTACGGGCCCGTGCCTAGATGTCAGGCATCGTTAACCCTGATTTCATTCCAGCCTGCGAAAATAGCCTCCGACCGTCCCGTGACAAGAGAGAGCTGATGGCATTCGAACTATTTCGGAAGCGTCTGCCGGACATGGCTGCAACTGCGGCTGCCCCGCAGGCCGCGCAGCCGGCGGCCCATCCCGAGCCTGCCGCGGCCGTCGAAAGCGATTCGGCCAAGGAAATCCTGGAACTGCTGGAACTCGAGCTGGGCGCCATGATTCGCCAGCTCGAGCGCGCCGCCAATTCGGTGGCCGGCGGCGCCGAGGCGACCGCCACGACGCTTGCCGCCATTCGCGACCGCACCGACGCCCTGACCGGCCGGACCAACGCCGCGCAATCGAATGCCTCCACCTTCGCCCATGCCGCCGACAAATTCACCCAGTCGGCGCTGGGCATCGGGGCGCAGGTTCGCGAGGCCGGCAAGCTCGCCGACGAGGCCAGTGCCGCGGCACAGGAAGCCCGCGCCAATGTCGATCGCTTGCGCGAATCCTCGGCCGCCATCGGCAACGTCGTCAATCTGATCGCACAGATCGCGCGGCAGACGACGCTGCTCGCGCTCAACTCGACCATCGAGGCCGCGCGCGCGGGCGCTGCGGGAAGAGGCTTCGCGGTCGTCGCCACCGAGGTCAAGGCACTCGCGGTGCAGACCCAGGGCGCGACGGAGGAGATCACCAAAAAGATCGACGCTCTGCAGCGCGACGCCGCCGGCTCAGCAGATGCGGTGCACCGCATCTCGCAGGCGATCGAGGCGATCCGTCCGGTGTTCGAGACCGTCAACGGCGCGGTCGCCGAACAGAATGCCACCACCAGCGAAGTCTCCGGCAACGCGACCAGCGCGTCGCAGTTCATCATCTCGGTCGGCGAAAGCGCAGCCGAGATCGATGCTGCGACCAAGGCGGCCGAGAGCCACGGCGAGCACGTCGCCAGCGCAGGCAAGGCCGTGACCGCCTTCGCACAGAAACTGAAATCGCGCTGCGCCGTGCTGCTGCGCCAGAGCGAGCACGACGACCGCCGCAAGACCGAGCGGCTGCCCTGCCATCTCAAGCTCGAAACCGCCCGCGGCGTGCTGCCGGTCTACGAGATAGCGATGGACGGCGTGCTGATCGGCGGCGCGGACGCGGGCCGCCTTGCATCGCAAGCCATGGTCGAAGGCACCCTCGAAGGCGTCGGTGCCTGCCGCCTGCGCGTGGTCGAGCAGTCCAAGGCCGGGGCCCGCGCGCAATTCGTTAGTCCCAATGCCGAGCTACGCGAGAAGATCGAGGACAGGCTGTGGTCGATCCACGAGGAGAACACGGAGTTTGTCACCCGCGCCATGGAGGCGGGTAACGCGCTGACCGCGATCTTCGAGCAGGCGGTTGCCCGCGGCGAGGTGAAGATCGACCACCTCTTCGACACCGATTATGCCGAAATCGCCGGAACCAATCCGCAGCAGTACCGCACCAGATATCTGGATTGGGCCGATCGCGCGCTGCCGGCGTTCCAGGAAGCCTTTCTGGCGAAGGACCCGCGCATGGCATTCTGCGCCATGGTCGATCGCAACGGCTTCCTGCCGGTGCACAATAGGATCTATTCGCATCCGCAGCGGCCTGGTGATGCCGCCTGGAACACGGCCAACAGCCGCAACCGGCGGATGTTCAACGATCCGGCGGGGTTGGCTGCCGCGCGCAACCTGCGCTCGTATCTGGTGCAGAGCTATGCACGCGACATGGGCAACGGAAATACGGTGATGATGCGCGAGATCGACGTTCCGATCCGCGTGCAAGGCCGGCACTGGGGCGGATTCAGGACGGCCTACAAGCTCTAGTGCGCGCTCAGGCAAGACGCCAAAGCGCGAATCACCTCCTAAGATCGATATTGGAATGGGAATGCCGCGGAGAGCCGGCGAATGGCTCTGACTGGAGGACTCTCAAGACATGTCCGTCGTACAACTTGCAGTACTGGACACCGGCTCCAACCGAACACTTTCCGAACGGCTGATCGATCAGCTCGCCGACCGCATCGGCGGCCTCGGCGTGGAACTGGCTGACATCGCCGGCAACGTCCAGGAAGTCGCAAGCCGCGTCGCGAACCAGTCGGAACGTTTCCACCACCTCCAGGAAACCGCCGAGACGATGGTGTCGGCCAACCACGACATCGCCAATGCGTCACAGGCGGTGCAAACGACCACGTCAGCGGCGGTCGGCGAGATCGCGCAGTCGCGCGGCGCAGTCGACGCCGCGGTTAGCCACATCTCCGAACTCGTTGCAGCCGTCGAACGCATCGAGGCGCGGCTCAGCGCAGTCGGCTCCGCGCTGGCACAAGTCGCAAAGGTCTCCGGCTCGATCGAGGCGATCGCGAAGCAGACCAATCTGCTCGCGCTCAATGCCACCATCGAGGCGGCACGCGCCGGCAATGCCGGCCGCGGCTTCGCGGTGGTGGCAAGCGAGGTCAAGAACCTCGCGGAAGCCACCCGCCAGGCCACGCACCAGATCTCCGACACCGTGCGCGATCTCGACGGCCAGATCGAAGGTCTGATCGGCGAGAGCAGCGATGCCTCGCAGCGCGCGAAGACGGCCGGCGAAGGCGCCCAGCGGATCTCCGGCATCATCTCGCGGGTTCAGCAGGGCTTCGCCTCGGTGGAAGCGGAGATCGGCAGCGTCACGCGCGCGGCAACCTCCAACCTCGGACACTGCGACACCGTCATCAGCGAGCTCAACGAACTCGCCAAGGGCGTCGATCTCTCCTCACGCGATCTCAAGAACGCCGATCAGCGCGTGACCAAACTGCTCGACACGTCGGAAGGGCTGATCGCGCTGATCGCCGACAGCGGCGTCGAGACATCGGATGCGCCGCTGATCCGAATTGTCGTCGAGATCGCAAAGCGGATCTCGGACGAGTTCGAAGCCGCCATCGGCCGCGGCGAGATCACGCTCGACCAGTTCATGGACGAGAACTATCGGGAAATCCCCGGCACCGATCCCAAGCAGTACAACACCAACTATGTCGACTTCACAGACCGCGTGCTGCCCGCGATCCAGGACCCGATCCAGAAATCCGATCCCCGCATCGTGTTCTGCGTCGCCTGGGCCAAGGGCGGCTATCTGCCGACGCACAACCCGAACTACCGCCTGCCGCAGGGCAAGGACCCGGTCTGGAATAACGCCAATTGCCGCAACCGCCGCCTGTTCACCGATCGCGCGGTGCAGAAGGTCGCGGCCAACACCAAGCCGTTCCTGCTGCAGACCTATCGCCGCGACATGGGCGGCGGGCAGTTCGTGCTGATGAAGGACCTGTCCTCGCCGATCATGATCCGCGGCAAGCACTGGGGCGCCTTCCGGATGGGCTTTCGGCAGAGCTGAGGGTCGTCGCGACGCGCTTGCGGCGGGGGCGCATGGTCTCCCTGAATCAGAAACCTCGAAAACAACCCCATGCACAGTAGCCGGGGCGGGCAGAATCAATGGCTTAAGCGCCTGATGAATCCCTCGATCCAGACGCCTCTGAAGCGCTTGCGCCGTCGGGCAAAACAGGCGTATACTGCTATTATTCCGAAATTTCCATCCCCTCCTCTTCTCCCCTCGCGAGAGAAGCCGATTTCGATAGCCCCGCCCCGCTTTCCGTAGACGGCGCTGGCCGCGCGCTGTACGGCCTTCCGGGCCTACGCTTGGGCGGCCCGGTAGCTGTGCTTGGCAATGAACGGACTACTTCTTTTGCTCGGTGGTCGTCGTGGCGGCCGGGGTGCCGTCGCGAGCGTCCCGTCGCTCGTCGCGTCCCGTACGCCTCTCTTGGCGCCGCTCTGTGCGTCCCGTGCGGCGTTCCTGGCGGCGCTCTGTTCGCCCGCTGCGCCGCTCCTGGCGGCGTTCTGTGCCTGACTTCGGCGCGTCCGCTGGCGGCGTGGTAGGCGCGGCGGCTGGCGCAGTGGTTTGAGCAACAGCCTCTGAGGCCGCCAAAATTGAGGACGAAACCACAAGCCCAAACACCCCTGCGTATCCAAGGAAGGTTAGTGCGTTGCGACGACAGACCTGTTTCGGCTCCGAACGTTCATTCATGGTCAGGCTCCCGGTTGCTGCCCCTTAGAGCATGTCACCAGCGTCGGTGGCCTAGTTATTGATCTGGATCAACTTGGTTCGGTGCTTCGAGCCACGTTGGGATTTCGGCCGATGGGATCGACACTCTCGGAAAGTGAGGGATGACAGTCCCTGCACTGACGATCAGTCCGTCGTTGAATTTGGTTCGCGCAAAATCCTTGGCTGCTGCTTCGCTTTCAAACGTGTTGGTTAGCCGCGGATGTCGCCGTCTTGACAGTGTGCCATCCAGCGGCACTTCAAAAGTGACGTACCAAGTGTGTTTCATGCCTAAAGCCGCCCCGTCGGTACCGTGGCCTATCCCCGCCAGACAAAGCAAAGCCGCCACCGGGACGAAGCGATGGCGGCTTCTTCCTGGCTTGCGAAACCGGCCTTTACCGCCTGGCTCCGACACGATTGACGCCACCATTCGCATTGCCGCCGGCGTTATGACGGACTGCGGCGCGCGCCACCGGGCGGGGCCTGAGCACGACGCCTGCCCGAGCAACGCAACCCGCTGGGTAGGCAGTGTATTGGCAATACACGACCGCATTGGCTGGGCCTGGATTGAGCGTGAGACCTGCAAGGCCCAACAGGGCGCTGGCAGCAATCCCGGCAACAGTCGCTGACCTGATCGAAAGATGCTTGCTCGGATGCATGGCGGACCTCTCTCTTGGAACTTGCGCAACTGAGGCTCATCGCCTTCTCAGGTGCGGCAGAACACAGCGTAGTCGCCGCAGTGCGCGGGTTCGATTGATCTACATCAAGCTCCTGCGCGGAGAGAGCCGCAATCTCGCGAGCGGGGCTTAAGGAATTCATGGAAGGGTTTCTGTCATGCTCCGCTTCATTCTTGCTTCTCTTGCAGCTTTCGTTTTGCTCACCGCCTGCTTGATCCCCGATGATGCCGAGGCTCGGCGCGGCGGAGGTGCCTATCGGGGTGGCGGCGGTTATCGCGGCGGTGCGGTCGCAGTTCGAGGACCGCGAGGCGGCGGCGCTGTTGCGGTGCGCGGCGCAGGCTACCGTGGCTACGGCTATCGGGGCGGCTATCGCGGCTACGGCTATCGGGGCTACGGTGTAGGAGCGGCAGCGGTAGGCGCGGCTGCCGTTGGCACTGCTGCGTACCGCCGCAGTTGCTACGATGCTTACGGAAACTATATTTGCGCCTATTAACCCGTCGACCGCGACTTCCATCGTCTTCCGCTCAAGTCCGCGCCTGATCGAGCGAATAGGCGTGGACGGTGAAGAGCGGCTTCGGGCTTTGGCCGGGACCGGCTGATAGACGGTGAACGGCTTCGGGCTTCGCATGGCTTGCTCCTGTTGAAGCTCGGGCGAACCCCGAGCTTCAACTTTCAGCCACCGTTAGCGCGTGCAGTTAAACCAAGATTTCGGCTGGAATTCATTGTCCCCGGAATCGTTGCGGTCCGCTGCCGCTGGGTCCAGTCCTGATCGCTCTCCCCGGCCAAGCCGCCGACAGCCGTTTTTCGGCCTATTAAACATTCGGCCGTGCCATTAGGCTCCGGGACCGAGGGGACTAGGATGGCAATGCGGTTTTGCCTGTTCTCACTATCCTGGCGATCCTTTTGCAGGCGGACCTTCGCCGCCCCGCTGGTCGTCGCATTGTTGCTGGCAACACTGGGGCCGGGTCGGGCGGCTGATCCTGAGCCCAAGCGCGTTTTGATGCTGCAATCATTCGGCCTCCGCTTCAAACCGTGGACCGATTTCGCTGAGTTTCTTCGCCCTCAAATGATCAAGCAATCGAAAGTCCCAATCGACTTTCAGGACCACTCGCTGCTAAGCGCCCTTGTGGACGACGACAAGGCGCTCGCACCCTTTATCGGTTACCTCCAAGCATTGTACGGGGCCAAACCTCCCGACCTCATTGTCGCCCTCGGTGCGCCAGCTGCCGAGTTTGTGCAGCGGTATCGCGCTCAGCTTTTCCCCAAGACACCAATGATGTTTACTTCCGTCGAGGCGCGACGGGTCCAATACGACAAGCTGACCGAGTATGACACCGTGGCCGCTGCGGCTCATAATTTTCCTGCCGCCATCGAAACTATTCTGAAGGTGTTGCCCGACACGAAAGTGATCGCCGTCGTGAATGGGGCTTCGCCCAATGAAACATTTTGGCAAGGGGTATTGGAGCGAGAACTCGCACCGTTCAGCGGGCGGGTTGAACTACGATGGTATAACAAGCTGTCATTTGAAGATATCCTGAAAGACGCGGCACATCTTCCACCTCACAGCGCCATCTTCTGGCATCTGATGAGCGTTGATGCGGCGGGTGTTACACATGAGGGCACTGCCGCCTTGCACAGGCTCTCGGCTGCCGCCGATGCTCCCATCTTTTCCTATCTTGACGGATTTTTTGATGGCTCGATTGTCGGCGGCTCTATGCATTCGATCGAGAAGGGCATGACTATCGCAGCCGCGGCGGCAATCCGTATTCTAAACGGTGAAAAAGCTGGCGACGTAAAGGTCGCACCCAGCCAATTCGAGCTGCCAAGGTTCGATTGGCGGCAAATGCAGCGGTTCGGGATCAGCGACAGCCACCTGCCGCCCGGCAGCACGGTCTACTTCCGCGAGCCATCGGTGTGGGAACGGTATTTATGGCTGATCGCATCCGTCGTCGCGGTTTTTCTCATACAAGCCGGGCTTATTGCTATCCTGCTACGTGAGCATCGCCGTCGTCAATTCGCCGAAGTACAGTCGCGACAGCGCATGACTGAACTGGCCCACGTTAATCGCTTCGCGACCGCTGGCGAACTGACCGCCTCGATTGCTCACGAGATCAACCAGCCGCTTGGGTCTATTCTGACGAACGCCGAAACCGCAGCCGCGATCCTGCAATCGCAGCGTCCCGATATCGCTGCACTTTCCGATGTCGTTGAACTCAGGGAAATTGTGAACGATATTTTACAGGATGACCGGCGTGCCACCGAGGTCATTCGCAGGATGCGCAGCCTCCTAAAGAAGGCGCCGTTCGAATTGAAGCAACTGGACCTCAATGAGGTTGTGCAAGAGACGGTCAGATTTCTTTCGGCGCTAACCGTCAGCCGAAAATTCGAAATGGTCAACGTGATCACGCCAGATGCGCTACCGATCCTCGGCGATCGCATTCAGCTTCAACAAGTCATTTTGAACCTTGTGCTGAACGGGGTCGAGGCTATGAAGGACACGTCTCACGAAAGCCGCACTATCAGCATCCGGACCGCGCGCGTCGAGCCATTCGCCGAGCTATCCGTGTCAGATCGCGGACCCGGCATTCCAGAAGACAAATTGAAACAGGTTTTCGAGCCGTTTTACAGCAGTAAAGCGGAAGGCATGGGCATGGGCTTGTCCATTGCGCGCACCATTATCGAAGCACACAACGGGTTCATATCAGCGAGCAATCGGGAGCATGGCGGTGCCTCGTTCGCGATCAGGCTTCCCTTTGTCGCTTGATCCAAAACGGCGCCCGTACGCGGAGACGGACCCCTCACCCGAATGAGCCTGCGTCTACCGGCCTCGCTGCCCTCTCCCACAAGGGGAGAGGGCACAACAATGAGTCGCGGCAATTGATCGCGCCGTCGATCGACTTCCACAATCGCACGAGTTTCGTCATCGCATGATTTTGCGCATTCGCACGATCTTCTGTGGCCATCAATGACGCTTGTGAGCAAAATGCGTCAGAAAATGACGATTATCATATCAATTAGCCCAAAATTACTGCAGTGATCGCCGCACAAATTCGTGAACGTCATGGCCTAACGCGCTCACTGCGCAAAAATGCATTGCCGGACATGTCGACGCTTCATCGTTTCGCATCGATATGATTATTGTGCGCGCAAATTCGCTGACTAGATCGCCGCAAGCGATCGAGCGAGCAAGGGGATGCATATGGCAACTGTTCTCACCATCAACGGCGAAACGAAATCGTTCGACGCGCCACCTGACATGCCGCTGCTGTGGGTGCTGCGCGACGTCCTTGGGATGACCGGCACCAAGTTCGGCTGCGGGATTGCGCAGTGTGGCGCCTGCACCGTGCACGTCGACGGCAAGGCAGTCCGCTCCTGCGTCTTGCCGGTCAGCGCGGTCGCGAACCGCGCCATCACCACGATCGAGCATGTCGGCAGCACGCCAGCGGGCGCAAAGGTGCAGAAGGCCTGGCTCGATGCCGAAGTGATCCAGTGCGGCTACTGCCAGTCCGGCCAGATCATGTCGGCCGCGGCACTGCTGGCGGCAACGCCCAGCCCTGACGATTCCGACATCGACGCCGCGATGGCCGGCAACATCTGCCGCTGCGGCACCTATGTGCGCATCCGCGAGGCCATCAAGCAAGCCGCCTCCGGCCGTCAGTCGTGAGGTCCGCCATGATCACCGACAAGACTCTTCCTGACGTCTCCCGCCGTGCGGTTCTGACCGGCGGTCTCGCCACCGGCTTCCTGCTCGCCTTCCATCTGCCGCTCCGCGCCGCCGTCAACGAGCCGGAGCAGCCGAAGGACACGACCGACGGCAAATTCGCGCCGAACGCCTTCATCCGGGTCGAAGACACCGGCCGCACCGTGCTCCTGATGCCGCAAGTCGAGATGGGCCAGGGGGTCTATACCTCGATTGCGATGATCCTGGCCGAAGAGCTCGACGCGGATTGGGCAAAGGTTGCGGTGCTGCACGCGCCGCCCAACGACAAGCTCTACGCCAATCCGGCGTTCGGCCTGCAGGCCACGGGTGGTTCGACCTCGATCCGCGCCTGGTGGAATCCGTTGCGCGCCGCCGGCGCCAGCGCGAAGGCGATGCTGGTGCAGGCCGCAGCGGCGCAATGGCAGGTCGAGCCGGCAAGCTGCACGACATCGAAAGGCGAGGTCGTGCATGCCGCAAGCGGCCGCAAGCTCGGCTATGGCGAACTGGCACTGGCCGCACAGGGCCAAACGCCGCCGAAGGACGTCCGGGTGAAGGACCCCAAGGACTTCGTCATCATCGGCCAGCCGCTGAAGCGGCTCGACACGCCGGACAAGGTCAATGGCAAGGTCGTCTACGGCATCGACGCGATCCTGCCCGGCATGAAGATCGCCGCGATCGCCAATTGCCCGGTCTTTGGCGGCAAGGTCGGCAAGGTCGACGACAGCGCGGCGGTCAAAATTGCGGGCGTACGCAAGGTCGTGGTGCTCGAGGATGCGGTCGCGGTGATCGGCGATCACATGTGGGCCGCAAAGAAGGGCCTCGATGCGCTCAAGATCGAGTGGAACGAGGGACCGAACGCGAAGCTCAGCACGAAGGACGTCTGGCAGCATCTGCGCGCCGCCAGCGAGAAGGACGGCGTGGTCGCGAAATCGGTCGGCGACATCGCCAAGGGGCTCGCCAGCGGCGACAGGTTCGAGGCAAGCTTCGAACTGCCGTTCCTTGCGCATGCCTCGATGGAGCCGATCAACGCCACCGTTCACGTCAGGCCGGATGCCTGCGAGATCTGGACCGGCACGCAGATCATGACGCGCGTGCAGTCGGAGGCGGCGAAGGCTGCGGGCCTCCCGGTCGACAAGGTGATTGTCAACCAGCATCTGCTCGGTGGCGGCTTCGGCCGCAAGCTCGAGCCGGATATGGTGGTGGCCGCCGTGAAGATCGCAAAGCAGGTCGACTATCCCGTCAAGGTGATATGGACCCGTGAGGAGGACATCCAGCACGACGTCTACCGTCCGGTCTATCGCGACCAGGTCACGGCGTCGCTGGTCGACGGCAAGGTCGCGGCCTGGAAGTACAAGGTCGCCGGTTCCGCCGTGCTGGCGCGCTGGCTGCCGCCGGCGTTCCAGAAGGGTATCGACATCGACGCGGTCGATGCCGCCGTGGATGCACCCTACGACTTCACCAACTTCCATGTCGAATATGTCCGCGCCGAACCGCCGGCGGTGCCCACCGGCTTCTGGCGCGGCGTCGGTCCGAACAACAACGTGTTTGCGGTCGAATGCGCGATGGACGAGCTCGCGCGCAAGGCCGGCAAGGATCCGGTCGAATTCCGCCGCTCGATGCTGACGAAGAATCCGCGCATGCTCGCGGTGCTCAATCTTGCCGCCGAGAAATCTGGCTGGGGCCAACCGCTTCCACCGCGCGTCGGCCGCGGCGTCTGCGTCCAGCCGTCGTTTGCAAGCTTCCTCGCCACCGTGGTGGAAGCGGAGATCGACGATATCGGCGAGATCGTGCTCCGCCGTATCGTCTCGGTGGTCGACACCGGCATCGCGGTCAACCCCGACACGGTGAAGGCGCAGATCGAAGGCGGCCTGGTGTTCGGCCTCACCGCCGCACTCTATGGCGAGATCACCATCGAGAAGGGCCGCGTGCAGCAGTCGAACTTCCACGACTACCGCATGATGCGCATCAATGAGACACCGAAGATCGAGGTCGTCGTCGTCAAGAGCGGCGAAGCGCCCGGCG
>NZ_JADPJF010000109.1:61907-67082 GCF_023073295.1 Bradyrhizobium sp. 23 | reverse complement strand
TCGGCGAGGCCGGCGTCAACGCCGGCCCGCCGGCGCTGCGCAACGCCATTTACGCAGCAACCGGCGTGGCGCTGCGGCGCCTGCCGATCGATCGGAAACTGCTGGCTGCGGGGAAAAAGGCATGAGCGGCAAGATGCGTATCCTCACTGGCATCGTCGTGATCGCCATTGTCGTCGTGGCGCTCGGCGTCTGGATCATCCGCGGGCCCGGCCCGCTCGACTTCGCCGGCGGCACCAAGGTGGCGCTGGCGGATTACCGTGCCGGCAAACCGGCCGGCGTGCCGGCAAAGTTGGAGAAGGCGAGCCTGGTCGAACGCGGCGAATACCTGGCGAAGGCGGCCGACTGCATGGTTTGCCACACCAAGCCCGGCGAGACGGACTATTCCGGCGGGCTCGGCTTCAAGCTGCCGTTCGGCACGCTCTATTCCACCAACATTACGCCGGACACGGACACCGGCATCGGCAATTACAGCGACCAGGATTTTCTCAACGCCGTCCAGCGCGGCAAGCGCCATGACGGCGCCCGGCTCTATCCGGCGATGCCCTACACGTCCTACACCTACATGACCGACGACGACGTGCTGGCGGTGAAGGCCTATCTGTTCAGCCTGCCTGCGGTGCGCGCGAAGCCGCCGGAGAACACGCTGTCCTTCCCTTTCAACCAGCGCTGGGCGATGATTGTCTGGTCGGCCGTGTTCAATCCGGACACGCGCTTTGCGCCCGATACGTCGAAGAGCCCGCAGTGGAATCGCGGCGCCTATCTCGTGGAGGCGCTGGCGCATTGCGGCGAATGCCACACGCCGCGCAATCTCGGCTTTGCGCTGGACAACCGCAAGAAATTTGCAGGCGCGATCACGGCCGGGTGGCGCGCCTTCAACATCTCCTCCGACAAGGCCACCGGCCTCGGCAGCTGGCGTGACGAGGACCTGGTCTCCTATCTGTCGCTCGGCCATGCGCCGGGCCACGGCTCGGCGTCGGGTCCGATGGGCGAAGCGGTCGACCACAGCTTTAGCCAGTTCGCGCCTGAGGACATAAGCAGCATCGTCGCTTATCTGCGCAGCGTGCCGCCGCAGCCCTCGCCCGACCTGCCCGCAATCACCGCGCCCGTCGCACCCGCCTCGCACAAGGACGGCGTCACGGCGGATGCGCGCGGCAAAATGGTGTTCGCCAGCGCCTGCGCCAGTTGCCATGGCTGGAGCGGCGAAAGCCCGGTCTCGCCGATGGCGACGCTGACCGGCACCTGGGCCGTCAACGACCCCGCCGCCACCAACGTCGCGCAAATCGTGCTGTCAGGCACCAAGCGCGACACGCCGGACGGCGCGCTGTCGATGCCGGCGTTCGGCAAGGCCTATAGCGACGACGAGATCGCGGCGGTGGCGAACTACGTGACAGCGCGGTTCGGCGCGAAGGGCTCGAAGCTGACGGCGAAGGATGTTGCGGAGTTGCGGGAGCAGACGGCGGAGTAATTCTCGCGCCGACTGACGCTGCACCCTCTCCCCTTGCAGGAGAGGGTGGCTTCGCGAAGCGAAGCCGGGTAAGGGGTTGTCTCCACGCGTCCAACTCGCATTTGAATTCGCGGAAGCGACCCCTCATCCGGCGCTTCGCGCCACCTTCTCCCACAAGGGGAGAAGGTGCAGCGGGATCTGCCGCTGCAATTCAGCTCAGCCAGAATTTCGGCGTCGTCGGCTCCAGCCTGCCGCCGGCGCGCACCGGCCCAATACGGAGCGCAAGCCCCGTCGCGTCATCCGTCTCGACCGCAACGCCGCTGAGCGTCGCAGCGCCCGCTGCCGGCTCGAAGCGGCCTGAGGGGATCCCGGAGGTGAACCTGCGCAACGGCTCCTCCTTCTGCATGCCGATGATGGAATCGTAGTCGCCGGTCATGCCGGCATCGGTCATGTAGGCGGTGCCGCCCGACAGGATCTGGTGGTCGGCGGTCGGCACATGGGTGTGGGTGCCGACGACGAGGCTGGCGCGGCCGTCGCAGAAGAAGCCGATGCCCTGCTTCTCGCTGGTCGCCTCGCAATGGAAGTCGACGACGATGGCGTCCGCGGCAATGCCGAGCGGGCAGGCGCCGAGCTCGCGCTCGAGGGCCGCGAAGGGATCGTCGAACGGGGTCATGAAGACGCGGCCCAAAGCGTTGACGACGAGCGCGTGCTTGCCGTTCTTGGTCTCGACCAACGCGGCGCCACGGCCGGGCGTCCCGCGCGGATAGTTCGCCGGCCGCACCAGGCGCTCCGCGCGCTCGATGAACACCAGTGCTTCGCGCTGATCCCAGGAGTGATTGCCGAGCGTCACCGCGTCGGCGCCGGCGTCGAGAAACTCCTGATAGATCGCTTCCGTGATGCCGAAGCCGCCGGCGGAATTCTCGCCGTTGACGACGACGAAATCGAGCGACCAGTCCTTGACCATGCCAGGCAGATATTCGGCGATGGCATTGCGCCCGGCACGGCCGACGACATCACCCACGAAGAGAATGCGCAACTTCAGAACTCCGGAAATCGAATACGTCCGATTCCGTTAGCACATAATCCAGCGCCACGTCGTGGGCTAGTGCCGGAACCGCCTTGATCTCCTGCGCTGCAAAAGCGAGCCCGATGCCGACGATGGTCTTGGTTTTTCGCAGATGCGCGAAGGTGTGGTCGTAGTGCCCCGCGCCATAGCCGATGCGATGGCCGAGACGATCGAAGGCAGCGAGCGGCGTCAGCATGATGTCGGGAATGACTTCAGCGGCCCCAGGCGACGGCTCGGGAATGCCGAGCGGGCCGAGCATCAGGCGATCGTTCGGATGGAAGATGCGGAAGATCAGCGCCTGGCCCCGCGCAGTGACGCAAGGCAGCGCAAGCCTGGCACCCTGCTCGGCGAGCTTCTTCAGCAGCGGCATCGGATCGATCTCGCTGCGGATCGGCGAATAGCCCGATACGATGCTGCCAGGCAGAAGCTGGAATGGCAGCCCGCGCTTGGCGAGCTTGGCGGCGGCGGCGATGCGTTTCTTTTCGCTCAGCGCATCGCGCGCCGCGAGGGCTTTGGCACGGAGTTCGGCTTTGGTGTTGGTCATGCGCGCTTGCTCCGAAGGCTGAGCCTTGCTCCGCCGTCATCACCCGCCTTGTGCGCCCTTGCGCACTGGGGCGGGTGATCCAGTATTCCAGAGACGCCAATGCAAAAACCTCGACAGCGCGGCGTACTGGATGCCCCGCCTGCGCGGGGCATGACACCGAAATCAAACCGCGAGCGTGTCGGGGACGCAATTTCGACAGGCACGAACCAGAAGGAAGAAAAACAAAAGTGCGAAGCCGCGAACGCCGTTGAAGCACTCGATCCCGGAGTTCCCTACGAAAGTAGGTGGGCACCATATGTCCGAGCCCACGGGCCCGGCCAGGGACAGTTCCCTAAAGGATCGATAAGGCCCCGGGGATAATGGCTCCTGACGCGCGTCGCAGCCCCGCTTGGGCAATGTAACAACGATGCTGACGAATCGCCAGCCCGGTGAAGGGTCAGCCGATGGCGATCCCGTTGCCGACGGTGCGGTTCAGGACCTGGGTCGACTTCTCGATGCGCTCGGCGGCAGAGTTCAGTGCGTTCACGACCGCGGTCTGGGTCAACCGGGCGCGCTCGACGGCGGCGTTGCGGAAATCCCGCAGTTCGGTCAGCTCCTGCTCCATGGTCCGGATGCGGTTGCCGGCATCGACCAGTTCGTCGCAGACGGTCAGCGCCGCCATCACGGTGAGCCTGGCATCACCGATCTCGCCGAACTTTCCGCGCAGCGACTGAATCCGCGTCTCCAGGCTTTCAGCCAGCTTGAGCAGCCGCACCTCCTGGCCTTCCTCGCAGGCCATGCGGTATTGCCGGCCGTTGATGGTGACGTTGATGTGGCTCATCCGTCCTCTCCGGTATCGAGCACCGAACGTATCGTGACGATCGCGGAATCCAGCCGATCGGAGATCTCGCGGCTGGAGCGCTCGAGCTTGCGTGCCTTCACCAGCGCGCCGTCGAGCTCGTCGGCAAGCCGCGAGCGGTCCGCGCCGAGCGCCTGAATCCGCGCCGCGAGCTCGTTCTCGTCGCGATCGGCATCGCGCCGCCGCTCCACCGCGCTTTCGAGCGAGTCGAGCGCCGCCATGAGCCTGCGGGTCGCGATCTCGATCTCGACGGCCGAGGACTCGGTCATGGCAGAGCTGTTGGATACGCGATCGTTCATGCAGTCAGCGGCGGAACCTGTGGCCTTGCCCTTGGAGTTTTCCTTTGGGCTTTTCCTGGGGCTTGCCGTCCGGCAAAAGACTCGGTTCGGCAAGCGGTTAGAAGCAGAAATTTACGTGGCAAGCTAGGGAATCGCAACGCCGCCGCGAAACCTATGCACTGCTAAGCAACTTTTGCGGCCAAACCGGCGTTTGATTGCCTTGGCCTGTCGGAACCGAGATGCTATCCCAGCCGCGACCCCAGCGGCCGAAAGGCTCCTTCCGGCGCGGCCAAATCCAGCCACAAGCGCCTCATTTCAGACGGATTTTCAGACATGACGCAGGTCGATCACAACCGTATGGCCAATGCGATCCGCGGCCTTGCCATGGACGGCGTCGAGAAGGCGAAATCGGGTCATCCGGGCCTGCCGATGGGCGCCGCCGACATGGCGACCGTGCTGTTCACGCAATTCCTGAAATTCGACGTCGCCGCGCTGGACTGGCCGGACCGCGACCGCTTCGTGCTCTCGGCCGGGCACGGCTCGATGCTGATCTATTCGCTGCTGTATCTGATCGGCAGCCCAGAGATGACGATCGACCAGCTCAAGGACTTTCGCCAGTTGGGATCGCTGACACCCGGACATCCCGAGCACGGCCACACCAAGGGCATCGAGACCACCACCGGTCCGCTCGGCCAGGGCATTTCCACCGCCGTCGGCATGGCGCTCGCCGAGAAGATGCTCGCCGCCGAGTTCGGCAAGAAGATTGTCGATCACCATACCTATGTGATCGCTTCCGACGGCGATTTGATGGAAGGCGTGTCGCAGGAAGCGATCGCGTTGGCCGGGCACTGGAAGCTCAACAAGCTGATCGTGCTCTATGACGACAACGGCATTTCGATCGACGGTCCGACCTCGCTTTCCGACTCCGTCGACCAGGTGACGCGGTTCAAGTCGGCGGGCTGGGCCGCCGAAAAGATCGACGGCCACGACCAGGCCGCAATCGCC
>NZ_JADPJF010000109.1:29162-61816 GCF_023073295.1 Bradyrhizobium sp. 23 | reverse complement strand
CAGAAATCAAACAAGCCGACGCTGATCGCCTGCCGCACCACCATCGGCTTCGGCGCCCCGCATAAGGCCGGCACCAACAAGGTGCACGGCGAAGCGCTCGGCGCCGACGAGCTCAAGGCCGCCAAGGAAAATCTCGGCATTTCGCTGGAGCCGTTCTCGGTGCCCGACGACGTGCTCAAGGCCTGGCGCGCGGCCGGCAGCCGCGGCGCGGCGGCACGACAGGAATGGGAAGCAAGGCTCGGTGAACTCGGCAGCCGCAAGCGCGCCGAGTTCGAGCGTCGCCTGCGCCACGAGCGCCCGGCCGCGCTCGCGAAGGCGGTGCGCGCCTACAAGAAGGAGCTGCTGGAAAAGCCGATGAATGCGGCGACCCGCAAATCCTCCGAAGCCGTGATCGAAGTGATTGCCGGCGCGATGCCGATGGAATTTCTGGCGGGCTCGGCCGACCTCACCGGCTCCAACAACAACAAGGCGAAGTCCGCAACCGCGTTCTCGGCCAAGACGCCGAAGGGCCGCTTCATCCATTACGGCATCCGCGAGCACGGCATGTGCGCGGCGATGAACGGCATCTTCCTGCACGGTGGTTTTGCGCCGAACGGCGCGACCTTCCTGGTGTTCACCGATTATGCGCGGCCCGCGATGCGGCTCGCCGCATTGATGGGGACCGGGGTCGTTTATGTCATGACCCACGATTCCATCGGCCTCGGCGAAGACGGCCCGACCCACCAGCCGGTCGAGCATCTCTCAGCACTTCGCGCCATTCCCAACATGCGCGTGTTCCGTCCGTGCGATTCCATCGAGGTTGCCGAGTGCTGGGAGCTCGCGCTCAACCGCATCGACGGCCCGACAGTCTTGGCGCTGACCCGTCAGAACCTGCCGCAACTGCGCACCACCGCACCGAACGAGAGCCCCTGCCGGTTCGGTGCCTACGAGCTGGTGGCCGCCCAGGGCGAAGCCAAGGCGACGCTGTTCGCCTCGGGCTCCGAAGTGGAGATGGCCGTGGCCGCCCAGAAGCAGCTCGCCGAGCGCGGCATTCCGACCCGGGTGGTTTCGGTTCCCTCGCTCGAGCTCCTGCTAGCGCAACCAAAGGAGCGCCGCGACGAGATCATCGGCAATGCCCCCATCAAGGTCGCAATCGAGGCCGCCGTGCGCTGGGGCTGGGACGCCGTGATCGGCCAGGATGGCGAGTTTATCGGCATGCACTCCTTCGGCGCCAGCGCCCCTCTCAACAAGGTATTCCAGCACTTTGGCATTACCGCCGAGGCCGCGGTTAACGCCGTTCTGAAACGCGTTTCCTGAGAGTTGAGATTACCGAAAAAAAGGACTACCTAACGTCCCATATGATCAAGCCCCGCCCGGCCGAACCGGGCGTCCGCCCTAAAAAAACCCTCGCAGGCGCGCTAGCGCGTTGTGCGGGATGACAACGGTCATTGAAGGAGACGAAACATGGCAGTCCGCGTCGGAATCAACGGTTTTGGCCGCATCGGCCGCAACATTCTGCGGGCCATCGCTGAGTCCGGCCGCAAGGACATCGAGGTCGTCGGCATCAACGACCTCGGCCCGGTCGAGACCAACGCCCATCTGCTTCGCTTCGACAGCGTCCATGGCCGTTTCCCCGGCACCGTGACCGTCGATGGCGACACGATCAGCCTCGGTGGCAACAAGATCAAGGTGACCGCCGAGCGCGATCCCTCGAAGCTGCCCTGGAAAGATCTCGGCATCGACATCGCGATGGAATGCACCGGCATCTTCACCTCGAAGGACAAGGCCTCCGCGCATCTGACTGCCGGCGCCAAGCGCGTTCTCGTTTCTGCGCCCGCCGACGGCGCCGACGCCACCATCGTCTACGGCGTCAACCACGACACGCTGACCCGGGAACATCTGGTCGTCTCCAACGGCTCCTGCACCACCAACTGTCTTGCGCCGATCGCCAAGGTGCTGAACGACCTCGTCGGCATCGAGACCGGCTTCATGACCACGATCCACGCCTATACCGGCGACCAGCCGACTCTCGACACCATGCACAAGGATCTCTATCGCGGCCGCGCGGCTGCGATGTCGATGATCCCGACCTCGACCGGCGCCGCCAAGGCGATCGGCCTCGTGCTGCCGGAACTGAAGGGCAAGCTCGACGGCGTCGCGATCCGCGTGCCGACCCCGAACGTCTCGGTCGTCGATCTCAAGATCGTGGCCAAGCGCGCCACCGATCCGAAGGAAATCAACGAGGCGATGAAGCGTGCCTCCGAGCAGCAGCTCAAGGGCATTCTCGGCTACACCACCGCGCCGAACGTCTCGATCGACTTCAACCACGACCCGCACTCCTCGACATTCCACATGGACCAGACCAAGGTGCAGAACGGCACGCTGGTGCGCGTGATGTCCTGGTACGACAACGAGTGGGGCTTCTCGAATCGTATGGCGGATACCGCCGTCGCGATGTCGAAGGTGATCTAACTCCGCTCTCGTGTCCCGGACGCGACGTAGCGTGAAGCGCTGCGTCGCAGAGCCGGGGCCCGTTTAACTAACCGCGGGACTCGCCGCAATTTGGGTCCCGGTTCTGCACGGCGGCACTACGCGCCGCGGTGCGCCCGGGACAAGGGCCTCCGATGACGAAATCATTCCGCACCCTCGACGACGTCGATGTGAAGGGCAAGCGCGTGCTGCTGCGCGTTGACCTCAACGTGCCCATGGAGAACGGCCGCGTCAGCGACGCAACCCGGCTCGAGCGCGTCGCGCCGACCATCACCGAAATCTCGGACAAGGGTGGCAAGGTCATCCTGCTCGCGCATTTCGGCCGGCCGAAAGGGCGCGATGCCAAGGACTCGCTCAAGCCCGTGGCCGAGGCGCTGTCGAAGGTGGTGAAGAAGCCCGTCGCCTTCGCCGACGACTGCATCGGCGAGCCCGCGGTCAAGGCCGTTGCCGGCTTGAAGGACGGTGACATCCTCTGTCTCGAAAACACCCGCTTCCACAAAGAGGAAGAGAAGAACGATCCGGCCTTTGTCGCGGAGCTCGCAAAACTCGGCGACATCTGGGTCAATGACGCGTTCTCGGCCGCGCACCGCGCCCACGCCTCGACCGAAGGCCTCGGCCACAAGCTGCCCGCCTATGCCGGCCGCACCATGCAGGCCGAATTGGTCGCGCTGGAGAAGGCGCTGGGCTCACCGACCAAGCCTGTCATCGCTATCATCGGCGGCGCCAAGGTCTCGACCAAGATCGACCTGCTCGAAAACCTCGTGACTAAGGTCGACGCGCTCGTGATCGGCGGCGGCATGGCCAACACCTTCCTGCACGCCCAGGGCGTCGGCATCGGCAAGTCGCTGGCCGAGAAGGATCTCGCCGCGACCGCGTTGCGCATCATGGAAAAGGCCGAAGCCGCCAACTGCGCCATCATCCTGCCGGTCGACGCTACCGTCGCCTATCATTTCGCGGCCAACGCGCCGTCGCACGCCTATGGCCTCGACGCGATCCCGGCCGACGGCATGATCCTCGACGTCGGTCCGCAGTCGATCGCACGTGTCCATGCCGCGATCGACGATGCGGCGACGCTGGTCTGGAACGGACCGCTCGGTGCCTTCGAGATGCAGCCGTTCGACCGCGGCACGATGTCCGCCGCCAAGCATGCCGCCGAGCGCACCAGGGCCAAGAAGCTGATCTCGATCGCGGGCGGCGGCGACACCGTCGCGGCTCTCAACCAGGCCCATGTGGCCGGTCAGTTCACCTATGTCTCGACCGCCGGTGGCGCATTTCTTGAATGGATGGAAGGCAAGCCCCTGCCCGGCGTCGAAGTTCTGCGCACCAAGTAATCGGTCGGCAAGTCGTCAGCCGCCTTCAAGCAGTGGCCTTGCAGGCCCAAACGGGAGAAAAACACAGATGGCTCGGATCACGTTGCGTCAATTGCTCGACCATGCGGCGGAGAACGATTACGGCGTCCCGGCCTTCAACATCAACAACATGGAGCAGGCGCTGGCGATCATGGACGCGGCCAACCAGGTCGACGCGCCCGTCATCATCCAGGCCTCGCGCGGTGCGCGCTCCTACGCCAACGACGTCATGCTCAAGCACATGATGGACGCGGTGACCGAGATCTACCCGCACATCCCGGTCTGCGTGCATCTCGACCACGGCAACGAGCCGGCCACCTGCATGACCGCGATCCAGGCCGGCTTCACCTCGGTGATGATGGACGGCTCGCTCAAGGCCGACGGCAAGACCCCCGGTGACTGGGGCTACAATGTCGGCGTCACCAAGACCGTAACCGACATGGCCCATCTCGGCGGCATCTCGGTCGAGGGCGAGCTTGGCGTGCTCGGCTCGCTCGAGACCGGCATGGGCGACAAGGAAGACGGCCACGGCGCCGAGGGCAAGCTCAGCCACGACCAACTCCTGACCAATCCGGATGAAGCCGTGAAGTTCGTCCAGGAGACCCAGGTCGACGCGCTCGCGATCGCGATGGGGACGTCTCACGGTGCCTACAAATTCACCCGCAAACCCGACGGCGACATCCTCGCCATGAACGTGATCGAGGAGATCCACCGCAAGCTGCCGAACATGCATCTCGTCATGCACGGCTCCTCCTCGGTGCCGCAGGACCTCCAGGACATCATCAACGCCTATGGCGGCAAGATGAAGCCGACCTGGGGCGTGCCTGTTGCCGAGATCCAGCGCGGCATCAAGAACGGCGTGCGCAAGATCAACATCGACACCGACAACCGCATGGCGATGACCGGCCAGATCCGGAAAGTGCTCAAGGACAATCCCGAAGAGTTCGATCCGCGCAAGTACCTGAAGCCCGCGATGGAAGCGATGACCAGGCTGTGCAAGCAGCGGCTCCAGGAATTCAATACCGCGGGCCAAGCCTCCAAGATCAAGAAGGTGCTGACCACGGCCGAGATGGCCAAGCGCTACGCCAAGGGCGAGCTCGCCCCGAAGGTGGCGTAAGCTGCTCTATCCTTCCCCTCTCCCCGCCCTTCGCGGGGAGAGGGTTGGGGTGAGGGGCTCTCTCGGCAGATGAGATGACTGCGGGACCTGTACCCCCCTCACCCGGATCGCAAGGGCGATCCGACCTCTCCCCGAAGCGGGGCGAGGTGAAGAGTCGCCCGGCCGGCCCAACGCTGCCCCAGCCCTTACCCTGCGACGAACGTTAACTCGGCATTTGCCCGAGAACGGTCTATTTTCACCGGCAAGGGCAGAATCGTTTTGGGAGGACATCTCGATGAATCTGACTGAGCTGAACAGGATCGCGACCGCCCTGGTCGCGCCCGGCAAGGGCATCCTTGCCGCCGACGAATCCTCCGGCACCATCAAGAAGCGTTTCGACGCGATCGGCGTGGAATCGACCGAAGAGAACCGCCGCGACTATCGCGAGATGCTGTTCCGCTCGAACGAAGCCATGAGCCGCTACATCTCCGGCGTCATCCTCTATGACGAGACGATCTGGCAGAACGCGAAGGACGGCACGCCCCTGGTCAAGCTGATCGAGAGCAGCGGCGCCATCCCCGGGATCAAGGTCGACGAAGGCACCCAAGCCCTGCCGATGTGTCCGGGCGAGCTCGTCACCGTCGGGCTCGACAAGCTCGCCGAACGGCTGAAGAAATATCACGAGCGCGGCGCACGCTTCGCCAAATGGCGCGCGGTGATCGACATCGGCAGTGGCATCCCTTCCATGACTGCGATCAGCGTCAACGCCCACGCGCTGGCGCGCTACGCAGCGCTGTGCCAGGCCGCGCAGATCGTGCCGATCGTCGAACCCGAAGTGTTGATGGACGGCGATCACGACATCGATCGCTGCTATGAGGTGACGAGCCGTGTGCTCAACAAGACGTTTCAGGAATTGCGCGTGCAGCGCGTCGCGCTCGAGGGCATGGTGCTGAAGCCGAACATGGCCATCTCCGGCAAGAAGTGCGCGAAGCAGGCTTGCGTCGAGGAGGTCGCGGAGAAGACGATACGGCTGCTCAAGGCGTGCGTGCCCGCGGCGGTGCCCGGCATCGCCTTCCTCTCCGGCGGCCAATCGGATGAAGAGGCAACGGCGCATCTCAACGCCATGCACAAGCTCGGCCCGCTGCCCTGGGGCCTGACCTTCTCCTATGGTCGCGCACTCCAGGCCGCGCCGCAGAAGGCCTGGTCAGGCAAGGCCGAGAACGTCGCGGCCGGACAAAGCGCATTCAGTCACCGCGCGCGCATGAATGGCCTCGCCTGCAAAGGCGAATGGCAAAGCAGCCTGGAACAGAAAGCGGCCTAGATCTTGTCGAACAAATCTCCTCCGCCGCGCCCGGCGCCGCGCCTTTATCTCGCGACGCCTGTCGTCGACGATCCCGCTTCGCTCCTGGCCGAGCTGCCCGGCCTGCTCGCCGCCGCCGATGTCGCGGCCGTGCTGCTGCGGCTGAAGCAGACCGATCAGCGCACCATGATCTCGCGGATCAAGGCCTTGGCGCCGCCGGCTCAGAAAGCGGGCGCGGCGCTGCTTGTCGATGGCCATCCTGAGCTCGTCGCACGCGGCGGCGCCGACGGCGCGCATCTGCCCGGCATCGCCGCGCTGAAAGAGGCGCTGCCATCGCTGAAGCCCGATCGCATCGCGGGCGTTGGCGGGCTGACGACGCGGCACCATTCGATGGATGCGGGCGAGATTGGCGCGGATTACGTGCTGTTCGGCGAACCCGACGCAAAGGGCCAGCGGCCGTCGTCGCAAGCGATCGCTGAGCGGCTGGACTGGTGGGCCGAGCTGTTCGAACCGCCCTGCGTCGGCTTTGCCATCTCGCTGGAGGAGGCCCACGAATTCGCCGCCAGCGGCGCCGATTTCGTGCTGGTGGGCGACTTCATCTGGGCCGATCCGCGCGGACCCAAGGCTGCGCTGATCGAGGCCGACGCTGCGATCAAGAAGGCTCATGCGACTGCGCTTGCAGACCAGGAGCACGGCTAGCGCCCGACATGAAGCTCCCGCGCATCATCATGCTGGCCACGCTGCTGCTGACGGCGCCCGCGGCCGCGCAGCTCCAGATCACGCCGCCGGTGGCAACGCCGGGCGCTTCGGCCGAGAAAACCAAAGACAAGCCGAAGGCCACGCCGCACACCATCACCAAGAAGAAGGAAGCGCCGCCGGCACCCAAACCTTCAGCCTCCCCGAAACCTTCCGCTTCCCCAAAGCCTGCTCCGGCCGCGACCGTGATTCCGGCGCCGCCGACCGACAACCCCAACGTCGATCTGGTGTACGGCGCCTATCAGCGCGGCCAGTACAAGACCGCCTTCGAACTCGCCACGGCCCGTGCCGAAACCGGCGATGCCAAAGCGATGACCATGCTGGGTGAGCTCTATTCCAACGCCATGGGCATCCGACGCGACTACACCAAGGCGCTGCAATGGTACAAGCGCGCCTCCGACGCCGGAGACCGCGAGGCGATGTTCGCGCTCGCCATGCTGAGGATGACCGGCCGCGGCGGCCCGGTCGACAAAAATGAGGCGGTCAAGCTGATGGCGTCCGCCGCCAAGCTCGGCGAACCCAAGGCGGCCTATAATCTCGCGCTGCTCTATCTCGACGGCCAGACCCTGCCGCAGGACGTCAAGCGCTCCGCCGAGCTGCTGCGCCAGGCGGCTGATGCCGGCCTGCCCGAGGCGCAATACGCGCTCGCGACCTTCTACAAGGAAGGCACTGGCGTGCCGAAGGATTTGGAACGGGCGGTGCGTCTGCTCCAGGTCGCCACGCTGACCGACAATGTCGATGCCGAGGTCGAATACGCCATCGCGCTGTTCAACGGCACCGGCACGCCGAAGAACCAGCCGGCGGCCGTCGCCCTGCTCCGCAAGGCGTCCCGCCAGGGCAGCGCGATCGCGCAGAACCGGCTGGCCTGGGTGCTGATCAACGGCATGGGCACGGCCGTGGACAAGGTCGAAGGCTTCAAGTGGCATCTGGTGGCCAAGACCTCCGGCAAGGGCGATCCGGAGCTGGACAAGCAATTGTCCGATTTGCCGGCCGAGGACCGGGCCAAGGCCGAGGCCGCCGCCAGGAAATGGCTCGGGGCCAAATGACTTGACGTTGAGGCCCCCGCAGGGCACCCCATCCCTCAAACAGGCGCGATTTCGCGCCATTTCCCCCGATCAAGACCGGAAGCTCATGCTATATTCCGCAACTATCAACGTCATGGTCAAGGCCGCGCGCCGCGCCGGCCGCAGCCTCAAGCGCGATCTCGGCGAGATCGAGCATCTCCAGGTCTCGCTGAAGGGACCGGCGAATTTCGTCTCGCTGGCCGACAAGCGCGCCGAGGAGATCCTCTACCAGGACCTCGCCAAGGCGCGGCCCGGCTACGGCTTCATCGGCGAGGAAGGCGGAACGCGCGAGGGCTCCGACAAGAGCCACACCTGGATCGTCGATCCGCTCGACGGCACCACCAACTTCCTGCACGGCATCCCGCAATTCGCGATCTCGATCGGGCTTTCGCGCGAGGGCACGATCATCGCCGGCGTGATCTACAATCCCGCCAATGACGAGCTCTACATCGCCGAGCGCGGCAAGGGCGCCTTCCTCAACGACCAGCGGCTGCGCGTGGCCGGCCGCCGTCAGCTCAACGAATGCGTGGTGGCCTGCGGCCTGCCTCATATCGGCCGCGGCGACCACGAGGAATTCCGTCGCGAGATGACCGCGATGCAGGAGCGCGTCGCCGGCCTGCGCCGCTTCGGCGCCGCCTCGCTCGACTTGGCCTTCGTCGCCGCCGGCCGCCTCGACGGCTACTGGGAGCGCAATTTGCAATCCTGGGACATCGCGGCGGGTCTGATCATGCTGCGCGAGGCGGGCGGAACGATCACCGACATCGATACGCCGGGCGACGCGCTGGTGACAGGCAATGTCGTGTGCGGGAATGAATACGTGCACGGGGAATTGGTGAAGATCTTGCGGAAGTAGGCCGCAGCAGCACGACGGCTCGATCGACGACGGTTAGGAATCGTCGTCCTCATCGTCCTCGTCGGCTTCGTCGTCGCGATATTCACCGCCGATGGTCAGGCCCTCGATCGCCGTGGCGCCTTTCGACTTGATCACCCGGCGGAGCGGGACCGAACTCTCGCTTCGCAGTGCGTCCATCAACTGTTCCGAATGGGTGACAATCCAGATGTCGGCGCGGCGCGATGCCTTGGCGATGAGCCGGGCCAGCGGCGCAAGCAGCGACGGATGCAGGCTGGTCTCGGGTTCGTTCAGCGCAATGAACGGCGGCAGCCGATAGCCCATGAATACCGCGAGCAGGCAGATGTATTTCAGCGTCCCGTCGGATAGTTCATGAGCCCTGAACGGCCGCGGCATATCCGGCAATTGCAGATCGAATTCACACCTGCCATTTTCTTCCCATGCGCGGAGTTCGGCACCCGGGAATGCATCCTGGATCGCGTCCTGCAGGTCGTCGGCGTCTTCCCGAATGACATAGAGGGTCGCCAGGGTGGCAGCCAGATCGATGCCATCGGCGCTGAGCGAGGGCGTTGCGATCGCCAGACAAGGCTTTCGTATCGGTGACGCCGGATCAGTGCGAAAGTCATGATAGAATCGCCAGCCCAGCATTGCATTTCTGATCAGGTCGATTTCCGGGCATTGCTTGCCATCGGAAAAAGCCGCAAGCGCGGTCTCTGACGGCAGCACCGCATCCTTGTGAGCGTTCCAGGCGCCACTCTCGCCGCGGACGCTGATGAGCGAATTGATCCGCTCCATCAGCTTGACCGTGCGTTTGCCGCGCGTCGTTTCGATCGTTTCGGCCTTGATCATCGGCTCGCCGGAAAATGCCGCCTGAAGCGGGCTGGGAAATCCGAGCTCGATGGAATATCTCATGCCGTCGAATGTCGCCGACAGCCGCAGCCGCCCGTCTTCGCCTCGCTTGCGTATGCCGGACCAGCAGACCGAATTCAAACCGCCTTCATCGGCGATCGTGCGGGTGATCTGACCGGTCGCCGCGTCGCGCAACAGCGACAAGGACTTGTAGAGATTGGACTTGCCGACTCCATTTTCGCCGACGAACACCGACAGGGGATGGATGGGTATGGAGAGCCGCCGAATGGAGCGATAGTTCGAGATCGCAATGTCGGTCGGACGCATCACATGCTCTCAATCGGCGGGCTATCTCCGCATTCGCAGTAAGGTGCGAATACGATGTTTCAATCCAGGGGTGCAGTCTGGATTGAGGCCTCCGAGAAATCAAGCCGACCGATCCGGCGTTCAATGGCCGACTCTCACCAGCGCAAACCCGACGGTCATCATCCGCGAAGGCGGATGATCCAGTATTCCAGAGACGCCGCTCGGATACGGAAAGGCCGCGGGGTACGGCATGCCCCGCCTGCGCGGGGCATGACACCTCACCTTACAGCTCGGCCGGCGCCGGCGGCCCGTACATCTCGCCCTGCTTCGCCGCCTTCTCCCGATCCCCGCCCAGCACGCGCTGCACCGAGACGAAGAACACCGGCACCATCAGCAGCGCCAGGATCACTACCGCGATCATGCCGCCCATCACGACACTGCCGAGCGCCTGCTGGCTGGCGCCGCCGGCGCCATGGGCGATGGCCATCGGCAGCACGCCGCAGATGAAGGCAAGGCCGGTCATCAGGATCGGGCGGAAGCGCAGGCGGCAGGCCTCGATGGTGGCGTCCACCAGCGGCTTGCCTTCTTTCCGCAGATCCTTGGCGAACTCGATGATCAGGATCGCGTCCTTGGCCGCAAGGCCAATGATGGTGATCAGGCCGACGGTGAAATAGACGTCGTTGGGCAGGCCGCGCAGCATCGCCGCGACCACCGCGCCGACGATGCCGAGCGGCACGGTGAGCAGCACCGCGAGCGGAATGGTCCAGCTCTCGTAAAGCGCGGCCAGACACAGGAACACCACGAATACCGAGAGCCCGAGCAGGAACGGCGCCTGCGAGCCCGACAGCTTCTCCTGGAGCGACTGCCCGGTCCATTCATAGCCGAAGCCGCGCGGCAGCTTGCCGGCAAGCCGTTCCATCTCCGCGATGGCATCGCCCGAGGTGAAGCCGGGTTTCGCCTCGCCCGAGATGCGCACCGCCGGATAATAATTGAAGCCGGCGATCTGCGTCGGTCCGCGCGCCCATTCCACGGTGGTAAAGGACGAGAACGGCACGAGCTGGCCGCGGCTGTTCTTGACGTTGTAGTTGAGGATGTCCTCGGTCCGCATGCGGTCGCGGGCATCGGCCTGCACCACGACACGCTGCATGCGGCCGCGGTTCGGGAAGTCGTTGATGTAGTTCGAGCCGAGATTGGTCGAGATCGTATTGTTGATGTCCTCGAAGGTGACGCCGAAGGCGCCCGCCTTTTCGCGGTCGATCACGAGATTGACCACGCCGGCCTCGGGCAGGCCCTCGACATAGACCTTCTGCAGCACAGCGCTCGCATTGGCCTCCGCGATCAACTGATCGGCGGCGCGCATCAAGGCCGGATAACCCTTCTGGCCGCGGTCCTGGAGACGGAACGAGAAGCCCGAGGAGTTGCCGAGATTGTCGATTGGCGGCGGCTGCAGCGCGGAGATTTTTGCGTCGCGGATCGACGACGACAAATCGCGGTTGATGTCGGCGACGATCGCGGCCGCAGAATCCTTCGGCCCGCGTTCCGACCAGTCCTTCAGGGTGATGAAGGCCTGCGCGGTGTTCATGCCCTGGCCGGAGAAGCTGAAGCCGGTGAGGAAGGTGACGTTGTCGACGCCCGGACGCTGCGCCAGGTATTTTTCCACTTTCTCGATCACCGCCTCGGTTCGGCCGTAGGACGAGTCCGACGGCGTCTGCACGTCGGTGGTGACGAAGCCCTGGTCGTCGACGGGCAGGAAGCCGCCGGGCAGATTGACGAAGGCCCAGGACAGGCCGGCGAGCAGCGCGACATAGACCAGCATCAAGCGGCCGGTGCGCTTCAGCGAGAAGCCGACGGTGCGGGAATATCCCTCCTTGCTGCCGTCGAGCATGCGGTTGAACCAGCCGAACACGCCCTTCTTGGCATGGCCATGACCGGCCGCGACGGGCTTGAGCAGCGTCGCACACAGTGCCGGCGTCAGCGACAGCGCGAGGAAGGCCGAGAAGCCGATCGCGGCGACCATGGTCACGGAGAACTGGCGGTAGATGATGCCGACCGAGCCCGGGAAGAACGCCATCGGCACGAACACGGCCATCAAGACCAGCGTGATGCCGATGATGGCGCCGGTGATCTGCGACATCGCTTTCCGCGTCGCTTCCTTGGGCGGCAGCCCCTCCTCGGCCATGATGCGCTCGACGTTCTCGACTACGACGATGGCATCGTCGACGAGGATGCCGACGGCGAGCACCATGCCGAACATCGAGAGCATGTTGATGGAATAGCCGGCGAGCAGCAGCGTGGTACAGGCGCCCAGCAGCGCCACCGGCACCACGATGGTCGGAATGATGGTGTAGCGGATGTTCTGCAGGAACAGGAACATCACCACGAACACCAGCACGATGGCTTCGACCAGCGTCGACAACACCTTCTTGATCGAGGCCTCGACCACGGGCGTGATGTTGTATGGAATCTCGTAGCCGATATTGGCCGGGAAGAAGCGAGACAGCTCCTTCATCTTCTCTTCGACGGCGCTCGCGGTCGCCAGCGCATTGCCGGTCGGCGACATCAGCACGGAAAGACCGGCGGTCGGCTTGCCATCGAGACGGGTGTTGAACTGGTAGCTGAGGCCGCCGACCTCGATCCGCGCGACATCGCGCAGCCGCACGGTCGACCCGTCGGCATTGGCGCGCAGGATGATGGTACCGAATTCATCCGGGGACGAGAGCTGGCCCTTGACCAGCACCAGCGCGGAGGTGCGCTGGGTCGAGGTCGACGGCTCGGCGCCGATGCTGCCCGAAGCGACCTGCGCGTTCTGCGCGGCAATGGCCTTGTTGACGTCGTCGGCGGTCAGGCCATAGCCGACCAGCTTTGCCGGGTCGACCCAGACGCGCAGGCTACGTTCCGTCGAATACAGCGTGGCGCGGCCGACGCCGGGGATGCGGCGGATCTCGCCCAGCACGTTACGGATCATGAAGTCGCCCAGGCCGACCTCATCCAGGCTGCCGTCGGTCGAGTTCAGCGTGATGATCTGGAGCACCGCGCTGGAGGCTTCCTCGATCAGAATGCCCTGCTGGATCACCGCGCGCGGCAGCCGCGCCTCGACGCGCTTGATGCGGTTCTGCACCTCGACCGAGGCGGCGCTGGTATCGGTGCCCGGCACGAAATTGGCGATGATCTCGACCTGGCCGAGCGAGTCGCTGGTCGATTCGAAATTGAGGATGCCGGAGGCGCCGTTGAGCTCCTCCTCGATCAGCCGCGTGACGCTGTTGTAGAGGTTCTCGGGCGAGGCACCGGGATAGCTGGTCGAGATCGAGATCGAGGGCGGCGCGATGATCGGGTACTGCGCGATTGGCAACAGCGGAATCGAAATTGCGCCGACCAGACAGATGAACAGCGCGACGACCCAGGCGAAGATCGGCCTGTCGATGAAGAAGCTCGCCATGGTCTATTACCGCATCAGCTTCTGGGCGTGCCGGTTGTCGGCGGTCGCATCCGCTTCCGACCAGGATTGCGGCTTGACCTTGTCGCCGGCGGCGAACTTCTGGAAGCCTTCGACCACGACCTTGTCGCCAGCCTTCAGGCCGTCGGTGACGAACCAGATGCCGTCCTGCACCGAACCGGTGCGCACCGGCTGCACCGAGATGCGATTGTCGTCCTTGACGACGAACACCTCGCTGCCGCCGCCGCCATTGCGCTGAATCGCCTGCTGCGGCACGGCGATCGCATCGCTATCGAGACCCTGGTCGATGCGGACGCGGACATACATGCCCGGCAGCAGCTCGCGCTTCGGATTGCGGAACTCACCACGCAAGGTCACCTGACCGGTATTGGCGTCGACCTTGGCATCCGAAAACAGCAACTTGCCGTCGAGCGAGTAGAGGGTGTTGTCGTCGAGCACGAGATGCACCTTGGCGGCGTCGGGCGCGATGCGCTCGAGGTCACCGCTCTCGAAGGCGCGGCGGAGCTGGTTGAGCTCGTTCACCGACTGGGTGAAATCCGCATAGATCGGATCGAGCTGCTGAATGGTGGCCAGATTGGTCTCGTTCTGGACCGCGAGCGCGCCCTCGCTGACCAGGGCGGCACCGACGACGCCGTCGATCGGCGCGCGTACGGTGGCATAGTCGAGATTGAGCTTTGCGCGCGCGAGATCGGCCTTGCGGCCCTCGACCTCGGCATGGGCCTGGCGCTCGGCCGCGATCGCCTTCTCGTTCTCGGCTTCGGGCGCGGCGCGCTGGCTGGTGAGCGTGGCGATGCGGCGCGCCTGCTGCTGGGACTGCATCAACGCGGCCTCGGCCTTGGCGACCGCAGCCTCGTTGGCCATCACCTCGACCTCGAACGGACGCGGATCGATCCGATACAGTGGATCGCCGGCCTTCACCTCGCTGCCCTGCCGGAACAGGCGCTCGACCACGATGCCGGACACGCGCGGCCGCACGTCGGAGACGCGCGTCGGCGCAATGCGGCCCGGCAGCTCGCGCACCACGGCACGCGGCTGCGGCTTGACGATGACGATGCTGACGTCGGGGTCGTTGGGCTGGGCGGCTGAAATGGCGGAGCTGGATTCGTCGCAGCCCGCCAACAGCGGCGTAAAGGCCGCGAGCATCATTGCAACGCATGCCGATCGCGCGCGAAGTCCTGACATGAAATGGGGTGCCCCGATATTGTTGAAACCGATCCCGCTCGGCGCGAGGCCCGTTCTGGGCCATGGCACGCGGCTGATGCGGTCAAAATAGAGCGGACGTGCTGCGACGCAACGCACCTTGCGGGCGGCCCAATGTCACACGGCCTAGGGTGCTGAGTTCACGGCGTTTTTCGCGTCTCACCCGATTGTGAGTCCGGTTCCATCACCGCGTGCTGCGTCAGAAGACCGCAATTACCCCGCCGCCTTCATGCGGTAGTGGCTGACGCCCCACTCGGTTCCGTCGGCATAGCCGAACAGGCCCGAGGTCGCGAGAAAGAACCAGCGCCAGCGTCGCATTCGCTGGGCGGTCTCCTCGCCATGGATGTTGCGCAAGGCCGCTTCGATGAAACAGCGATGCGCGTCGAAATTGGCGAGCCAGTCGTTGGCGGTGCGCTGATAGTGCGTGCCGCTCCAGCACCATTCCTTCTCGACTGTGAAAATATCGTCGAATTGCCTGACGAGGTGATGGCTCGGCATCAGCCCGCCCGTGGAGACGCGCTGCGCGATCCAGTCGTCGCGATCGGCCCGGTCGAACAGGTGAGAGCCGGAGCGATGGGCGACGATGTGCATGAAGAACCGCCCCTCCGGCGCGAGCCATGATCGCAAGCGCGTCATCAGCTTGCGCCAGTTCATCACATGCTCGAACATTTCGACCGACACGATGCGGTCGAATTGCCCGTCGGGCGCGAACACGTTGATGTCCGCGCAGACCACCCGCAGATTAAGAAGACCGCGCAGCCGCGCCTCTTCCTCGATATGGGCGCGCTGCGCCTGCGAGCTCGACACCGCCGTCACCTTGGCGTGCGGAAACTGCCGCGCCATCCACAGCGACAGCGAGCCCCAGCCGCAGCCGAGTTCGAGGATGGTCTGACCATCGGCGAGAGCGGCATGCTCGGCGGTCTGACGCAGCGCCTCCTCCTCGGCCTCCCGCAAGGTGGTCGCGTCGGTCTTGTAGAAGCAGCAGGAGTATTTGCGGTTGGGGCCGAGCACCTTCGCAAAGAACGAAGCGGGCACCTCGTCGTGCTCGGCATCCGCGTCCTCGGCGATCGGCCGCAGCATCATCCGCCCGGCGAAGGCGGCATCGTCCGCCCCGCCCAGCGCGGACAGGCGCGTCACCGTGCGCGAGCACAGGCGCTGGATCGCCGCGCGGATCACGACATCAGGCAACGGCACCCGTTCGGCAGTCCCGATGATCGCGGACACGACGCTCATGCGACGACTCCGTCTTGGGCGGCGGGTTTTGGCGCCAGGGGAAAAGTGCGACTTGAACCTGTGGAATGCCGACGATTTGCAAAGTACGTCCTTACCAAAGCCGGTTTCAGCCTTGGGTTCCCCAGCTCTCCCCGAAATCGGCGCATCCGGCGCTTTTTTTGGGCTGGCGCTGTGCCATAGTGCGCGCCGCAAGCAAGTTAACGGATGATACCGGCCATGCCGCCAGGCGCCTCGCCCCGCTCCTCCCTCGACATCGAATACACCAAGCTATCCTCGCCCAGCGTCTTCCTGGTGCGGATGCTGGTCTTCCTGGTGCTCTGCACCCTGGTGGGCGTGGTGCTCTATAAGCAGATCATCCAGGCCTTCTTCGCCAATCCCGGCCTCAATGCCCTGATCGGCGGCGTGCTGTTCATCGGCATCATCCTGGCCTTCCGCCAGGTGATCCGGCTGTATCCCGAAGTCTCCTGGGTCAACAATTTCCGCATCGCCGATCCCGGCCTTGCGCCCGCCCGCCACCCCAAGCTGCTGGCGCCGATGGCGATGATCCTCGGCGGCGAGCGCACCGGGCGGATGTCGATCACCCAGACCACCATGCGGCACCTGCTCGATTCGATCGCGACCCGCCTCGACGAGGCCCGCGACATCTCCCGCTACATGACCGGGCTTCTGGTCTTCCTCGGCCTGCTCGGTACCTTCTGGGGCCTGATCGAAACGGTCGGCTCGGTCGGCAAGGTGATCGACGGGCTCAAGGTCGGCGGCGATTCCGGCGCCCTGTTCGACACGCTGAAGGAGGGGCTGGCCGCCCCGCTCGGCGGCATGGGCATCTCGTTCTCGAGCTCGCTGTTCGGCCTCGCCGGCTCGCTGATCCTGGGCTTCCTCGACCTGCAATCGAGCCAGGCGCAGAACCGTTTCTACACCGACCTCGAAGACTGGCTTGCCACCACCGTGCGCGAATATGGCAGCGGCGAGGTGGCTGTTGCCGGCACTGGCGGTGGCATTGCCAGCGGCGAGCTTCAGGCCGTCGTCGAGCGCTTACGCTCCGTGCTCGAGGAAGGCAGCGGCAGCCGCGGCACCACCGCGGCGATGGCGAGCCTCGCCGAAGCCATCCAGGCGCTGGTCTCGCATATGCGGACCGAGCAGCAGATGATCCGCGAATGGGCCGACGGCCAGGGCGAGCAGAACCGCGAGATCCGGCGCCTGCTGGAGCGCATCGCGCGTCAGCCCGAGAAGGGTTAGCGACATGGCACTGGCGCGCGGTCGCCGCGGCGATACCTCCTTCAACTACTGGCCCGGCTTCGTCGACGCGCTGTCGACGCTGGTGCTGTCGATCGTGTTCCTGCTGTCGGTGTTCCTGGTCGTGCAGTTCTTCCTGTCGCAGGAGGTCACCGGCAAGGACAAGGCGCTGGAGCAGCTCAACGCCAAGATCGCGCAGCTCAACGAATTACTGTCGCTGGAGAAGCTCGGCAAGCTCACGCTCGACGACCAGGTCTCGTCACTGAAAGCCGGCCTCGCTTCGGCCGAGAGCGAGCGCGACCGCATCAAGGGCCTCTATGAGGGGCTCGCCGCGGCCGGCAACGATGCGCAAGGCAAGTCCTCCGAGCTCGGCAAGGCGCTGGATTCCGAGAAGGCGGTTTCGGCCCGGGCGCTGGCGCAGATCGAGGTGCTGAACCAGCAGATCAGCGCGCTGCGGCGGCAATTGGCCGCGCTGGAAGAGGCGCTCGACGTTAGCGAGAAGCGCGACAAGGAATCGCAAAATCGCATCGCCGACCTGGGCTCTCGCCTGAATGTCGCCCTGGCGCAGCGCGTGCAGGAATTGTCGCGCTATCGCTCGGAATTCTTCGGCCGCCTGCGCGCCATCCTCGGCAACCGCCCCGACATCCGCATCGTCGGCGATCGCTTCGTATTCCAGTCCGAAGTGTTCTTCGACACCGGACAGGCGGTGCTGCTGCCCGAAGGCCGCGCCGAGCTCGACACGCTCGCAACCGCGCTGATCGATCTCGACAAGAAAATCCCGAACGAGATCCCCTGGTTGCTGCGTGTCGACGGCCATACCGACGTGCGCCCGGTCAACGGTCCGAACTTCAAGTCGAACTGGGACCTCTCGGCCGCGCGCTCGATCTCCGTGGTGCAGTACCTGATCTCGCTCGGCGTGCCGGCCCAGCGCCTGGTCGCCGCCGGCTTCGGCGAATTCCAGCCGCTCGACACGGCCAACACCGAGGAAGCCTACAAGCGCAACCGCCGCATCGAGCTGAAGCTGACGGAGCGGTAGTGAGCGCCCTCCACCTCCGCCGTTACCGTCCCGAGGACGAGGCCGCCTCGATTGACCTGTGGCATCGCACCTGGCAGCAGGCCTATCCGCAGATCGACTTCGCGGCCCGCCTGGACTGGTGGCGCGAGCGCTGGCGCAAGGAGCTGGTGCCGAAGGCTTCGATCGTGGTCGCGGAGCAGGACGGCGCGCTGACCGGCTTCGTCACCATCGACGGCGACGGTTATCTCGACCAGCTCGTGGTCGATCCCGCGCACTGGGGCTCGGACGCGGCGCGGCTGCTGGTGGATGAGGCCAAGCGCCTGTCACCGGCGGGCGTGACGCTGCTTGTCAACAAGGACAACAGCCGCGCCATCCGCTTCTACGAGCGCAAAGGCTTCGCGCATGCCGGCGACGAGGTGAACCCGACCTCGGGACGTCCGGTGCTGAAGATGATTTGGCAACCTTAGATTCTGGCGATCTTGATTCTGGACGCGTGACGGCCGTCACGTCGGGATCCCAGGACGTCAGCTAGTCGTTGTGCCCGCAAGTTGCGCCGGCAAGCGGATGGAGATGACCGATGAAATTGAGCGATCTGGCCAAGGGGTCTTCGGTCCTGCTCGGCGTCATCGTCGCCGGATATGTTTCGACGAGCTATGTCGACCAGCACCTCGCCACGCCGGTCAAGACGACGAGTGCTCCGACGAATGGCCTTGGGCCATCGGCCTGCGTTGATGAGGACGGGAGCTGGAAGAACTGGCCATGGCCGAACGTGCCGGCGCTGTCGCCGAAGTGCTGATAAGCAGTGCTGCCGTCAACTCGCCGCGGTGCGCTCTCGGCTCAAGCGGAGTTCAAGCTCGAACTGCCAGCTTTCGGCTTGGCGGATCGCGCGTTGGCTGTCTTCGCGAAGCCGGATCGACTCATCGATCGCTCGCTGCGCCCGCTCCAAAAGTTCGTGGGTTTCCTTGCTGAATGGCGGGGCCATGAGGCGCACTCCCATTGAGGCGGGAGCACAAATCATCTCTCAGGCACCGACGCCTACGGACGAGCCTTTGGCCGGCGATACCTGATTAGGCGCCACATCCGGGGGAACTGCAAGGTTCATCCACTCGGCTCAGGGCGCGGGCTGCCCTATCCGAAATTCCGGAAGCCCACGATGGGCAATCCGAAACTCAGCACAACGATGACGCCGCTACCAGCGACAACAAGCAGCGCCGCTTTCCACCCCGCAAGGCCGCGCATCTGCTGTCGAATAGCGAACAGGATGAGGAGGATGAACAGTACCGGACCGATCAGAACAATCATTCACAACACCGTCCACTCCGTCAGCTCAACGAACAACGCCTGCCGCATCGTTCTTGCTAGGAACCACCCAATCGATTGCGAGCAGGCAACTTTCGACGACAATGAAGGCGGCCAGACCGCCGAGCCAACCGAAGAAGACCACGGAAAAGGTAGCAAGCAAGAGCGCGCAGAAGACGTCGGCGACAAGCTTGCCGTTGCGCTCGCCTCGGGTCTGGTCGGCTGTCGAATAAGGCATTTGGCGTCTCCTGGGTCGGCCCGAACCCTAGCTTCAGCAGCCGCGGCCGTCCACTCCCTCCGGGCGCGCCAACGCTGTCCGAAATTCCGGAAGCCAACGACGAGCATTCCGAAACTCATCAAAACGACGACGCCCATGTTCTGCGACAGCCAGCAGCGCCGCTTCCATCGATCACCTTACGATGTGGCCGATTCGAATCGCGCAGCCGATCAGATCGACAAATGTCCGCTATCGACCCGGCTACGAAGGGAGACCACGTGGTGCGACGCTCTCGCCAAAAGCTCCGCTGTCATTCCCCGCGGAGGCGGGGAATCCAGTACGCCGCGGCTTATCGCTTGATCACTTCCGTCTCGGAGTACTGGATCGCCCGCCTGCGCGGGGGATGACAGCCTGAATGAAGCGGCAGTCCAGACTACCTCGCCTCACGCCCCCTCGAACTGCAACCTCGCCAGCCTGGCATAGAGCCCGTTCGCAGCGACGAGCTCCGCATGCGTGCCCTGCTCGACGATCCGGCCCTGGTCCATCACCAAGATGCGGTCGCACGACAAGACGGTTGCGAGGCGGTGCGCGATGACGAGCGTGGTGCGGTGGCGCATCAGCTCTTCCAGCGCGGTCTGCACCAACGTCTCGCTTTCGGCATCGAGCGCGGAGGTGGCTTCGTCCAGAAGCAGCAGCGGCGCATCGCGCAGGATCGCGCGCGCAATCGCGATGCGCTGGCGCTGGCCGCCGGACAGCGTCACGCCGCGCTCGCCGAGCGGGGTGTCGAAACCTTCGGGCAGGCGGCGGATGAACTCGGCGGCGTGCGCCAGCTCGGCCGCGCGCTCGACCTCGGCATCGGTGGCATCGGGCCGGCCGAAGCGGATGTTGTCGCGGGCACTGGCCGCGAACACGTTGGATTCCTGCGGCACCAGCGCAATGCGCGAACGGAATTCACGGGGATCGGCGGATTTGACCGGCACGCCGTCGAGCGAGATCGCGCCGCTGCGCGGATCGTAGAAGCGCAACAAGAGATGAAAGATCGTGCTCTTGCCGGCGCCGGACGGACCGACGATCGCGACCTTCTCGCCGGGACGCACGGCGAACGACACGGCATCGAGCACATTGACGTCGCGCCGCGCCGGATAGGCGAAGCTGACCTGGTCGAAGCCGACTTCGCCGCGCGCCGGCACCGGCAGCGCGCGCGGCGACGCGGGCGCGGTGATGTCGGGCTGCACATGCAGGATCTCGAACAGGCGCTCGGCAGCGCCTGATGCCGCCGAGATCTCGCCCCAGACTTCGCTGAGCTGGCCGAGGCCGGCCGCGGCGAAGGCCGCATAGAGCACGAACTGGCCGAGCCGGCCCGGCGTGATGGTGCCGGTCAGCACGTCGTGCGAACCGATCCAGAGGATCGCGACCACGCTTGCGAACACGATGAAGATGATGATGGCGGTGAGCACGGCACGCGCCTGCGTGGAGGTGCGCGCGGCTTCATAGGCCTGCTCGACCTCGCCGCCGAAGCGCCTCTCGGCGAGGCTCTCGCTGGTATAGGCCTGCACGGTACGGATCGCACCGACCAGCTCGCTCGCATAGGCGGAGGCCTCGGCCAGCGTGTCCTGCGCGTTGCGCGACAGCCGCCGCACCCAGCGCCCGAAGGCGACCAGCGGCAGCACGATCAGGGGAATCGCCAGCAGCACGAATCCCGACAGACGCGGGCTGGTGATCACCATCATCGCCGCGGCACCGAAGAACATCATCAGATTGCGCAGCGCGATCGAGACCGAGGCGCCAACGGAGGATTTGATCTGCGTGGTGTCGGCGGTGAGGCGCGACACCAGCTCGCCGCTGCGCGCGGAATCGAAGAAGGCCGGCGACAGCGAGAGCAGATGGGCGAAGACGTCGCGCCTGAGATCGGCGACGATGCGCTCGCCGATCGTCATTACGAGGTAGTAGCGCGCGGCACTCGCCAGCGCGAGCACGGCGACGACGGCGATCATCACCGAGAAGTAACTGTTGATCAGCTCGATGCCCTCAGGCGTCAGGCCGAAATCGATCATCCTGCGCACCGCGACCGGCACCAGCAGGGTGGTCAGCGCCGCGATCGTCAGCGCGACAAAGGCCAGCGCCGCCCGGCCGCGATAGCGGGCGACATAGGGCGCGAGCGCCAACAGCGGCCGCAGCTTCGCGCGGCTCTTCGCCGGCGCCTCGATCAGGTCGGCCTCGATCGACGGGGCTTCCGCGGGCCCGGTTTCAAGCCGTTCTACTGCGCTCATGAGATCCGACCAAAAGACAAAGAGAAGGTGGTCCGTCCCAAATAGGCCGGGCGAGCGGGAGTGGCAAATCCGGGAAGTCCCTTAGGGGGCAGCCCGGCCCGCTAAGGCCCTCAAAAGGCTTGCAATGGCTTGTTTTACAGGGGCCCGTGGGGTATAGACCCCGCCAAATCCGTCATTCGATAGCCACTCAAGTGAGGCGCCGGGGCGCCGAGGAATTGCCATGAAAGCCGAAATTCACCCGAACTATCATACGATTAAGGTCGTGATGACCGACGGAACCGAGTACCTGACCCGCTCCACCTGGGGCAAGGAAGGCGACACGCTGAACCTCGACATCGACCCCAAGTCGCACCCGGCCTGGACCGGCGGCAACGCGCAGCTGCTGGATCGCGGCGGCCGCGTCTCGCGCTTCCAGAAGAAGTTTTCGGGCTTTCTCAAAAAGGATTGATCCGGCCCCTCGAGGCTGGAGACGAAAACGCCCCCGGAGAGCCGGAGGCGTTTTTTGTTTTGGGGGCGCTCGTCGCGATGACGGGAGCTTACCGCTCGAACGCCGCCTTCAACGCGTTGAGATGCGGCACCAGCGGGTTGCCGATCGAGGAATGATCGACCGGCGGGGTGTGGATGGTGTTGTCCAGGCGGCGCACGCGGGTCTGAAGGCTCATCGAGCGATGGATCAGGTCCTGGAGCTGCGACGGCAGCTTCTCGATGGTGTCGGTTGAGCCGGGATCGGCGGCGGAGAGCTTGACCTTGGTCTTTTCGCGATTGGCCTGGCCCAGCGTCATCTCGCCTTCCTTCACGGCGCGGTGCAGCAGCAGCCACGAGGCGAGCTGCATCAGGCGGGTGGTCAGACGCATGCTCTCGGTCGCATAGGTGAGGCTGACGGCACGATCGAGCGCCTTGGCCTCGGTGCGGCCGGCGCCATCGAGATAGGCGGCGGTCTCCTCGACCAAGTCCATGCCCTCGCGGAAGAGGACGCCGAACGCCGCAGAATTGGTGAACCGCTCGCTGAGTTGAACGAGAGCGCCTTCGGCTTGCAAACGTTCCATGGTTAACGCCCCTTACGCAACTGTCTGACGCCCGGCTTTGGCACCGGCTTATGATGAACAAATCATTGCGCGGGCGAGACGCCGAGTCCAGTGACAAGCGCGGATATGGTTTCCGCGGGTCTTTGCCCGGAATTCAACCGCGGCGAGACGCAAAAAGGCGGAGCTGGGCGCAAAAAAAGAGCCGCCGGAAAACCGGCGGCTTTGAAAGTTGATAACAGGGAGGCGTCAAACAGAGTGGACAGGAGCCACTCGGTGTCCAAACGAGGACAGTTCCCAGTCATAAACTCGAAAGCTTAATGTGGAGTAAACGAGCGATTATCTTGAGGGTTCGTTAGCCATGTCGGTCAGTGGCCGAGTGGGCCCGCGGAACAAACTGCCCGTCATGCCCGGGCTTCCACGTCCTCTCCTTCGGCGAAAGATCAAGAACGTGATGGCCGGGACATAGGCGAGCGGAAGCGACGCCGTCCTTCGGACGTGCCCGGCCATGACGCCGTGGAAGTGGCTGGCGCTCCTCTTCCAATCCGCTACTTCTTGAAAACGCTGTTGGCCGCATCACGCGAGGCGCGCTTCTTTGTTGCGGCTTCTTCCAATCTTGCGATCTCGCCCTTGAGAAGCGCGATGCGGTCGGTCAGTTCCTCCACCGACAAGAGTGAGAGATCCTGTCCGATGTCATGGCTGATCTTCTTGCGCGGGCGGTCGTCGTCTTCCATCGCCATCCTGGTTCCTCCTGCGTTCGCCTCACAAGCGGCTGAGGCGGTTGCCAGCCTGCACCGCGCTGGCTAAGCAATGGCCTCGTTCCATCCCGCACCTTTGCTCAAGGACACATCATGGACAAGCTGCCCGCGCAAATGACCGTGGTCGCCATCTCGAAACCCGGCGGACCGGAGGTGCTGGTGCCGGAACAACGGGCGCTGCCGCAGCCCGGCCCCGACGAGATCCTGGTCAAGGTGCAGGCCGCCGGCGTCAACCGGCCCGATGTCGCGCAGCGCTCCGGCGCCTATCCGCCGCCGCCCGGCGCCAGCGACCTGCCCGGCCTCGAAATCGCCGGCGAAGTGGTGGCCGTCGGCAGCAACGCCAAGCGGCACAAGATCGGTGACAAGGTGATGTCGCTGGTCGCCGGTGGCGGTTATGCGCAGTACTGCATCGCGCAGGACGGTCAGGCGATGAGCGTGCCGCCGTCGCTGTCGATCAAGGAAGCCGGCGCACTGCCGGAAACACTGATGACGGTCTGGCACAATGTGTTCGAGCGCGGCGCCCTGAAGGCCGGCGAGACGCTGCTGATCCACGGCGGCTCTTCCGGCATCGGCACCATGGCGATCCAGCTCGCAAAAGCTTTCGGCGCCAAGGTGATCGTCACCGTGGGATCGCAGGACAAGATCGATGCCTGCCTCAAGCTCGGCGCGGATCGTGCCATCAACTACAAGACCGAAGACTTCGTCGCCGTGGTCAAGGCGGAGACCAACAATGCCGGCGCCAATCTGATCCTCGACATGGTCGCCGGCGACTATGTCGATCGCAACTATGACGCCGCAGCGCTCGACGGCCGCATCGTGCAGATCGCGACCCTCAACGGGCCCAAGGTCACCGTCAACATCGCCAAGGTGATGGTGAAGCGCCTGACCCATACCGGCTCGACGCTGCGCCCCCGTAGTAATGCGGACAAGGCGGCGATGGTGGCCGCGATCGAGGCGAAAGTGATGCCGCTTTTGCGCGAAGGCCGCGTCAAGCCGCTGATGGACAGCACTTTCCCGCTGGAAAAGGCATCCGACGCGCACCGGCGGATGGAAACCTCGGCACATATTGGCAAAATTGTGTTGGAGGTCTAGGCCAACGGCCCACAGGGCAAGCCGGAAACCCTTTGATTTTCCTTGCTTTCGTGGCATCTATCGCGACGCACCGAACCACCTTGTTCCGTTCGGAAAACGCCGTGCACCGAAGAGCCTGCACCGAAGAGTTTGCGTCGAACGCGGAGAACTGACCTTGCGTCTGATCAGGTGCCTCGCGCCCATAGCGCTGGGCCTCATGATTCTCGTCTGCGCGTTCCCGGCGCGCGCGCTGGACGCTGTCAGCGTCCGCGGTGACGCGCCCGCGATCGACCTCACCGGCGTGCTCGAGCATCAGCGCAGCGACGCCGACCGCATCCAGGTCTCGACCGCGCCCGGCACCGACGGCATCGTCCGCCGCATCGAGGTGCGCGCCCGCGAAGGCGGCCAGAACTGGGTGGTGTTCGCGCTCGCCAACAACACCGACGACCAGCTCGACCGCCTGATCGTCGCTCCGCATTACCGTATCGTCTCCTCGGGGCTGCTGTGGCCCGACCTCGGGCTGTCGCGCATCGCGACCATCACGCCCTCGACCGGCGACCGGCCGGAGCGGCAGGAGAGCCCGACCGCCGACGTCTTCCGCGTCACCCTCGATCCCGGCGCGGTCGTCACCTTCGTCGCGGAGCTGCGCACCGACAAGCTGCCGCAGCTCTATCTGTGGGAGCCGGAATCCTACAAGGACAAGGTCAACTCGTTCACGCTGTACCAGGGCATCGTGATCGGCATCTCCGGCTTGCTGGCGCTGGTGCTGACAATCCTGTTCGTGGTCAAGGGCAGCATCATGTTCCCGGCCGCCGCGGCGCTGGCTTGGGCGGTGTTGGTCTATATCGGCGTCGATTTCGGCTTCTGGGGCAAGGTGCTCGACATGTCGAACAACGCCGAGCGCATCTGGCGCGCGGCGGGTGAGGCGATCCTGGCGGCGACGCTGCTGGTGTTCCTGTTCGCCTATCTCAATCTCAGTCGATGGCACGTGCGCTATTCCCACATCACCGTGGGCTGGCTCGCGTTCCTGGGATCACTGGTGGCGCTGGCCCTGTTCGACCCTGCGGTGGCCTCCGGCATCGCGCGCATATCGCTGGTGCTGATTGCCTTCGCCGGCTTCGCGCTGATCGTCTATCTCTCCACCCACGGCTTCGACCGCGCTGTGCTGCTGATCCCGACCTGGTTCCTGCTGGTGGTCTGGGTGGTCGCGGCCGGCATGACGGTCGCAGGCTCCGTCACCAACGACATCGTCGGCCCTGCGCTGCTCGGCGGCCTCGTGCTGATCGTGATGCTGATCGGCTTCACGGTGATGCAGCATGCGTTCGCCGGCGGCGGCGCCACCACCGGCGTCGTCTCCGACATCGAGCGCCGCGCGCTGGCGCTGGCCGGTTCCGGCGATTTGATCTGGGACTGGGACGTGTCCGCCGACAAGGTCTTTACCAGCCCTGAGACCGAGGCCCTGCTCGGCCTCAAGCGCGGCACGCTGGAAGGCCCGGCCGCCTCCTGGCTCGAAGTGCTGCACCCGCTCGACCAGGACCGTTTCCGCGCCGCGCTCGACAGCGTGCTCGACCAGCGCCGCGGCCGCTTGGTGCAGGATTTCCGCCTGCGCACGCCGGACGGTCACTTCATGTGGTTCGCGCTGAAGGCGCGCCCGGTGGTCGGCTCCGACGGCGAGGTCTCGCGCGTGGTCGGCACCCTCACCGACGTCACCGAGCTGCGCAACGCCGAGGAGCGCCTGCTGCACGATTCGGTGCATGACAATCTCACCGGCCTGCCCAACCGCAAGCTGTTCATGGACCGGCTCGGCGCCGTCGCGCATTTCGCCAAGACCATGCCGACGCTGCGGCCGACGCTGATGGTGATCGACCTCGACCGCTTCAAGCAGGTCAACGATTCCGTCGGCATCGCGGTCGGCGATTCCATCCTGCTGACGCTGGCCCGCCGCCTCACCCGCATCCTGAAGCCGCAGGATACGCTGGCGCGGCTCGCGGGCGACCAGTTCGGCTTGATCCTGCTCTCGGAGCAGGACCCCGCCCGCATCACCGCCTTCGCCGAGACCATCCGCAAGACCATCCGCGCGCCGATCGCCTTCAACGAACGCGAAATCTTTCTCACGGCCTCGATCGGCCTCGCCTTGTCCGATCCGCAAGTTCAGCTCACGGACGAGATCATCAAGGACGCCGAGCTCGCGATGTATCACTCCAAGCGCATCGGCGGCGACCGCATCGACGTCTACAAGTCCGCGATGCGCGCGCGAAAAACCGACCGGCTGACGCTGGAGAGCGAACTGCGCCGCGCCATCGAGCGGCAGGAGCTCACGATCCTGTACCAGCCGATCGTGCGGCTTGAAGACCGTTCGGTCGCCGGCTTCGAGGCGCTGGTGCGCTGGGATCATCCCAAGCTCGGACGCATGGCGCCCTCGGAATTCATCACCATCGCGGAAGAGACCGGCCTGATCATCGACCTCGGCATGTTCGTGCTCGACCAGACCGCCAAGCAGCTCTCGATCTGGCAGCGCGCGATGCGCTCGCGCGAGCCGATCTTCGCATCGGTCAACGTCTCCTCGCGCCAATTGCTGCGCCACGATCTGATCCACGACATCCGCACCGTGCTGTCGCGCTCCTCGGTCGCGCGCGGCACGCTGAAGCTGGAGCTGACGGAATCGCTGGTGATGGAGAATCCGGAGCACGCGGCGCAGATGCTGACGCGCATCCGCGAACTCGGCACCGGGCTGTCGCTCGACGATTTCGGCACCGGCCATTCGTCGCTGGCCTATCTGCAGCGCTTCCCGTTCGACACCATCAAGATCGACCAGTCCTTCGTGCGCACCACCAACCGCGGCACCCGCCCGGTGATCCTGAAGTCCATCATCGCGCTCGCGCACGACCTCGGCATGGACGTGGTCGCCGAAGGTGCCGAGACCGATTCCGACGCGGTCGAGCTCTACCAGATGGGCTGCGAATACGCGCAAGGGTTTGCCTTTGGCGAACCCATGGATGCCGACGCCGCGATGCGCCTGCTCACGGAAGTGCGCCTGGAAGCGGCGAGCTGACTTTCCCTTCGCCTCACCCAGGCCTGCGCCGGTCACTCTTCAGCTTGGTGAACCGCACGCTCGCACCGTCCGGCATCCGCATCGCCTTGAAACCCGCGGCGAGGCAGGCTTCGCGTTGCGGCATCTGGATATCCGGGCTGCGCAGGCTGTCCCACCATGAGGCACGATTCGCCGCGCGCGGCAGGGCCGCGCCGATAATCTCTTCGATCTGTTCATAGGTCAGCACGAATTCCGCCTGCTTCTGCCGCATCAGATAATCGCGCAACGCGTCGTAGTCGTTCACCGCTGTCCTCTTCGCTGGTCGAAGCTCCGCTTTGCCCAAAAACGTGAGCCGCGGAAACCAATTTTTAACTCATTCCGGCAGCGCCGTCCCGGCTTAAACACTACTCAAGCTTTCGGGCGCATTCACTGGTGTCGGGAGCAAACGATGTTGTCTCGATGGCGCGACGTCACGGCCCGCCGGCCATGGCGGCTTTCGGCGAAGCTGCTGATCATCTCGTCCGTGGTGACGGTGATCGGCTTTTCCGCCATTTGCGTCAACGTCATGCTGGACATGCGCCGCGGCGAGGAGGCGCTCGCCCGCCAGACGCTGGAAAACCTGGCGACGACCATCGAGTCCGACGTCAGCCGCAACATCGAGATCTACGATCTGGCCCTTAAGGCGGTCGCCAGCAACATGCTGCTGCCGGAAATCGCCACGGTCTCGAAGCCGATCCGTCACCTCATCCTGTTCGACCATTCGACCACGGCGAGGCATTTCGGCGCGATCCAGGTGTTCGACGCCGACGGCCGGTTGACCATTGACGCCTCGACGCTCGATCCCGTTGTCGTGAACCGGGGCGACGAGGATTACTTCAAGGCCCATCGGGACAATCCGCAAGCCGGGCTCTTCATCAGCCGTCCCATGCTGTTCCGCGGCGCTTATTCGATCGTGCTGAGCCGGCGCATCAGCGATACCGACGGCGGCTTTCTCGGCGTCGTCGCCGGATCGATCCGCTTCAGCTATTTCCACGAATTGTTCGAGCGGCTGAGCCTCGATCCCGACGATACCATCACCGTGCTCAGGCGCGACCGTACCGTCATGATGCGGCGGCCGTTTGATCTCGACGTGATCGGCACGAATCTGGCCGACCGGCCGGTCTGGAAGGCCGAAAATCTGAAGGTCGGCAGCGCATTCGCCGGACAGGGGCCGATCGACGGCACGCCGCGGCTCTATGTCCGCAGCGGTGGGACCAGCCCGCTATTCGTGGTGGCAGGTAAGCCACTGAACACCGTGTTCGAGCTCTGGCAGAGGGAAGCCTACCGCATCGGCGCCGTGGTCGTGGCGCTCAGCCTGTTCATGCTGGCATCGACGCTGGTGCTCGCGCGCGAGATCGGCCGGCGCGCCGAGGCCGAGCGCAAGCTCGAGGAGATGGCGACGACCGACGCGCTCACCGGCCTGAAGAACCGCCGCAAGTTCGACCAGGTGATCGACGTCGAATGGCGCCGCGCGATGCGGCAGCAGACGCCGATCGCGCTCTTGATGATCGATGCCGATCACTTCAAGGCCTACAACGACACGTTCGGCCACCAGGCCGGCGACCAGGTGCTGGTCGGCATCGCCATCTGCATTTCCGATTCGGTGAGCCGCGCCGGCGACTGCGCCGCGCGCTATGGCGGTGAGGAATTCGCCGTGCTGCTGCCGGGCACCTCGGTCACGGACGCCCTCCTGGTGGCCGAGACGATCCGCGCCAAGGTGCAGGGATGGTCCGACGACCACACGAGCTCGACGGTGTCCTGCGGCATCGCGAGCCTCGTTCCCACCACCGGCATGGACTGGCCGATCCTGGTCGCCGCCGCCGACAAGGCGCTCTACGCCGCAAAAGCCGGCGGCCGCAACCAGTCGGTGGTCGCAAGCTTGCCGAAGCTGTCGCTGGTGGCGTGAGGGTTTCGTTCCGTCATTGCGAGCGAAGCGAAGCAATCCAGACTGTCTCCGCGAAGACAGCCTGGATTGCTTCGTCGCTTCGCTCCTCGCAATGACGAGCGGAGCGCTACTGCCCCAAATACTTCTTCATTTCCGCAATGAGCCCGTCACGCAGCTCCGGCCGCTTCAGGCCGTAGGCGATGTTGGCGCGGAGGAAGCCGGGCTTGGAGCCGCAATCATGGCGCTCGCCCTCGAACTCGACGCCGTAGAAGCTTTGCGATCTGGCGAGGCCGATCATGGCATCGGTGAGCTGGATCTCTCCGCCGGCGCCGCGCTCCTGGGTCTCCAGGATCTTGAAGATCTCCGGCTGCAGGATGTAGCGGCCGGTGATCGAGAGGTTGGAGGGCGCGGTGCCCTTGGCCGGCTTCTCGACCATGCCGTCGACCTCGAACATCTTGCCGGTGCGTTTGCCGACGCCGCAGATGCCGTATTGATGGGTCAGATGGTCGGGCACCGCCTCGACCGCGATGACATTGGATTTTTCGCCGAGCTTGCTGGCGGTGTCGATCATCTGCTTCAGGCAGCCGGGCGAATTGAGCACGAGCTCGTCCGGCAGCACGACCGCGAACGGCTCGTTGCCGACGATGTCGCGTGCGCACCAGACCGCGTGACCGAGGCCGAGCGGCGCCTGCTGGCGGGTGAAGCTGACGGCGCCGGCCTCCGGCTGGTTCTGCGCCAGAACGTCCTGCTCGGTCTTCTTGCCGCGCGCGGCCAGCGTCGCATCGAGCTCGAACATCCGGTCGAAATGATCTTCGATGACACTTTTGTTGCGGCCGGTGACAAAGATGAAGTGCTCGATGCCGGCTTCCCGGGCCTCGTCATAGACGTACTGGATCAGCGGCTTGTCGACGATCGTCAGCATTTCCTTCGGCATCGCCTTGGTGGCGGGCAGGACGCGGGTGCCGAGGCCGGCAACGGGAAATACGGCTTTGCGGATTTTCATGGGATTGATCGAATACCTGAGGAACACGTGAAGGGAGCAATGGCATCTTGCTAGCTTGTTTGCAGCCGCCAACAAAGGCGGATGTGGGGCCTCATCCTCACAGAGTTAAGAAAAAGGCCACCATCAAAATTTCACCTTTGTTAAGCTGTTGGCAACCGTAACCAGGCCTCCTGATGGCGGATTTTGGCCGGACAGGTGTGGACATGATGCAATCAATGGCAGGGCTGGCAAAACGGGGCGGGTCCGTGACCGGTGCGACGATGATTGCGACCGCCCTGCTGTTCCCACTTCCCGCCAGCGCGCAGGCTCAGAACGGTTTGTCCAATCTGTTCGGCGGTATTTTCTCCGGCCCGAACCAGGCGCCTTCGCCAGCAGCGCCCGGGCCCAGCGGCGCTCAAACGGGAGTTCAACCTTGGACCGGCGAGGATGGCGCCTCCGGGCATCCGCTGATGACAGCCGCCGCGATCCGAGAGGCCGCGGGTAACTTCAACAATTGCGTCGCAGGCATGTGGCCCGATGCCGCACGGCGCAACATCACGCAGGAAAATTTCCAGCGCTTCACTGAAGGCCTCGCGCCCGATCTGCGCATCATGGACCTGATGGATTCGCAGCCCGAGTTCACCAAGTCGATTTGGGATTATCTCGACATCCTCGTGAACGACAACCGCCTCGCCAAGGGCCGCGAGGTCCTGGCCAAATACAAGGCGCAGTTCGAGGCCACCGAAAAAGCCACCGGCGTCGATCGTTATGTCATCGCCTCGATCTGGGGCATCGAGTCCAACTACTCGACGCAGATGGGCGACCGCAGCGTGCTGCAATCGACCGCGACGCTCGCCTGCATCGGCCGCCGCCAGGCTTACTTCAAGGACGAATTCCTCTCCGCGCTGGAGATCCTCAACCGCGGCGATCTCAGGCCCGAACAATTGCGCGGCTCCTGGGCCGGCGCCTTCGGCCCGACCCAGTTCATGCCGACCGCGTTCAAGCGCTTTGCCGTGGACGGCGACGGCGACGGCCGGCGTGACGTCGTCGACAATCCCTCCGACCTGATTGCGTCGACCGCCAACAATCTGAAGAAGGACGGCTGGCAGGCCGGCCAGACCTGGGGCTACGAGGTCGTGGTGCCCCAAGGCTTCAACTACATGCTGGCCGACCGCGCCAAGGCGATGACGGTAGCGCAGTGGGAGAAGCTCGGCCTCAAGCGCCCGACCAACCAGCCCTTCCCGCATCCAGCCGAGAAGGCCTATCTGCTGGCGCCGGCCGGTGCCCAAGGGCCCGGCTTCCTGATGCTGCAGAACTTCCGGGTCATCATGAAGTACAACCCGGCCGAGGCCTATGCGCTGGCGATTGGCCATTTCGCCGATCGCCTCCGCGGCGGCCAGCCGTTCGTTCAGCCCTGGCCGCGGCAGGAACGGGAGCTGTCCCGGACCGAGCGGCTGGAACTCCAGCAGCTGCTGGCCCAGCGCGGCTTCTACAGGGGCACCCCCGACGGCCAGTTCGGCGGCCAGACCCGGGAAGCCCTGCGCAACTTCCAGGCCTCGATCGGGGTCCCCGCGGATGGATTTGCCTCCTCCGACGCGCTGAATCGGCTGCGGGGGCAGTAAAATCGCGCCGAAAGTAACCCTGAACAGGGATTTTGGCCGGCAGTCTTGACCGGGGCGGCGGTTCGCCGTGTATGGGCCAATAATTCTGGGCCGAGAATCTGGGCCCAGAATCTCAAGGATCTGAAGAGAATCTGAAAGAGAATCTGCCCGTTTGGCGCCCGATTCCGTTATTATATCGAGCCTGTCCTGATCCCTATTGCACGTGCCGAGATCGCATGTCGAAGAAGTCCCTGTTCAAGGTGCTGACCGAGACCGGCCCGCTGATCGCGCTGGGGACGGCGCTT